>JAKITT010000043.1 GCA_021647945.1 Candidatus Polarisedimenticolaceae bacterium
GCGTGTCACCAAAAACCTGAAGAAGAGAGCGGCTTCTTTGGGATTTGATCTGGTGCCAAGTGCAGAAAATGAGACTATTTCAAATGCTGTTTTATCAACAACTTAGGTTTATGTTACTCAAGAGGTAATTAGAGCGTCCCAGCCCGCCAGTAAAATTCCACCGCCTACCCCAAAAATGCCTCGCAATTTGAATGGCACTCTTGCCTTTGATATAACCCACCACATTTGATACCACATACTTCGGTGGAATACTGATGCATATATACACATATATCTGAGATCAGGTGTCCTTCCACAATTTTCGACTCCTTGTGACCAGCCAAATCATGGAATATAGCCCCCATATTTTTCCTTAACGATCCGAATATGCGTGCCTTTCTTCGTTTTTGGATAAATACAACATGTATACTTACAGTCCCATCTCGTATGACTCAAACTCTGATATTCTTTCATTTGCAAATCTCCCTCTCATAATTGAGTTCGGAGATTTACAACAACTGCTGTATAGGTCAAATCTTTGAAAGTCCCCCGGCATAGTAGGGGGATTACCTCACTGATTTATTGTTAAATAGTTTTCTTGGAGAGGGGTAAAGTTTTTTTATTCCTAACCGATACAGGCATTACATTTAAGAAATTATTTTAACTATCTATACTGTTGATGTTGTTGGGCGATTATCAAGTTATATGAAATCAACATGATTGGTTTCGTCTGCTGTTGAGGGAGGCTTGGAAGCATGCAAGAGAAAGCGTTTTTCATCTCAATTTCAGAGGTGTTCCAGGATTTACTCGAGCTCTCTAAAAAGGGACGGACGGGCAAGTTCTATTTGATGACTGATCAAAGCGAATGCGCCATCTTTGAGCTCACTAGAGGCGAAATTGTAGATATCAAATACCAGAATATACATGGAACCCCTGCCCTGCCAATGATTCGTCGCATCAACTCGGCTAAATGCTTTTTTAAGAGTGGTACTGCTGAGGAGATTGAGAAGGCTGAGACAGCAGAGACTAAACTCTCTTTTAACCATACGTTATTTCGTATGTTTAAGCTGGAGCCATCAGCACAGAGAGGTAGTGCCAATTCTGTGGAAAATGCGGCGACCTCTTCTGAGCCGCAGGTTGAGAAAGAACAAAAGAAAATTTTAGTGGTTGAGGATAGTCGCCTCTCCCGCAAAATTCTGACTCAGGCAATTGTTGGTTATGGCTTCCAAGTGGTGGAGGCAACTGATGGTACTTCTGCGCTACATCAGTTGGAAATGGAGTCGCCAGATCTGGTTATTCTTGATCTGATTTTGCCTGACATTGATGGTTATGAGGTCTTCAAACGTATGAAGAAAAATAAAGCGACCGCAAATATTCCCGTCATTATTCTCACCTCACGTGCCTCCCTGCTGGATAAGTTAAAAGGCAGAATGTCAGGTAGTGATGAGTACCTAACTAAACCCTTTAAAAATGAACACTTATTAGAAAAGCTTGAGAAATATTTGAAATAACTGCTTAGCTGGACTAAGTATATTGATTGACTAAACCTCATTAATAACAGCACAAAGGCATGAGGGAAATAGAGATATGATGCCAAAAAAGCTTCTGATAGTCGATGACTCGTCTATGGTACGCCGTTCTATCGCAGAGCTGTTTGCTGATGATGATCTGTTTACCATTGTCGGTGAGGCCAAAAATGGTAATGAGGCTATCCATGCAGCTGCAGAGCTGAAACCTGATGTCATCACCATGGATATCAGCATGCCAGGAATGGATGGTTTAACGGCCGTTAAACACATCATGATCAACTCCCCAGCACCCATTGTGATGATTAGCAGCCTCACCCGTGAAGGGGCCTCTATCGCCTTTGATGCACTACGTTATGGTGCGGTTGATATCATCTCAAAACCATCTGCTGTGGATGAAGATGTTGAGATGGATGAGCAGGCAGCTGATATTCGCAGCAAAATTGAATTTGCCTCTGATGTTGAGGTAGATGCCCTTAAGTATATTCGCCAGAGACCCCCTGGTGCTTTCATCTCTATAGAGAAGAGTAATACCACCCCAACGCAGGTGGTGGCACTGGGTGCCGCTGAGGGTGGGTATGGTGCTTTATTAAAGATTGTTCCTCAGCTAAAGGTAGATGACCGCAATGCCTATCTGGTCATGATCTATGCCTCACCACGTCATGTTGAAGCCTTTGCTACTTATCTAAATCGTTACAGTGAACTGACTATCAAAGTGGCGGAGCATGATGATGTTTTGAAACCTGGGGTCTGCTATTTATGTGCAGGTGCTAACTACATGTCTCTGCACCGATATGGCTCATCACTCGTACTTCATGTGAGCCCTGCCCCTTTTGCTTCACGCCAGGGCTCAATCAATATGATGCTCTTCTCAACCGCAGAGGTGATGGAAGGAAACTCCTTGGGTGTCCTGCTTTCAGGTGGTGGAGATGATGGGGCAGAGGGACTTGAAGAGGTGATTCGTATGGGTGGACAGGCGATTGTACAGGATCCAAAAACGGCCATGAGTCGAGGTCTAATTGAATCGGCTCAAGCATTGAACCCAACAGTTGAGACGGTTGCTGATCGTGATATTGCATCAGTAATTAATAATTAATGGATCAGCTTTGTATGGCTGGTCAGTAAAAAGTTGTATAGGTTTTAAGTTGTCACCTTGCATGTGGTTGACGAGTTGAAAGTGTAACTAGGAGTGGTACAGATGAAAGACAATAATGCGGGTCTCTTTAGTAATCTACGGCTGAGAACCAAGATTGGTTTTAGTTTTGCTCTTATGCTTCTGGTATTGGTCTCTGCGGTATCAGTGACGATCTACCAAGTTGGTCAGATTAAATTCCTTTCTGATCGAGTGGCCCATCTTCGTACTCCGACGACTGAGGCGAGTCTTGGCATGTTGAGTGGTATTAACCAATCACTTGCGGGACTGCGTGGCTGGATGTTGCTGGGTAATCCAACGTTTAAGGATGTACGAGCCAAATCATGGGATGAATGGATTGATCCCGGTATTGATGAGATGGATGAACTCTCCAAGAACTGGACTAACGCAGAGAACATCAAGCGACTCAAGTCGATGAAGAGTGATCTCGAGAAGTTCCGTAGATTTCAGCAGGAAATTGAGGATATAGCGCAGACTGAGGATGAAAATCCAGCTTTGAAAATTCTCTTTAATGATGCTGCACCACGTGGATCAAAGATGGCGAGCCTAATCACTAAACTGATTGATCTTGAGGCAGCCCGTGAAGGTAGTGACCTACGCAAATCTATCCTCTATATGATGGCAGATATTCGAGGCACCACCGGTCTTGGTTTGGCGGCAATTCGTGGCTATCTCATCTCTGGTGATGAGCAGTTTAGACAGCGCTTTGAGACCTTGTGGGCGAAGAATGAACGACGCTTTAACGATCTGAACGGCGCCTATAGACACCTATCTCCCGAGCAACAGTCAATCTTTGTCTCATTTAAATCGGTGCGTGATGAGTTCAAGGTGCTGCCTCCAAAGATGTTCAAAATCCGCAGCAAAGCAGACTGGAATGTCCCTAACTATTGGTTGGCTACTAAGGCTGCACCGCTTGCAGATTCAATTGAGGCAACTCTGGTAGATATGGTAGTAAACCAGAAGGTACTGCTTAATAGTGATACTGAAGAGGTAGCTACCCTTGTGGCTCAGCTTGAGACTATCGAATACATCCTATTATTTGCGGGTTTCTTGGTTACCTTAAGTCTACTTTTGATGGTAAACAACGTCATTATCCGGCCGATCACCAACGTGGCTGAGGTGGTGCGCACCATTGCTACTGAACAGGATCTGCGTATCAAGGTGCCGGTTGCCAGTAATGATGAGGTGGGCCAGATGTCTGAGGGGCTCAATAATATGCTTGAGGTCATTCGCAACTCTTTTGGTGTTGTTGGTGGCGCGGCAGATAAGGTGTCAGAGAGCTCCGCTGATGTAGCTGGGCGAGCTACGGCAAATAGAGAGCGTGCAGGTCAAGAGCTAGCGCGCGCCAAAACCTCCTCTAAGGTTATCTCTGAGATGGGTGCTACGGCTGGTCAGGTATCTGAGGCCACTCAAGCACAGCTTGATGCAGCGCAAAATTCACAGGGTAAGGTAGTTGAACTGCTTGAGAAGATGAAGCAGGTGGCCGAGACATCAGATGCCTCTAAGCATGAGGTGAATGAGACCCTGACACGTGTTGGTGAGATGGGTGAAACCGGCGCCAAGGTTGTGCAGACTGCGCAATCTCAGGGGGAGATGGTGACCAAGGTGACCACCTCAATCGATGAGATGGTCTCCTCTATGGGGCAGATGCAACAGGCGGTGGACAAGGCGACTGAGTTTGGTCGCTCCTCACTTGAAGCAGCGGAAGAGGGACATAGCTCAATTTCAGCAACAGTGAAAGGTATGGAGAACATCTCGGGTTCATCTGAACAGATCGCAGAGATTATTGACGTGATTACCGAGATCGCCGAACAGACCAACTTGCTGGCACTTAATGCCGCAGTAGAGGCGGCCCGTGCTGGTGCGCATGGTAAAGGTTTTGCGGTGGTTGCTGATGAGGTGGGTAAGTTGGCACAACGCTCTTCTGAGGCAGCGAAGGAGATCACACAGTTGATCAAAGACTCAACCGCTAACGTTGCTGCGGGTGTAAAACTGACGGACCAATCACAGCAGGCATTGGTACGAATTGATGAAGGTGGTCGTATCAATATGCAGGCGATTGAGGAGATATCTAATGCAACGGGTGGTTTGAGCAGTGCTGCACAGCAGGTACAAGGGCTGATGGAGGAGCTGAATACGTTGGCAAAAGAGATTGGAGAAATGGCAGGTGAACAGGGTACACGTCGTGTAGCTGCTCAGCAGGCACTTGAGACACTGGCTAAATACTCCACCCAAATTGGTGGACTGGTTGAAGAGACAAATACCAGTGTGCAATTTATCAATGAACAGATGAACGGCATTGTGTCACGCAGTAATGAGATGAATCAGATGACGGCACTTCAGGCACAACGCTCTAAGGCAGTTAGTAAACTCTCGAATGAATCAGCACAAGCGGCAGAACAGACGGTAAAAGGTGCAGGTGCAGTTGTGGGCATCACGGAGAACTTGCAGGACCAATCGAAGAGTCTTACTGAACAGGTACAGCAGTTCAAAATCTAATGGCTGCTCTTTACCGGTGCCAGGATTTAAGAGGGAGTCGTTATGGCTGAGACAATTGGCTTTGAGAAAATCGAAGAGTCTGAAGATGAAGGCATGCTTCAATTGGTTGGATTTGAGATTGCCAACCAACAGTTTGGTGTTGATATTTTGCTGGTTCAGGAAATTATCCGGTCAGCAAAGGTTACTGCTGTGCCGAACTCACCTGAGTTTGTTGAGGGTGTGATCAATCTTCGTGGCAACATTATTCCCGTTATCGATCTTCGTAAACGTCTCCATCTCTATGAAGAGACGAGTGAAGCAAGAAACTGGATTTTAATACTTAATATCGGTGACCGAGTGGTTGGGTTTATCGTTGATAGTGTCACAAAAGTACTCAAAATTGCTGAAGATAGCATAGAGCCACCGCCTGAAATTGTGATTGGTGGATTAGAGAATCAATACATCGCTGGTGTCTGTGACATTACAGGCGTGCTGTTTGTGATTCTTGATTTCAGCCGAGTACTCTTTAATGAAGAGTACCGTATGTTAAAGGATATCGATCAGGATGTTGAAGAACTGCTTCTTGATGGCGATATGATGATCTGATGTTTGGTACATATACATATAAAAAGGTTTGGCTCAATGGGTAAGCAGATATTAATTGTTGAAGATTCAGCCATGATGAGAAAAATCATCACCAAAACATTAACCGATGCTGGGCATGTGATTGCCGGTGAGGCGGGTAGTGGTGCGGAGGCACTGGTGATGTACCAAGCGTTGAAACCCGATGTTGTAACGATGGATATCACCATGCGGGGTATGGATGGAATAACTGCCGCTCGGGAGATTCTGGCAATTGATGATACGGCTAGGATCATCATCCTCTCCAATCTCAATGAAGATAAATATCGAGATGAAGCGAAAAAAACGGGGGTTCTGGGCTTGGTTAATAAACACAACCCAGGTGATATCCTGGCGCTGATTGCGTCGGTTTAAAAAATCATGAATATCCTTGGCAGATATAGGGAAAAAGCATGAGTGAGATAGATATGTCACTGCTTCCTGATTTTATAGTGGAAGCTGAAGAACACCTGGAGGAGATGGAGCTGATGTTGCTCCAACTCATAGAGGAGCCCGGTAGTCTTGAATTGTTAAACGATATATTTCGTCCAATCCACACCATTAAAGGGGGCGCGCAATATATTGGCTTGCAGAAGGTCTCAAAACTGGCCCACTCGCTTGAGGATCTACTTGATCTTATGCGAGAGGGGAAAAAAAAGTCAAGCTCCGAGATAATTGAAACCCTGATTGAGGCACGTGATCGTATCGCCCTTCTGGTTGGTGAATTGAGTGCTAGCAGTTGTGAGGAGAGCTCAGTTGATGACCTAGTGGCCCTCTTGACGGGTATGTTGGCAGATGGGAAGGCGGTAGAGGTGGTGGCCCCAGCCCAAGATGAGATGACAACCCCACAGTGTGATTATCAGGAGGAAGAGGACGAAGAGCTCTTTTCAGTCTTTCTCACTCATCTGCAAGAGAACTACACCGCTTTGGTTACACTGACCCGAGAGCTGCCTCAAAGCAGTGACTGCATCACGCTATTAAACGAATCCCAGGCGCTACTTGATGCCCTGCACTCCTCCGCTAACTACATGGGTTATGATGAATTGGTCGGGCGCTACAACCATTGGCGTAGTGAGATTGAACAGGCAATTGAGGCCGTTATCCAAGGTACCTCCCCTTCTTTCAACTTCATGCTTGATATCAGTGCAGAACTGAAAGAGCGCTTTCCGCAGCTTAAAGATGTTGATGAATCGGTGGGTGATGTCACTGATGATGTTATGCGAGCGTTTGCGGAGATGGAAGCGGCTGGGGAGTCAGAGCCTGATCTACCAGAAGGCAGCAGTGACCCACAACCTACCACGGGTGAAGATGTCACCGAAGATGTTATGCGGGCATTTGCTGAGATGGAAGCAGCGGGAGGGTCGGAGCCTGATCTACCAGAGAGCAGTAGCGACCCACAACCTCCCACGGGTGAAGATGTCACCGATGACGTTATGCGGGCATTTGCCGAGATGGAGGCGGCTGGTGGAGTTGAGCTAGCACCAGAGAGGCCTGCATCTGAAGATGAGCCACAGTCCACTTCAGAGATTGACCTAGTGCTACTGCCTGACTTTCTTGTTGAGGCAGAAGAGCATCTAGAGGAGATGGAGGAGATGCTGCTCCAGCTCATGAAGGAACCTGGCAACCTTGAACTATTAAACGATATATTTCGTCCAATCCACACCCTCAAGGGGGGCGCACAATATATCGGTTTAGACCGTATATCACGGCTCTCCCACTCCCTTGAAGATCTGCTTGATCTGCTACGAGAGGGTGAAAAATCTTCGAGTAGTGAAATTATTGAAACGCTGATGGTGGCACGTGATCGTATCGCACTGCTGGTTAAGGAGTTGACAGCCAATAGCTGTGAAACCTCTTCGGTTGATGATCTGCTTACTATTTTGGCAGCTATCACTAAGGGTGATGCAACCGGTGGTATGACCACCGCTGAGAGTGTTAAGCCACAGGATGAGATTGCACAAACAGCGGCTATCTATCAAGAAGAGGAGGATGAAGAGCTATTTGTCATCTTCCTCGAGCATCTACAAGAGAACTACACCGGATTGATACTGCTGGCCCAAGAGCTGCCACAAAGCAGCGATAAGATTGAGCTGTTGAACCAATCTTTGGTATTGATCAATGCACTACGCTCCTCGGCTAACTATATGGAGTATGTGGAGCTTGTTGAGCGTTATCAGGTTTGGATTGGGGATGTAGAGCAGGCGGTTGCCCATCTTACGCAAGGTGAACAGGTAGAACTTGATTTGATGGAGAGTTATCTCACCGAACTACGCAGAACCTTTCCTCAGCTGACAGATGTAACCCCTGCCCCCGCCCCGGTGAGTGACCCAAGCAATATTAAAGTGGTCATTAATGAACCTGTGGTGGGTGGTTTAGAAGATACGCTGTTAAAAAGAGACTCTACGGCGCGTTCATCATCTGCCGAGCAGGTTAAACCACCAAGTGAGCTCTACAATAATCTTTCCAGCGCATTGGATACCTCTTTGAGCCAAGGTTCAAATGCTGAAGACTATAAAAATTTACAACATGTCTTTGATGAACTCGTCTCCAAAAATGCGGGTTCCGCACCCTCTTCAGAGGTTCAGGCCAGTAAGAAAGTTACACCATCCAAACCAGCAGCATCAGCAGCAGTAAAAGAGCAGAAACCATCAAAAATGGCACGTAAGATCAAAAAGAGTGTTCGTGTTGATGCTGACAAGATTGATGCACTTATGAATCAAGTGGGTGAGCTAGTTGTTGATCGCTCCTATTTCTTCCAGCTGTTTAATGAGATGCGTGATCTGCAACGCCATCTAAAAGAGACCGTTGGGCTTGAACAGAAAGATGTGAAACTGGTTCGTACTTTCATCTATCGCCTAAGTGAGGCGATAGCCGCATTGGGTCGAACATCAAATGAACTCCAGGAAGGAGTCATGAAGATGCGTATGCTGCCAATTTCACAGATATTTAATCGCTACCCTCGCCTGATTCATGATCTGACTCGAAACAGTGATAAACAGGTCAATCTTATTATGAAGGGTGAGGAGACAGAACTCGATAGGATGATTGTTGAAGAGCTGTCAGACCCATTAATTCACCTAATTAGAAACGCTGTTGACCATGGTATTGAGAGCTGTGAAATGCGCTTAAAAGCGGGCAAGCCAGAGAAGGCTACGCTGGTTTTAGAGGCCTATCATGAGAGTAACCATGTTGTTATTGAGGTGACGGATGATGGTCGTGGTATTGATCCAGAAAAAATCAGGAAAAAAGCATTAGAAAAAGAGCTCTTCTCTGCTGAAGAGCTGGAAAATATGAGTACTAATGAGCTGATACCACTGATCTTAACCGCTGGTTTTTCCACTGCAGACAAGATCACTGGCACCTCTGGCAGAGGTGTTGGCATGGATGTGGTAAAGAAAAATATTGAAAAGCTAAATGGCTCTTTGGAGATAGATTCCAAGTTGGGCATTGGTAGTCAGATACGCCTGAAAATCCCACTGACACTGGCCATTATCCATGCATTGATGGTTCGTGTGGGTGGAGATCTATTTACCATTCCACTGGCCAATGTAGAAGAGACTGTGCGAGTCTTTAAGCATGAAATCTCCATGGTTGAAGGGGTTGAGATTATCCATTTACGTGGACAGACACTGCCCATCTTTCGTCTTTCAACAGTATTCAATGAGAAGTGTACTGAACGGCCAGATAAATCATTTGTTGTGATTGTTAGTGTGGGCGGTCAGAGAACAGGTTTTGTTGTTGATGAGTTGCTTGGCCAGGAGGAGGTTGTGATTAAACCGCTGGCCGATTATGTACAAGAGAAGAGTGGTTTCTCTGGGGCAACCATCATTGGTGATGGTCGTATCTCCCTGATCCTTGATGTCTATGAGCTGGTAAGGATGACTGCGAAGAGGCAGGCAAAGAAACAGCTGGAACAGACAGATAAAATTAAATCAAAAATCAAACTTCATTGAACTTAGGCGTACGGAAAGTATGAATAACAAAATCAAAGTGCTGGTTGTTGATGACGCCTCTTTTATGGTGAAGGCGTTGAACGATATTCTTACTTCTGACCCTGAGATAGAGGTGGTCGGTAGTGCACGAAATGGGCGTGATGCATTGGAGAAAATCGTTGAACTGAAACCTGATGTAATCACACTGGATGTTGATATGCCGGTGATGGATGGTATCAGTGCTATCCGGCACATTATGATTAAGTGCCCAGTGCCCATTGTCATGCTTAGCTCTTTATACAGCCATGGTGACATCACCTTTGATGCCTTGAGACTGGGTGTGGTTGATTTTCTGCCTAAACCTTCAGGGGCTATTTCAAAGGATATTCATGCTCAGCGGCAGGAGGTCATCGATCGGGTCAAGATAGCGGCGGCTGTTCGTCTAGATAATATTCACAGAATCAAACTGAAGAAAGTTGATAGCCGTGAAGATCTGGCTAGCCGCTATAAATATAGCTCACTTGATTATCTGATCACTATTGGAACAACGGTTGGTGGTCCCTGTTCAGTGATACGAATGTTATCAAAACTACCACAAGATATTCCTGCCGCAGTTGTTGCCATACAGGATATTTCACCCAAAATGCTGCCCGATTTTGCCAATGAATTTGATCTTTATACACCCTGGAAGGTTGAGGCAGGGGTGCCCGGCAAAGTACTTGAGCAGGGTATCTGTTATATCTGCTCAACAAATGATGCGGTAAAGATATCGGTTAATGCGGAGAATGAACCGATATTGGAGAGGAACCCTGACGCAAGTGAACCGCTAAATGATATTTTCTCTAGCGCCTCCTACCAGTTTGGCCAAAATACTATTGGCGTAATGATGACTGGGATTGGCAGTGATGGCAATGAGGGTATGGCTGAGATCAAACGCAATAGAGGCGTCACCATCGCTCAAGAAACGGATACCTGTGTCTACCCAAATCTGATTCAGTGTGCGATTGAAAGAGGGGTCATTGATGAGGTTGTACCGGTCGATGCGCTTGCAAATAGCGTTATTTCTGCTCTCAACAGAGGCAAAGAGATTAATACATAGGTCACTATATGATTATTACTTGCCCCAGTTGCAGTACTAAGTATCAACTTAACGAAGCGCGCTTAAAGAGAGCGCAGGTTAAAGTTCGTTGTATGAAGTGCAAAACGCTCTTTATTGTACGGCGGCGAAACCTCAATCAAGAGCCAGTGAAGGGCGCTGAGACAATGGCACCAACAGTGCCTCGGAGAACACCACCTGTGGATAACAGTCGCTGTGTGACGATGACCATCTGCAACCAAAAAGGTGGTGTGGCTAAAACCAGTAGCTGTATGAACATTGGCATCTCATTGGCCCAAATGGGTAAGCGTGTTTTGCTGGTTGATTTTGATGTGCAAGCTAACCTCTCAGTGTTACTGGGTAAGTTCAATGCAAAATCATTTTTTGATGTTATGGATTCACAAAATGAGAGTATTGATCAGCACATTATAGCTACAGATTATGGTCTCTCTCTCCTGCCCTCAAACACCAAGATGGCATTGCTGGCAAAGAAACAGATGCAGCAGGGTGACTATGAGTATCTATTGACTGAAAAGCTTAATGAGATAAAAAAAGAGTATGACTATATTCTTATTGATACACCGCCATCAGGTGATTTCTTTACTCTCAATGCCCTGCTCGCCTCTGATGCTGCAATAATACCGACACAGTGTGAGTATCTCTCAATTAATGGTGTCGACCACATTGTTCGTATGGTCAATGTCATTAAAGAGAAAAGGATGCACCACCTTAACTATAAGGTGTTAGTCACCATGTACAATGCAGATATTACCGCTGCGAATGTGATCTTAGATAAAATCAAAAATAAATATGGAGATCACCTATTGAACGGTATTATCCAGATGGATGGAAAAGTTCAAGAGTCTCAAATCAACCAAAAACCTCTGCACTACTATGATGCTGGCAGTCGTGCTGCAACTGAATACTCTGCAGTTGCCAAAGAGCTAATGGAGGCCCAGTTAAAATAGATGCATAACCCAATTGTTCGTAAGTTACTGCCATTTATCTCATTTTTCCTGCTACTCATAATTTGGGAATTAACCGTTCGCTTTAGTGGTTGGAGTACGCATGTTTTCCCAACCCCCATAGAGGTGGTTAATGGAGCCTATGAACTCTCTAGTGACGGCAAACTATTTAAGGACTCAGTGGCTAGCCTCTATCGAGTGACGGTTGGCTTTTATCTGGCAGTGATTATTGGCGTACCTCTTGGGATCATTCTAGGGCGTGTAAGAGTGGCCAATCAGATCATCAACCCACTGATTCAATTTCTAAGACCCATCTCCCCTTTGGCCTGGATTCCACTTGCCATGCTCTGGTTTGGTATTGGTGAGTCTCCAGCAATATTCCTGATTTTTCTATCCTGTTTTTTTCCACTAGTGACTTCGACAATGATCTCTGTATTATCGATTAAACCAATCTATTTTCAGGTCGCTTCAAATTTTGGTTTTACTCGTCAAGAGGTGATCAAAAAAGTGGTACTGCCTGCCATTTTACCTGAGGTGATCACATCATTTCGTATGATAGTGGGAATTGCATGGTTAGTTGTGGTGGCTGCAGAGATGATTGCCGTTCAGTCGGGGCTTGGTTATCTGATTCTTGATTCGCGTAACGCATTAAGAATGGATTATGTGATGGTTGGTATGATTACCATTGGGCTTATTGGCCTCTCTCTAGACTATGTTATGAAACAGTTGACTGAACTTGATGAGGTTGAATGGCGTAAATTTTCGAGCTAGCACTCCCTATGAATAAAATCAGTATAAAAAATATTAAAAAAGGGTACAAAGAGCGACGTAATCAAGGGCGCAAGGGTAGTGATGCCTCTGTTAAGGGCGATGACATCATGGTGTTAGATGGCATTAGCCTTGAAATAGAAGAGGGAGAGATGGTCTGTTTTCTGGGGCCATCAGGTGCTGGTAAATCGACACTACTGCGAATTCTTGCTGGGCATGACCAGGCCACAAGTGGTGAAGTCCTATTTAATGGCCAACCTGTCACCGGCCCAAGTGCCGATAATATTTTTGTCTATCAGCAAAATGGTCTGCTGCCCTGGTATACCGTTTGGGAGAATGTTGAGTTTGGGCTGCGTAATCTTGAGGATGAAGAGGAGAAAAATAATCGAATTCATGAGCACATAGCCCTCGTTGAATTATCAGGATTTGAGCATCATTACCCTCACCAGCTGTCAGGCGGAATGCAGCGGCGTGCTGAACTTGCCAGAGCCATGGCGGTTAACCCCGATGTCCTCTTTATGGATGAACCCTTTACTGGCCTCGACTATTTGACCCACCTGAAAATTCGTGAAGAGGTGATCAACATGCATACGTTTTATCAGAAAACGACGCTGATGGTGACCCATTTCATTGAAGACGCATTGGTCATGGCAGATCGGATAGTTGTTCTAGGTGAGCGGCCCGCAAAAGTAATTATGGTGAAAAAACTGGACTTCTCTCGGCCAAGAAATATTGAGAAAGATAAAGGACTCTCTGAGTTACGAGATGAGATTTTCCTCTTACTGGGTGTGAGTTATGTTGCTTAACACAGCCCACTCAATGGAGATTGTGAAACTCTTTATACACTATCTTCGATGGCCAATAATCTGGCTGATTGTAATTACTCTCCTACACAACTACCTCAATTTTGAGTCAAGTGATCGTGTTGTTATTCGCATGGGTTATATGCCCGTTATCACCAATTTTTCGGCACCAATACTTGACCATGCCTCAGTTGATGGTGAAGGTGTAAGGTTTAAGGCGATTAAGTTTTCATCATTTGCAGAGATGGCAGAGGCGATTAGAAATAATCAGATAGATGTTGCTTTTATTATTGCCCCACTCTCAATTGTTCTGCATCAGCAGAATGTTCCCGTAAATATTGTAATGATAGGAAACCGGCAAGAGAGCACATTTGTTACCCGTGCTGACCTCAATATAAAAGAGTTTTCCCAGCTTGAGGGTAAAACAATTGCCGTTCCAATGCGTTTCTCTGGCCATAACTTGGGTGTGCTGAGTCTGATAAAAGAGCACGGTCTTGATGGCAAAATTAAAGTGGTTGAGATGAACCCACCTGATATGGCCTCAGCACTTGCTGCAGGCGCTTTGGATGCCTATTTTGTTGGTGAGCCATTTGCGGCTAAGACATTGCAATCGGGTGATTCAAATCTTCTATTCCATGTGGAGAGTATTTGGCCAGAATTCATCTGTAACCTTGTGGTCGTCAATGAGCAACTAATTAAAGAGCACCCAAAGCGCGTAGAGCAGTTTGTTGAATCGGCAGCAAGGGCTGGGAAGTGGATATCAAATAACAAACAAGAAGCTGCCACCATTGCCTCGAAATATTGGAACTCTGAAGCTGGCCTGATTCAGTACGCTATGAATACACCTGAGAATAGAATCGTCTATGACCAATTCATACCTGAAGAGAGCCAACTACAAAAAATGGCCGATACAATGCTTGAATATGGCTTAGTTAAGAGTAGTAATATTAACGGTTTGGTGAATGATAAATTTGCCAAGAGTGTGAATCTTGATGGTGTTGAAGATATAACCTCTATAATTGCTGAATAAAGTGTCTATCTGCAGAGATAATCATCGGTGATCGATTATGAAACAAAATAGTGATGATATTGAAAGTAGCAGTTTGGAATCTGATCTCTTGTCGCATGCGGAGGTGGATGACTCCAATTTTTCTTTAACTGATCGGCCCATTAATGCCGATCAAACAACCCCACTCTCAGATACCGTTGAGCCTGTAGAGTCGCATGAACATAATGAGGACTATCTCGATAATGAACAGCAAACACTCAGAGATATTCTTGGTGACTCTGAAGAGCTAAGAAATGTCTTTCAAAGTGGAGCACAGGATGAGGTAGATGATGCCTTATTGGATGAGGCTATTGCTGAGTTGCCCTCTCCTACCGAACCTGAAATCGACCTTGATTCTGAACACTTAGAACAGCGCCAGGATGAGATAGAAGATCTCTTATTGGATAAGACTATTGCTGAGTTACCCTCTTCTATCGAACTTGAAGTTGATCTTGGTTCTGAATGCTTAGAACAGAATCAGAATGAGATAGAAGACCTCTTATTGGATGCGGCTACTGTCGAATTGCCCTCTTCTATCGAACCTAAAATTAATCTCAGTTCTGAACAGTTAGAAAAAGATGAGGTAAGCAGCCCCTCTATTGAGCCTGAAGTCATTGTTACCACATCTAAAGAAAATGATTTGCAGGGCCAGCAATCTATTCCCTTATCTCCAACAGGACCGCTGGTAACTGAGAACGATAGGCTTGAGGAGGGTGGTCATCCCATTCTGCAAGTGGCTGCTTTATTTATCACTATTTTGGTTGCTGCCTATTACATGTTTAATTTAAATCAGCAACACCATGCTGATATTACCTTACTGGGTGAGCAGCTAACCCAGCAAAGTGAAAAAATAGATCAGCTATCTCGTGATGCAATGCGTGTGCAGCAACTTGAACGAGAGATAGCTGTCATTAAGGGTAGTTTTGATAAAGAGAGCAATAAAAACCGCTATCTACATGATGAGGTGATGCAGGTAAATGCAGCTATAGAGAGACTTAATTCCGAGAAAAAAATTGAGGTGCCCAGCAATACAGCTGTCACAAAAATAGTTGATACAGTGCAGCCTGAGCAGAAAATAATTAAGCCTATTGCTACTCCTATTGTAGTTGTTAACAGGAACACCATACTTAAAGCAAAAGAACCTTATTGGGTCATCAATCTATTCTCAGAGTTATCTAAGGATGATGTACAAAACAAGCTACAAAAATATGTACTCGACAAATTAACAGGTGATCTTGAACAGCAGGGGTTGTCGTCGGATATCATAAAAATCAAAAAGAGAGGCATTGATTGGTATCGCAGTAGAGTTGTCGGCTTTGGCAGCAAAAAAGCAGCGCAAAAGTATGCACTAACATTACAAAAAACACTTGGAGTTGATACCTGGGTTAGTCGTGGAAAATAGTGCATATGTCATACGCTGAGCGCCAGAGCAGAGGGGATACGGTACGGACTCACAGCTACCGGGGTCTAACCGCCCTCGTTTCACTCTCCATGGCGGTCAGCGGAGGTTGAGGCCAATAGCCATGATGTAGGTTATTTTCTAAGGGATGCTGAAGACTGGTGGTCAGTGATCTGGAATGCCGGTTATCGCGGATTGCTCGCTGGACTGGAGCCAGAGAGATTGGCTCAGTTCAAACGAGAGCATTTGGCTGAAATTGAAACATTTCAGACCGATGATGGCATCAAACTCAATATCGGTGTCATCCATACCAAAGGTCGACGCAAGGAATAGAATTTACAACTCACTGAACTACTCAGCAAGTTTAACCGCGATCTCATCCAGCAGTTTGCCAGCCGCCTGTTCAATCATCTGATAGACCCGTTCAAAGCCAGCCGGCCCACCATAGTAGGGGTCAGGCACTTCACGAATTTCCAGTTCTGGTGCAAAATCGAGAAAGAGATGGACACGAGATTTATACTCTTCAGGGCAGATTGTCATCATACCGTTGTAGTTATCAAGATCCATCGCCAACAGGTAATCAAAACGGGAGAAATCATCAATATGGATGCGCCGTGCACTATAGCCGCTTAGATCAACCCCCTTCTCTTTGGCCTGCTCACGGGCACGACGGTCAGGTGGTTCACCCGCATGATAGTGGCCGTGAGTACCGGCCGAATCGACCTCAACTTGCTCTGCTAGCCCTCGCTCATCTAGCATCGCCTGGAACACGCCTTCGGCAGTAGGTGAGCGGCAAATATTACCCATACAGCAAAATAGAACACTTATTTTTTTCATTTTATGGGTCCTCTTTAATTAGTAGCTCTACTCTTCTAGCAGGATACGCAACATCCTCCGAAGCGGCTCTGCCGCACCCCATAACAGCTGATCACCTACGGTAAATGCTGAAAGATACTCACCCCCCATCGCCAATTTACGTAGACGACCGACAGGTATGCTAAGCGTTCCTGTCACCACGGCTGGAGTCAGCTCTTGAATGGTTCGCTCACGATCATTCGGGATCACCTTGGCCCACTCATTGGCCTCAGTCAACATCTGCTCAATCTCATCGACCGGCACATCCTTAGTCAACTTAATGGTCAGCGCTTGGCTGTGTGAGCGCATGGCACCAACACGGACGCAGAGACCGTCAATAGGGATTGGATTAGCCTCACGACCAAGAATTTTGTTGGACTCAACGCTGCCTTTCCACTCCTCTCGGCTCTGACCATTCTCCAATTTGGTGTCGATCCAGGGGATCAGACTACCGGCCAGCGGCACACCAAAGTGGTCGGTTGGAAATGCGGCACTACGTAGCGTGTCAGTCACCTTCCGGTCGATATCTAAGATCGCAGAGGCGGGATCAGCCAACTGATGCTTCACCGCATCATGTGCGGCACCCATCTGCAACAGCAGCTCACGCATATTTTTTGCACCAGAGCCAGAGGCGGCTTGATAGGTCATGGCCGTGGCCCACTCGACCAGGCCATTCTGAAACAGACCGCCCAAGCCCATCAGCATTAAGCTGACGGTGCAGTTGCCACCGATATA
Source organism: Candidatus Polarisedimenticolaceae bacterium (assembly GCA_021647945.1). Lineage (GTDB taxonomy): Bacteria > Pseudomonadota > Gammaproteobacteria > Chromatiales > Chromatiaceae > JAKITT01. Next base: position 17,359 of record JAKITT010000043.1, read on the forward strand.
GTTTTTGACCCCGGCATTTAAACCCTTATCAATCACATCACGGTTGACCGGATCGAGAATGATGATGCTATCTGCATCCATGCGCAGTGCAGAGGCAGCATCAATCCAGTAGCCACTCCAGCCCGCTTTGCGCAGCGCTGGAAATACCGACTTAGTGTAGTCACCCCCTTGGCAGGAGATGATCACATCCATCTGTTTCAGTGCATCAATATCGTTGGCGTCTTTCAGGGGCGGCGTCGCTTTACCAATATCTGGCCCAGCCTGCCCTGTCTGTGAGGTGGTAAAAAAGATAGGCTCATCGATCAGATCAAAATCACCCTCAGCCAACATTCGATCCATCAGGACCGAACCCACCATTCCTCGCCAACCGACAAAACCTACCCGTTTCATAACATTATCCAGTAAAAAATCATTAAAGGGGGTATCCACTCCAGACGCTTTATGCTCCTGTAGGGTCGCATTTATGCGATCAGCCGAACCTGCAAACCTGCACATGAATGTGCACCTACAGCCATATTAGGCCAATGGAATGGATACCCTTTAATTCGTTATTTTATCGCCCGTAATAGGCAACAACAGAGGCTTTCGCCAACGTATTCTGCCCCAAATAGAAACCAACCAACTCAGCGATTGCATCTGCCTTGAGACCCAGCGACTCTATTTTAAGGGCATGGATGGTAAATATATATTGGTGAGGCGCATCCCCTTGTGGAGGACAGGCACCACCAAACCCCTCTGAGCCAAAGCTTGTTCGACTTTGAATGCTCCCTTTGGGGGCAACAGCCGCTTTTATATTACCGGCATTGGTCGCAAGTGACCGAACATCTACCGGAATATCAAATACCACCCAGTGCCACCAACCACTTCCCGTTGGGGCATCAGGATCATATACGGTCAAAGCAAAACTCTTTGTGCCTTTTGGCGCATTCTGCCAGTTCAGCTGTGGCGATATATTCTCTCCACTACAGCCGAAACTGTTGAACACCTGTGCGTGGGATAACTGCCCTGAAATATCAGGGCTTGACAGGGTAAACCCTTCTGCATAGGAAGTTGTCATCGCAATATTAGAAGCGATCAAACAGATCAAAGATAAGATTACTCTCTTCATAATAGGACTCACTCTATCAAAGCAGGCCACGCCTGCATGTTTTCCCAAACCAGCAATTAGGCTTTGAGTGCCGCAATCACCGCACTACCCATCTCTTCAGTGCCCACCTTAATGGTGCCTTCAGAGTAGATATCTGGCGTGCGCAGCCCTTGATCAAGAACAGTGTTGACTGCCTGTTCAATTCGGTCGGCCATCTCAGACTCATCCAGGGTGTAGCGCAGCATCATAGCGACCGACAGGATGGTGGCCAACGGATTGGCAACGCCCTGCCCTGCAATATCGGGCGCTGAACCGTGAATTGGCTCATACATGCCTTGGCCCGACTCATTGAGTGAGGCGGATGGCAACATGCCGATAGAGCCGGTCAGCATGGCGGCACAATCGGAGAGGATATCACCAAACATATTGGTGGTGACCATCACATCAAACTGCTTAGGCGCACGTACCAGCTGCATCGCCGCATTATCGACATACATGTGGCTCAGTTCGATCTCCGGGTAGGCTTTGGCGGTCTCAATGGCCACTTCACGCCACATCTCAGTACACTCCAACACATTGGCTTTATCAACCGAACAGACCCGACCATCACGCTTTTTGGCGATTTCAAAAGCAACTTTGCAGATACGCTCTACTTCAGACTCTTTATAGACCAGTGTATTGAAACCCTGACGCTCACCGCTCTCCAAGGTTCTGATGCCTCGTGGCTGGCCGAAGTAGATGCCGCCCGTCAGCTCACGCACGATCATCAGGTTGAGACCTGAGACGACCTCTGGCTTCAGCGTTGAGGCATCGGCCAGTTGTGGGTAGAGGATGGCAGGACGCAGGTTGGCAAAGAGGCCAAGCCCAGCACGTAGACCCAGCAGACCCTTCTCGGGGCGAACAGAGATATCAAGACTCTCCCATTTATGACCACCCACTGCGCCCAGCAGAATAGCATCTGCCTCTTTGGCCATCTCTAGTGTGGTCTCAGGCAGTGGCACGCCGGTCGCATCAATGGCAGCGCCACCGACCAGTGCTTCGTCCATCTCAACATCAAGACCAAACTCACCACATAGACAATCTAATACTTTGGTCGCCTCATCAACGATCTCTGCACCGATACCATCACCAGGTAGAACTAGGATTTTTTTGCTCATTTTTCATCTCAATTTATAGGGTGGGTTTCAACCCACCTCAGAGTTATTCGTATGACTAAATTGGTGGGTTGAAACCCACCCTACGTTAGTTTTAGGTGAAGAGCCAAGGGGCCTGTTGGCGGCGCTGCGCTTCGTAAGCCTTGATATCATCGACATGTTGCAATGTTAGGCCGATATCATCAAGTCCATTGATCAAACAGTGTTTGCGGAATGAGTCGATCTCTACATCAATAATTGCATCGCCCACCACCAGCTGCTGCGCCTTCAAATCAACTTCAATCTGCATTGGCTCATCACGACTGGCCAACTCAAACAGACCATCCATCACTTCAGCAGGCAGCACAATCGGCCAGATGCCATTTTTGAAGCAGTTATTGAAGAAGATATCCGCATAACTCGGTGCAATAATCACTTTGAAACCGTAATCCTCCAACGCCCATGGCGCATGCTCACGGGAGGAACCACAACCGAAGTTCTCACGCGCCAACAAGATGCTGGCACCCTGGTAACGCGCCTCGTTGAGGATAAACTCCTCATTCAGCGGGCGACCTGCGCAATCAACACCCGGCTCACCACGATCAAGATAGCGCCACTCATCAAACAGATTGGGGCCGAAACCACTGCGTTTGATCGACTTCAAAAACTGCTTTGGGATGATCGCATCGGTATCGACATTGGAGCGATCAAGTGGCACCACGAGGCCACTAAAATTGTTAAATGGATCCATTACAAACTCCTCACATCGACAAAGTGACCAGTGATGGCTGCCGCAGCGGCCATCGCAGGCCCCACTAGATGGGTACGACCGCCCTGCCCCTGACGCCCCTCAAAATTTCGGTTGGAGGTGGAGGCACAGCGCTCACCCGGCTCCAGCTTATCGGCATTCATCGCCAGACACATTGAACAACCCGGTTCACGCCACTCAAAGCCCGCTTCAATGAAAATCTTATCCAGCCCCTCTTTCTCCGCTTGCGCTTTGACCAGACCAGAACCCGGCACCACCAACGCCTGTTTGATGGTGCTGGCAACTTTGCGCCCTTCGGCTACCTTGGCGGCATCGCGTAGATCTTCAATGCGTGAGTTGGTGCAGGAGCCGATAAAGACCACATCAGGTTTAATATCGCAAATCGCCATACCCGCTTCAAGCCCCATATACTCCAATGCGCGGCGCATGCCATCGGCCTTGACCGGATCAGACTCCTGCGCCGGATCGGGAATGGTGCTATCCACCGCCACCACCATCTCTGGCGAGGTACCCCAAGTCACCTGAGGTTTGATGCTGGCACCATCCAGAGTGACCACCTTGTCAAACTCAGCCCCCTCATCACTGTGCAGCGTATTCCACCACTCAACCGCCAGCGGCCAGTGGTCACCCTGCGGTGCATAGGGGCGACCCTGCATGTAGTCGATGGTCTTCTGATCAACCGCGACAATACCCGAACGCGCGCCCGCTTCGATGGTCATATTGCAGAGCGTCATACGCCCCTCAACAGAGAGCGCACGCACCGCTTCACCACCAAACTCAATCACATAACCGGTGCCACCTGCGGTACCCATCTTACCGATGATCGCCAAGGCGAGATCTTTGGCATCAACGCCAGCACTCAACTCGCCATCCACCTGCACCAGCATCGATTTTGATTTCTTCTGAATCAGACACTGGGTAGCCAACACATGCTCCACCTCAGAGGTGCCGATACCAAAGGCCAATGCCCCCGAGGCACCATGTGTTGAGGTGTGGGAATCACCACACACCACCGTCATACCCGGCAAAGTGGCACCCTGCTCAGGCCCCACCACATGCACGATACCTTGGCGCAGATCACCCCGTTTGAATTCGGTGATACCGAACTCATCACAGTTGTTATCCAACGTCTCAACTTGCAGACGGGCGACAGGGTCTGTAATGCCCTTCTCCAGATCGGTGGTCGGCACATTGTGATCGGGCGTGGCTAAATTGGCCTCACTGCGCCATGGGCTACGGCCCGCGATACGCAGCCCCTCAAAGGCCTGTGGTGAGGTCACCTCGTGGATCAGCTGACGATCTATATAGAGTAGCGCCGTGCCATCATCGTCATAGCGCACTACATGTGCGTCCCAGAGTTTGTCGTAAAATGTTTTTGCGGCCATGGCCCACTCCTTTCTCTTACTTAAATTCGATGTGCAAATAATAGAGAGGCGTGATATATAAAACAAATTCATATTTTTTATATTTTCCATTCCCACAAGGAATAGCATATGGAGATTAACAATCTCAAGGCCTTCATTCAGGTGGCAGAGTCCGGCTCATTCTCAGCCGCCGCAGAGCAGCTCTACCTGACCCAACCGGCCGTGAGCAAACGGATATCGTCGCTTGAGGGTGAACTGAATGTTCGTCTATTCGACCGAATTAGTCGCCGAGCGGTGCTGACCGATGCGGGTAGCGCGCTGTTACCACGTGCTAAGCACCTCATCGTTGAGATTGCAGATATGAAACGGGTGGTGACTAACCACTCCGGTGAAGTGAGCGGTCAACTGGCGATGGGGACGAGTCACCATATCGGTCTGCATCGCCTACCCAACATCCTAAAACAGTACAGCGCCGACTACCCCAAGGTGCAGCTCGACATCCAGTTCATGGACTCTGAATCTGCCTGTGGCGAAGTGGAACAGGGCAAGTTGGAGCTGGCGATCATCACCCTGCCCAACGAACTACCCGCCAAGCTCCAACTGGTTGAGTTCTGGCACGATCCACTGCATGTGGTGGTCGCCAATGACCACTGCTTAGCGCAGTATGAGACGGTCGATATGGAGCAGCTTTTACAGCACCCGGCGGTACTGCCAGGGCGTGGCACCTATACCCGTGAGATTCTTGAGCAGGCGGTCAACAAGGCGCATGGCCAGATTCACTGTGGACTTAGCACACACTATTTAGAGACGCTGAAAATGATGTGCGGTATTGGGCTGGGCTGGAGCCTACTGCCAGAGAGCATGCTCGATAGTGAAAAATTGGTCTCACTTGATGTTGAAGGAATCTCTCTGGCACGTCGCCTTGGTGCCGTCACCCACCAAGGGCGTACCCTATCAAATGCGGGCAGCGCCATGCTGGAGAGCTGTCTCAATTACTAACCACCCATTTGAGAAAAGTTGGTGACAGATCACTTAGAGAGAAACAGCCTCAACTGGTTAAAAACGGATATAACCACAGAGGTCACAGAGAGCACAGAGGAGAGAAAACTCAATATGTTTGTGTTTGTATTGGTGATTAGGTACATCAAATGGTCATTGTAGGAGCGGTGCCTCGCCGCGATGAACCCCGCTGCCAAGTCCAATCACGGCGAGGCGCCGCTCCTACGGGCTCTTTACTAAGCGTACTGAGCTTTGTACCTCTTGAGTAACATAAACCTAAGTTGTTGATAAAACAGCATTTGAAATAGTCTCATTTTCTGCACTTGGCACCAGATCAAATCCCAAAGAAGCCGCTCTCTTCTTCAGGTTTTT
>JAKITT010000044.1 GCA_021647945.1 Candidatus Polarisedimenticolaceae bacterium
TTTGATGAGGCGTTAAGCTTTCTAGCGCGGTGGATAAGGCATGAAACTCATTGATTTTCATTACATCACCTATCTCATTGATTGCTCTACTTTAAATATAGACCAACAATTAACGATGACATAGCCTATTGTTATGTCCATTAATTGTTTAACTTTTTCATAATAACATCGTAGACATTGCCAGAATTGTTTTTCATAAGGCTATTCATCCCCATAGACGCAGCTGCCGCAACACCCCCAACTGCAACTCCACCAATAATTAAACCAAACCAACCTACCGGTGTTGCAAAAATTAAAATAGCTAAACCTGCATCGACTGCCAATGATCCTGTTATAGCACTAGCAGCAAAGCTGCTAGATTCAATAAACATATCCCGCTCCCAGTTACCACCGGCTTGATAACTATTATGAATCTTACCAACTCGGCTGCCAAACTCAATAACAGCTAACCCGTTACCTAAAAACTTGGCATGCTTAGTTAATCGTTTCGTTCCCACGCTCTTGCGCGGTAACGCATACGGAGATAATGGATCAGGACGAGGTATAGGCTCCCTCGGGGGAGCGTGGGAACCAGGAAAAGGACAGCTTTACCAAATCTGCGTAATTTTATTTGTTAAGCCCTTACTCTGCAAATACCCCAAAATAATTTAATGTAATTAACAGCAAACAAAAAAAAGCAGATGACATTAATAGCCAATAAAATATAAACCCAAGTACACGGTCAAGTTTATTGGTATTTTTTAAAATCAACTCTGAATTTGCATGCATAAATGAAAGAGGGCTTCTTCCCATTATACGATTCCAGGACTTTGGAAATGCAAGCGCTTGAGCAACATTAATAATATCCCAGCCACTGGCGTACTCAAGGCCAAGTGCATCTTTTGTTTCTGGATTTTTTCTTAGTTTTCTAACCGTTAATTGCCCAAAAATCACATATAGAACGCATGTCAAAAACATACCATACATTAAAAGCGCAAAAAGAGAGCTTTCTGTTGAATTCATTATAAACCTAGATTTTTCATAAGATCATCATAGAAACTGCCACTATTATTTTTAATATAATTATTCGTCATAATGGAGGCTGTTGCAGCGGCTCCCGCAACTGCAACACCTCCGATGATTAAACCAACCCAGCCTACAGGAGTTGCCACCATTAAAAATGTCAACGTAGCCCCTCCAACATTAACGACCGCTGTACCCATAGCAGCACTAGCAGCAAAGCTGCTAGATTCAATAAACATATCCCGCTCCCAGTTACCACCGGCTTGATAACTATTATGAACCCTACCAACTCGGCTGCCAAACTCAATAACAGCTAACCCGTTACCTAAAAACTTGGCATGCTTAGTTAATTTTACTAGATTATTGGCCTGAATTTGGCTGGTCACATTAAGCTTAGCAACACTACGACTGCTTCTGGCAATGTTAATTGCTCTGTCAACACTTGTAAGCGGGGTTCCACGGCGGGCTTTTACTTGTGCTGTGACCACGTTTAATTCATTACGGAACTGACTTTGCATTTTCTGGAATGCTATATGCGCTTTCTGCTTTATAGAAACTTTCATTGATGAGTTGGAAGTCACTGCCTGGCGATATTCCAATAAGGCTGCCTGGTAGGCTTTAATGGAAGCGGCGAAACCACCAATACGGTTAGCGTAAACACTGGTCGTGGCTCCCAATAGACCAATATTGAAGTCTTTAAACTTCGCAGTAATTTCAGCTAATGCTAAAACATTATCACCACCATAGGATAACGATAATCCAGTCAGTTCTTTAGCTACAGGAGGAGGAGAAAGTTGATCAAGAATGCTCCGGTCTACACTAGAATCATCATTACTAATAAGATATGGAGTGCTTGCAAGTGCCATTGTGGGAGTTGTGCAGTTAAAAGCTGATATTTGGTCAATACTGATACCGCATTGAGTTTTAAGGTAGTGAGGGCTTAGCGTTTGACCACAGAGCAAAATTTCACTCATTTTTAATTCCTTTATATTGTATTATCCAAAGCCCGCTGGTTTGGCCGGCGGGTCCATGATTGACCACTATTTAACAGTTGATCTCGCCGCTATTGATCACGGCAGGGTCAACGCCGATCTCCTTCGGGAGGAGCTCCTTGCTGATCAGTACCCCCAACAGGCCGCCCTGATCAAAGGTTAAAACTGCCTCTTTTCCTGCAGCAAGATTGACTGAGCCGAGATTGTCGGTGGTCATGGGGCTCCTGCTTATTCTATTATTGTCCTTGGTTTTTTATAACATGTTGGCCTAAAGTCCGGCTACTTTTTATAATCCCATTTGCTACGAAAATGGCCTATTGGATATAAAAATATGATACATAATGTATCGCAACTGCTTATACTTAACTGTTGATCTCACCGCTATTAATCATGGCGCTAGGGCCCGGCAATCCCCCCATTATTCACCGATATTAAAAGTAGAAGGTTATGCGGCATTTAGCGCCAGTCAGCAACATCTTGAACTGCCTTAAGACGCTCCATGCGTTGACTTAATCCTGTTTGATAATATGATCTACCACACGGAGAACCTCTCTTATAACGGCTTTTAGTGGTTGAGAGGCGTCGATCACCTCGAAGCTATTGGGGTTGGCTTTAGCTTGCTCTAAATATCCATCACGGGCCTTGTGAAGGAAATCCAACTTCTCTTTCTCAAGCCTGTCCAAACCACCACCACGGGAACCTACACGCTCCAGACCAACTTCGGGGCTCAGGTCTAGAATGATCGTCATATCAGGTTTGAGATTATCAATGGCAATATTATTCAGTGTTGTGATCAGTCCCAAAGGAAGCCCCCTGGCATAGTGCTGGAAACTGATAGTTGCTGAATCAAAACGATCAGAAACAACAATTTTTCCTTCTTCAAGGGCAGGCACTATCTTCTCGCGTACATGCTGAGCACGAGCAGCAGCGAACAGAAGTAGCTCTGTCACGTCAGCCATCTCTACGGTGTCAGGTGACAAAATAATTTCTCGAATCTTCTCTCCGATGGGAGTTCCCCCAGGCTCACGAGTAATCAAGGCCTCTCGATTCAAGGTTCGAAGATGCTCATCTATTGCTTTGATAACCGTACTTTTCCCCGCCCCATTACTACCATCGAGGACGATCATATGCCCTACTTTCATTCTCTTGCCTCTCTCTTTTTCACTTCGTAGTTTCCATGCCGTACATTTCCGAAATATATACAATAAATTTACAAAAAAAAGGGAAAACGAAACAAAGCCCCTTCGCCACCTTCAATGGTGATACATCGCCCTCTCATCTATTGTGCCTCTTCATGTAACGTAGATAGGCTCTCACCGCGCGATTGTGTTCATCCAGAGTCGCTGAAAATTTAGAGCTGCCATCAGTGTTGCCTGTAGCGACAAAATAGAGTGCATCACCTTTAGCCGGATGTAGCGCGGCATTGATCGATTCTACACTCGGCATGCTGATCGGCGTCGGTGGTAGACCTTTAATGACATAGGTGTTGTAGGGTGTTGGCTCTTTCAGATCACGACGACGAATATTGCCATCAAAACGTTCTCCCATGCCGTAGATAACGGTTGGATCGGTCTGCAAGCGCATCCTCTTTTGCAGTCGACGGACAAAGACACCCGCCACCATCGGCCGCTCGTCAGCAAGGCCCGACTCTCGCTCAACAATTGAGGCCATGATTAATGCTTCATAGGCTGATTTATAGGGTAGATTCTTCTCCCGCTTTTCCCACTCACTTGCCAGACGCCTGCTCATTGCACTGTAGGCACGCTTTAAAAAAGCCAGATCAGTGGTCCCTTTGGGGAAGTGGTAGGTATCAGGAAAAAAGCGCCCTTCAGGATGTTGATCAGGAAAACCCAGCTGGCGCATGATCACTTCATCCGACAAACCGCCCAGCGTGGCGGTCAGTGACGCCTCCTCAGCCACTGCCTTCATCACCTCTCGGAAGGTCCATCCCTCAACCAAGGTCAACGAGTATTGAGTCACTTTGCCAGAGACAAACAGCGCCAAAAGTTTAGATGGTGTAATTTGTGCAGGAATGAGAAATTCACCCGCTTGAATCCTTGCCGCCTGACCACTAAGACGGGCCATGCTGCGAAAATAGAGGGCGTTTGAAATGATCTCTCTCTGCTCTAGCTCAAACGCCAACCCCCGCATAGAGGTGCCGGGTTCCAAGTTAAAAATGAGGCCATCAGCAGGTAGTGCTAATGGGCTTGATTTAAACTTTTCATAGGCTGTCCACTGCCAAACGATGAGAGCGCTCACAGCCAATAACAAGATAGCTAAAATTCGATAGATCATTGGCTAAGTTTATCACCGGTGTAGGTGTTTGTTGACCTCTTCAATCAACAGAGTTGGAATTGAAGTGACATCATATCGCACCTTTTCAAACTGCTTTACCGGCAGAATGCCTGTAATGGCATTGGTCAAAAAAAGTGCATCCGCTTGGCGCACCTGCTGGAGTGTCACTGCTGAAATCTCTAGTGGAATAGCCTGCTCTTGGGCCACCTCCATTACCAATCGCCTAACCGTTCCTGCCACCCCACAACAACTAAGATCAGGTGTCACGAGTTGGCCATCATAAAGCAGGAAGAGATTACTCTGCGTTGCCTCAATCACCTGACCATTGCCATCCAACATTAGACCTTCTGCAATCTCTGGATCAGACCATTCACGGCGAGCCAGAACCTGTTCAAGCCGATTGAGATGTTTGATGCCTGCAAGGCTGGGATTTGAGCCCAGGCGAGTCTGACATAAACGAAGAACAACCCCCGTTTTAAACCATGCTGCTGGATAGTCTGGCCAAGAATGTAGGGTAACAATACGATTGGGTTCGGCAGATACGGGTGGACGATAGCCACGGCCACCGCTGCCACGGGTAATGATAATTTTCACCACGCCCTGCTTAACCCCCTTTGTCAGTAACTCCGCCTCTTTCAGAAGCAGAGATTCATCTGGGACGGGAATAGCGAGGCGCCGACAGCCCGCATTCAGCCGTTCGATATGGTAAGACCAAAGTGTGAGCTGGCCTGCCGACAAGGCGATAGTCTCAAACAGACCATCACCATACTGCAATCCCCGGTCAGTCAGCGCGATTAGAGTTGTCTGCTCGCCATTGAGCAAAGATTGATTCATATCCCTTACAACGTAAAATTTAAGGTAATTAGATACAAAGGCTCAGTGCCTATGTAAAGAGCCCTCATCGCGACTGGGCTTGACAGCGGGGTTCCATCGCGGCGAGGCGCCGCTCCTACAATGGCCATTTGAATGAGTGGACTTTGTACCTAATCACCAAATTTAATTGAAATATAAAAAAAGCGCGACCCGAAACCGAGTAGCGCTTTTTAATCGGTCGATCTGCAACCTACCTAGTCGAGATTACGGAACAGCAGAGAGCCGTTAGTGCCACCAAAACCAAACGAGTTGGAGATAGCAATATCAATCTTCATCTCTCTGGCGGTATTCGGCACATAATCAAGATCACAATCAGGATCAGGTGTCTCGTAGTTGATGGTTGCTGGTGCCACCTGGTCTCGCAACGAAAGTATGGTAAATATCGCCTCAACAGCACCTGCCGCCCCTAACATGTGGCCAGTCATAGACTTGGTTGAGCTAATGGCAAGTTTGTATGCATGGTCACCAAACGCAGCCTTAATACCCATGGTCTCTGCCAAATCGCCCGCGGGTGTTGAGGTGCCATGCGCATTGATGTAATCGATCTGTTCCAGGTTGACACCCGCATCTGCCAAGGTCAAATGCATACACTCAGCAGCACCCAAGCCACCTTTTGATGGCAAGGTCATGTGGTAGGCATCAGAGTTCATACCGACACCCGCTATCTCACAGTAGATGTTGGCACCGCGTGCCTTGGCATGCTCATACTCCTCAATCATGATGACACCGGCACCATCACTGAGAACAAAACCGTCACGATCCCGATCCCAAGGACGACTCGCCGCCTGAGGATCATCATTACGTTTAGAGAGCGCACGAGCAGCGGAAAAACCGCCCTGACCAACAGGTGTCGTCGCCATCTCAGCACCACCGGCCAGCATGGCATCAACACGCCCCGAACGGATCATATGTACCGATTCGCCGATGTTATGTGACGCGGTGCTGCAAGCGGAGACGATAGAGAAGTTTGGCCCTTTAAGACCAAATTTTATCGACAGATTACCAGCCACCATATTGATAATACTGGCAGGCACAAAGAAGGGAGAGATCTTGCGTGGGCCACCATTCAAATAGGCTGAGTAGGTATTCTCAATACTGGTAATACCACCAATACCAGAACCCACCACTACGCCGATTCGAGCAGCATTCTCTTCCGTCACCTCTAGGCCGGAATCTGCCATGGCCTGACAACCTGCCGCCACACCATATTGCATAAACGGGTCCATCTTACGAGCCTCTTTGGCACTGATGTATTCAGTGACATCGAAGTCATAAATTGGGCCGCCAAAACGCGTGTTAAATGGCTCTACGTCATAATGGGTGATCGGCTGAATGCCACTCTTGCCTGCCAGGATATTTTCCCATGCCGATGCCACGGAGAACCCAACGGGAGATACAATGCCTAACCCGGTGACAACTACTCTTCTATCTGACATGAAAGAACTACCTATTTAATTTTGTAAATTAATTTCAGACAAGCGAAAGGCCGTGGCCGTCTCTTCGACAGCTAACGGCCCTCGTAAATTACGTTGCTTAGCTGTTTGCGTTGATATAATCAACAGCCAGCTTAACAGTGGTGATCTTCTCAGCATCTTCATCAGGAATCTCAGTACCGAACTCCTCTTCCAATGCCATAACCAGCTCAACAGTATCGAGAGAATCAGCACCCAAGTCATCTACGAAGGAGGCTTCAGTAGTTACTTCGTCCTGTTTAACACCCAGCTGCTCAACAACGATTTTGCGTACTCTTTCTTCGATATCGCTCATTTTTTACATATCCTCTGATATTGATCCGGCGACGGAAAACTCGTCGCGCTATTGTATTAGCAATCCCAACAGGTGAAAAGTGAAATTTTCACCCCATAAGTGGAATTATTATCTTATTTAATTACAAACTGTTAGCAACTCATCTCAAATAGAGATGGCGAAAACTACGCCATATACATGCCGCCATTAACATGCAACGTCTCACCGGTGATGTAACCACCACTCGGAGAGGTAAGGAAAAGCACTGTATCGGCAATCTCCTGTGGACGCCCCAAGCGCCCTAGCGGAATGCCACTTAGCAACGTATTACGTTGCTCTTCTGATAGCGCGTTGGTCATATCTGTTTCGATAAAACCCGGTGCAACCGTATTAACAGTGATGTTGCGCGAACCCAGTTCACGCGCCAATGATTTTGTCAGACCAAGCACACCCGCCTTAGAGGCCGCATAGTTAGCCTGACCAGGATTGCCCGTCAAACCAACCACCGAGCCTATATTGACGATACGCCCATGCCTAGCCTTCATCATGCCACGCATACAGGCTTTACTGAGGCGGTAGATTGAGGTCAGGTTGGTGCTGATAACACTATCCCACTCATCTTCTTTCATACGCATCAACAGGTTATCTTTTGTGATACCTGCATTATTGATCAGAATTGTTGGTGCAGAAAACTTCTCGCCAATCGCCTTGATGAGCGTTTCGATGGAGGCTTTATCGGAGACATCAAGAACCATACCGCAGCCACCATGTGTCGCAAGAGTGTCGCTAATCGCCGCTGCTCCGGCCTCGGTTGTTGCAGTTCCAATAACAATGGCGCCGTTCTCGGCCAATGTCTGTGCAATTGCGGCACCGATTCCTCGACTGGCCCCTGTGACCAACGCAACTTGATTTTCAAGCATTTTGCACCCTTTCAAACTCTATAATTAATCAGTATTTTAGAAGCACAGAGCCCCAGGTAAAACCGCCACCAAAGGCCTCCATCATCAATATTTCACCACGTTTGATACGCCCATCTCTGACGGCCGTGTCGAAAGCGAGTGGGATCGAGGCGGCTGACGTATTGCCATGATCATGAACCGTCACTACAACGCGATCCATAGGGGTGCGCAGTTTCTTTGCTGTGGCTTTAATAATGCGGATATTGGCTTGATGCGGAATTAACCAGTCGATATCTGACTTTTGCAGCCCTGTTGAGGCAAGTGTCTCATCGACAATACGCCCCAACGTAGTGACGGCCATTTTGAAGACCTCACTACCTTTCATCTCGACATAACCTTCGCCGCGTATCATCTGCTCAAAACCACTTGAGACGCCAACCGGCACACGGAGCAGGGACTCATAAGCGCCATCAGCATGCAGGTGGCTGGCGATAATGCCCGGCTCATCTGAAGCCTCAACGATAACAGCACCCGCACCATCACCAAACAGCACACAGGTGTTGCGGTCACTCCAGTCGATGATGCGTGATAGCGTTTCAGCCCCCACAACCAACGCCCGCTTATGAGAACCCGATTTGATGAATTTTTCTGCAATGCTGAGTGCATAGACAAAACCGGTACAAACCGCCTGAATATCAAAAGCGGTTGGACCTGCAATGCCTAGACGCTGTTGAAGTAGACAGGCAGTACTAGGAAAAATCAGGTCGGGGGTAGTTGTTGCAACAATGACAAGGTCTATCTCTGAAGCAGTGATGCCCGCAGCCTCAAGTGCATTGCGTGAGGCTTTTTCAGCCAGATCGCAGGTGGTCTCACCGTCGGCAGCGATGTGGCGTTTTTTGATGCCTGTTCGATCTTGAATCCACTGATCAGTCGTATCAACTATCTTCTCAAGGTCGCTGTTAGTCACCACCTTTTCAGGGAGATAACTACCTGTACCAGCTATTCTCGAGTAGATCACTCTGTCTCCTCACGTCCCAAATGTATCTCTATCTGATGTGCGATCCGAGACGGCACATCAAGATGGGCCTCCTCACGCGCAATACCAATTGCGTTACAAAAGGCCTGGACATCTGCGCCTCCATGGCTCTTGACCACGATACCACGCAGACCGATAAATGTTGCACCATTATAGTTACCTGGATCAATCGTTGCTTTAAGTCGATTGAGAACAGGCAATGCAAATAGCGCGGCCAGTTTTGTAAACAGGTTACGTTTGAAGCCATCTTTCAGGAACTGGCTAATCATTTTGGCAACGCCCTCACTACATTTGAGTGCGACATTTCCAACAAAACCATCACAGATGACAATATCGACCGTTCCCTTGTAGATATCATCCCCTTCAACATAACCCACATAGTTGAGCGAACTCTTCACCAAAAGCTCATGCGCACATTTTACCTGCTCATTGCCTTTGATCTCTTCTTGACCAATGTTCAACAGGCCGACCGTCGGAGTTTTTTTATGCTCAACAGAAGCGACCAACTCACTGCTCATCACAGCAAATTGAAACAGGTGCTCCGCACTGCAATCAACATTGGCACCGAGATCCAGCATATGGGTGTGGCCACGGCTGGTAGGAAGCGCGGTGATGATGGCAGGACGATCAATGTGCGGCAACATCTTGAGTACAAAACGTGATGTAGCCATCAGAGCACCTGTGTTACCCGCACTGACACAGGCGTTGGCCGTTCCATCCTTGACCAAATTGATGGAGACGCGCATCGAAGAGTCTTTTTTCGAACGTAGCGCCTTTGACGGCAGCTCATCCATCTCGACCATCTCAGATGCATGGTGGATAGTTATCCGTTTACTACCACCACAACTCTCTAAATGTGTTCGAAGCTCATCTTCACGCCCCACCAATATTAGCGAGACATCATCATGCTGTTTGAGAAACAGACAGGCAGCAGGAACTACTACAGATGGACCGAAATCCCCCCCCATAGCATCCAACGAAATGGTAATATGTTTACTCATTTTGCGGGTTGAACCACCAAAGTATACGGTGCATCAAGCACTATTACAGTTGCTACTCCGCCAACATCATATTGACGGGTTCAGCAACCCTGTGCTGTTTTGCTGCAAGGCACAATGTGCAGGCCTTGACTTAATCTTTCGCAATTGGCACAACGCGGCTTTGAGTGCAGGTAGAGCGACTAAACCCCACCCAAGCAACAAAGCGTAACGAACTTATTCGTCGTCTTTAACCGCAATAACTTTTTTGCCACGGTAGAAGCCATCTGCAGTCACATGGTGACGCAGGTGAGTCTCACCTGAGGTTGGATCGACAGAGAGTGTCTGTGCAGTCAAAGAGTCATGTGAACGACGCATGCCGCGTTTTGAAGGGGTTTTTCTATTCTGTTGGACCGCCATGACGGGTCTCCTAAATACTTAATTAGTTTGTTTTAAATCACTTTTGAGCTGCGCTAGAACGGCGAAGGGACTCTCATCTTCAGAGGCCTCCTGTTCAACCACAATCTCATCACCTACTGCCATCTCTTCTGGCCCTACTTCGCACTCATCTTCACTATGCATTGCCACAAGTGGCAAGACCAGAATCAGCTCATCCTCAAGAATTTCCAGTGGACTAACACCTTCATCTTCAACGACAACAAGAGAGTCCGCCGCTTCTGAAAGCAGCTTTGCCTCCTCTGGGCCAGCAGTCACAATCAGCTCAAAACTGACATCAAGTGGATACGGCATAGGCCCCATGCAGCGTTGACACTCAATACTCAACTGAGAGTGCAGTGTGCCGCTGATAGCAACACGCCGTCTCGTTATGCGCTTGAACTCCAACGAGTAATCAACCGTTCCTTTAGCGCTTGTTAGACTCGACGCTAAACGTGGAAACATGCTGAGCGCCAGTTGCCCGGAGAAGCGCTTCTGCAAATCAGCAGAGCGCCAAGGATCTACAGATTCTGGCAGGCGAGGCGACATAAGCGCGCGATAGTATTATGTGAGGAGCGTGATGTCAAAAAGTCTTTGCTAATGGGCACCTCTATTAATTCATGGATGAGCAGCTTGAGCCCATAATTTCCAATGACAGCGTTGCTAAGTGCTTGCAATATAACAACTATTACAAGTACTTAGCGCCTTGCTCTTGGAAATTATGAATCTCATGCCCCAAGGGCACCTGGATCTGTCTCACCCAGAATTAATAGAGGTGCTCTAATGAGAGTCTTTACTGACCACCGACAATCGCCAACAACACACCTGCGGCCACGGCGGAACCAATAACACCTGCCACATTTGGCCCCATTGCGTGCATCAACAGAAAGTTATGTGGATTACTCTCAAGCCCCACTTTATTGACCACTCGTGCAGCCATCGGTACAGCAGAGACGCCGGCGGCACCAATCAATGGATTAACCTGCCCTCCCGAAAGCCTATGCATCAATTTTGCCATCAAGATACCCGTTGCGGTTCCAATACAGAAGGCCAATGCCCCAAGCGCCAAGATGCCCAGCGTCTCCACTGAGAGAAATTTATCTGCCGACAACTTAGAGCCGATTGAGAGACCCAAGATGATGGTCACAACATTGATAATTTCATTCTGCGCCGCACTACTGAGGCGTTCCACTACCCCCGACTCACGCAGCAAATTTCCAAACATCAACATACCGATCAGGGGTGCGGCTGATGGCAGAAAGAGAATACAGAGAACCAATACAGATAGTGGGAAAAGAATCTTCTCCATTTTACTGACAGGACGCAGCTGCTCCATCACCACACTGCGTTCAGCTTCGGTGGTCAGCGCACGCATGATCGGTGGCTGAATAATCGGCACCAGTGCCATGTAAGAGTAGGCAGCCACGGCGATTGCGCCAAGCAAATCAGGCGCCAATTTAGAGGCCAGGAAGATAGCCGTTGGCCCATCAGCCCCACCAATAATGGCAATAGCCGCGGCATCGGCCATGGTGAAATTGAAACCGGGAACAAAATTAAGTGCCAATGCACCCAGTAGGGTCGCAAAAATACCGAACTGCGCAGCGGCACCGAGCAGTAGGGTTGATGGCCTAGCAATCAATGCGCCAAAATCAGTCAATGCGCCTACACCCATGAAGATCAGCAGTGGTGCGACACCCGTTGCCACGGCCACATCATAGAAGCGGTAGAGCATGCCCGGTGTATAACCCAACTCTGCGGCCAACTGTTTGCCCGCAAAAACGGTGGCAATATCAGCATGATTCCAGACACTCACCACCTCTTGAACCGATGCGCCCAGCATATTTGCCAATAGGAGGAGATGTTCTGGCTTACCTTCGATCAGTAGCTGACCTACGGCATTTTCAGCAAGGCCAGCAACGGGGATATTACTCAACACTGCGCCAAAACCAATCGGTAATAGCAACAGCGGCTCAAACTTCTTCACAATAGCGAGATATATCAGCAACGTGCCGATAAACATCATGAAGGCCTGACCCAGGGTGAAATTAGCTATCCCAGTGGAGAGCCATAGTACTTCAAATCCAATATCCATCGATTAACCCAATGTCAGCAAAACATCACCGACCTGTACCGCATCACCCTCTTTAACTTGCACGGCTGACACTGTGCCTGTGCTGGTGCTGCAGATCTCAGTCTCCATCTTCATCGCCTCCATGATCATCACCACATCACCTTCATTAACCACTTGACCAGGGCTAACCAATATTTTGAATATATTTCCTGCAAGTGGTGCAGTGACAGAAACACCAGTCGCTGCGACAGGAGCCGGTGCAACGCCTACAGGGGCAACACTCTGCACTGCCCCACCCTCAGAGACCGTGACAGCATAACCGGTGCCATTGACTGTTACGGTATAGGCTTCTGCAGCACCACTTTTTGCGCGAGCGGCGGGGGCAGACGATGCTACCGGCTCAGGCTCAGTACCTGGAACAGGTTCAAACGCATCAGGGTTGTTGCGGTTTTCGATAAATTTCAGACCAATCTGCGGGAAGAGTGCATAGGTCAGCACATCATCGATCACATCTTTGGCCAGATCGAGAGACTTCTCATTGGCCAGAGTCTCAAACTCTTCGGTCAGTTTGTCCATCTCGGGTGCCAACAGATCGGCGGGACGACAGGTGATCACCTCTTCACCATCCTCCAGTACCCGCTGTTGCAGCTCCACATTCATCGGGGCAGGCGTTACACCATACTCACCACGCAAAATACCTCGCGTCTCTTTGGTGATGCTCTTGTAGCGCTCACCCGTCAATATATTCAACACCGCCTGGGTACCGACAATCTGTGACGTCGGCGTCACCAACGGAATCAAACCAAGATCTTCACGTACGCGTGGAATCTCTGCCAAAACCTGATCAAATTTATCCGCAGCACCCTGCTCTTTTAACTGACTCTCCATATTGGTCAACATGCCACCCGGCACCTGTGCCACCAGAATACGAGAATCAACACCTCTCAAGCTGCCTTCAAATTTGGCATATTTCTTACGCACCTCACGAAAGTAAGCGGCGATCTCTTCCAGCTTGTTCAAGTCAAGGCCGGTATCACGCTCTGTACCCTCCAGAATGGCAACGACAGACTCAGTGGCAGAGTGTCCATAGGTCATACTCATGGAGGAGATGGAGCTATCGACCATGTCGATACCCGCTTCAGCCGCCTTGAGGATGGTGGTGGTACTCATGCCGGTGGTGGCATGTGACTGCATGGCGATGGGGATAGAGACGGTCTCTTTTAGACGCGTCACCAGCTCAAAGGCGACATACGGTCTGAGCAGACCGGCCATATCCTTAATACATATAGAGTGGCAGCCCATCTCTTCAAGCTGACGCGCCATATTGAGCCAATACTCTAAGTTATGTACTGGACTGACGGTGTAGGAGATGGTGCCTTGCGCATGTTTCTCAACGGCCAGGGTCGCTTTGACAGCGGTCTCCAGGTTACGCACATCGTTCATCGCATCAAAGATACGGAAGACGTCGATACCGTTAACTGCACAGCGCTCTACAAATTTATGTACAACATCATCAGCGTAGTGACGGTAACCGAGAATATTCTGACCACGAAACAGCATCTGCTGTGGTGTATTGGGCATCGCAGCCTTCAGCAGGCGCAAACGTTCCCAAGGATCTTCACCCAAGTAGCGGATACAGGCGTCAAACGTCGCACCACCCCATGTCTCGAGTGACCAATAGCCGATCTGATCCAACTTCTCACAAATTGGCAGCATGTCATCAATACGCATACGTGTTGCAAACAGGGATTGGTGTGCATCACGCAGGACAACATCGGTAATGCCTAGGGGCTTTTTATCGCTCATGGGTGGTCGGTTTCCTATCGCAGTTAATCGCGGAGTTGGGATTCTACAAAGTATTTAGGCTAGCGGGAATAGATAAATGTCCAATATTACTCCACTGCCAGCACAAAGAGGCTGCAACAAGGGTGGGTAAAACCGGTCATTTATCTATCTCTGCACACCGTTAGTGTGTGGCTCCACGGAAGCGGCTGATCGCTGCACTAATGACCGCAACCAATTGTTCATCAGATTTAGCAGGGGCTGCTGGAAGGTGAGTCCGCACCGCATTCTGAGTGGTACTCTGCGGTTCATCGACATGGAATTTGGCCGCGAAATGGGACATGGCTTTCATGGTGTAAACCAACAAAACCAAAAAGCTGAAGACAATCCCCATCCCCATCCCCATCAACTTTAAGCCAGCTACAAGCAGGTCTGAAACAGGCATATATTTGCTCTCTCTAAATCATTTCATTGTGGCAGCAGTACCTAGCCCACTGCCATAGCGCGGCTATTTCTACGTTAAACCACTAGGCCAGTCAAGATTGAAAAATTGCCAACAACACGCTAGAGATGAGAGAAAATCGGCCAGATCCTTCCATTTTCAATGGGTTACGCAGATGAACCATAGAGCAGCAAAAAAACAACTAACCCATCTCCAAATGGTAAACTGCACCAAATTACCCTATTCCAGACAACAGACTAGATTATGAGCAATAACCATCAACCTAACCTCATTTTGGCTTCAACATCCCCTTTTCGTAAAACGCTGTTGGCAAAACTGAACCTACCTTTCACTACCGTTTCACCCGCTATTGATGAAGAGGCACTTGCAGGTGAAAGTGCTCAGCAATTAGTCAGCCGACTTGCTGAAGAGAAGGCCAAAGCGGTCGCTGCTGCACACCCCAATGCACTGATTATCGGCTCAGATCAGGTCGCTACCATTGATAGTCAAATACTTGGCAAACCGGGCAACAAGAGCAAAGCCATTGAGCAGCTGCTACTGGCATCTGGCAAGCGGGTCACCTTCTATACCGGACTCTGCCTCTACAATTCGCATACACAACAGAGCCAATGCTGTTGTGAACCATTCCATGTCCACTTCCGGTCACTGGAGCGAGCGCAGATCGAACGTTATCTCGATATTGAACAGCCCTACAACTGCGCAGGCAGCTTTAAATCAGAGGGGTTGGGCATTGCGCTCTTTCGTAAACTGGAGGGTGATGATCCCAACACCCTGATCGGCCTACCACTCATCCGCTTGGTTGATATGCTGGCCGATGAGGGCTTTTTTATACCTATTTAATGGATGAGTGGCGTAATGACTAAGAAGAACATTGATATTGCGACAATCAGGGCTTCAAGAATTGTTCAGATCAAGACATGTTTTGTAGGCAATGATAATTCCTTTGCCAAGAGACATAACACAGAGCTGGACAATTCTTGAACCCCCTAACTTATTGAATATCCGCAAACATCTCAGGAAGCACCCTACCCGCCTCGCCCAGCACTACCTCATTGTAGATCGAGGCATCTGTGAGCGCTTGCAGATTGATGGAGATGCAGTGGGCACCACTGCTGTGCGCCAACCGTGGATAACCCGCCGCCGGATAGACCACACCTGAGGTGCCGATACTGATGAAGAGATCCGCCTCTGCAATCAGCTGATCTGTCTGCGCAACGACGCTTGGATTCAAGCCATCGCCAAACCAGATAATATCGGGCCGAAGACGATGTCCACACGCCGTGCAGAACTGCGCTTTATAGTCAGGGCCAATATCTTCAATAGTGCCATGATAGGGACACCGCAAGCGCCACAGACTCCCGTGTAGTTCAACCACTCGCTCACTGCCCGCCCGTTGATGCATACCATCGATATTCTGGGTCACAATCGTGACGCCGGAATGGCGTCGCTCCAGCTCAGCCATCAAGTGATGTCCCTGATGAGGTTCGCACTTCAACACCTCTACTCGACGCAGCTGATGAAACTCCATCACCGCCTCGGGGCGATTGATAAACGCCTCCTCACAGGCGTACTCCTCCCAGTGATATTCATGCCAGATACCTCCCCGCCCCCGATAGGTGTGTACACCACTCTCAGCTGACATGCCGGCCCCGGTGAAGAGTATTATGCGTTCATAATCAGCAGGATCAATTTTTGGTATAGAAGCGTGCATAGAATCTCCTGTTAAGGCACCTCGCCGATAGGGAACTTTATTCTGATATTTATAGGATACTACAAGGGCAGCAACTGGTTTCCACTCCATCTTAGCCCGCAACCCTCTGGTTATCACCCTATTGACTCCAATTAAAGACATAACTGATTTGTGCCTTGAGATAGAAGCGTCTACTATTCCGCGTCCTGGCGGATCGGGACACCAATATTCCCAGTCCCCAATTAACTTGGAATCTTGCCGACCCGCCAGGACCTTCCCCACAATCCCCCGCCCTTCTCCCCAACCGAGTCAATGAACCTCTGAATCATATATACTTGTCCGTAGGCTAATTAAATCGAACTACGGGGATCAGCATGAGCAAGAAAAAAGAGCATCCAACCGATACCAAAAACAGTCAGACATCTCCAGTGAAGATTAAAAAAAGAGCCTATGAAAAGGAGCTGTTTCGTCTTCAGCTTGAGCTGGTCAAACTTCAAGAGTGGATTAAACAAGAGGGGCTGAAGGTCGTTGTTATTTTTGAAGGACGCGATGCCGCAGGTAAAGGGGGAGTGATCAAACGCATCGACCAGCATCTCAACCCACGCATCTGTCGTATTGTGGCCCTACCCGCACCCACAGAGCGTGAAAAGAACCAGTGGTATTTCCAACGTTATGTCGCTCATCTACCCGCAGCAGGGGAGATGGTTCTGTTTGATCGCAGTTGGTACAACCGGGCAGGCGTCGAGCGGGTGATGGATTTCTGTAATGAAGAGGAGTATCACGAATTCCTCCGCTCATGCCCAGAGTTTGAACGCATGTTGGTTCGCTCCGGCATCATTATTATCAAATACTGGTTTTCCGTCTCTGATGAGGAGCAAGAGCGCCGTTTTCAGAGCCGGTTGATTGAGCCACACAAGCGCTGGAAGCTAAGTCCGATGGATCTGGAGTCACGCTGCCGCTGGGTTGAATACTCAAAAGCAAAGGATGCAATGTTTGCCCATACCGACATCAAACAGGCCCCTTGGTATGTGGTGAAATCAGATAACAAAAAACATGCCCGCCTCAACTGCATTGCCCATCTGCTGAAGCAGATTCCCTATGAAGATCTAACCCCAGATGCAATTGAACTGCCTCAACGATCAGATAGCGCAGGCTATATCCGCCCACCGATGAGCGATCAAACATTCATACCTGAAATTTACCCCTAAGGAAAATCTGAATAAGTCATGATTGCTTTAGACTGGTTAAAACTGCCCCGATTCGTCCCGAAGATCGCTGCAATAGAGCAACTATTACCGCTCACTTCGAAACAAATCGGAACAGTTTTATTCCAGCCTAAATGCAACCAGACTTAATCAGCAGTTCCCTAACTCCTGGGCAGTTTAGGCTCATGATCAGACTGATGTAGCGCTTCCAGCATCAACACCAACTGAGCATGTTCATCCTTTGGTGTACCAAAGTTAAGGTAACGATCAACAAGCGCCACTACCTCTTCCAGCCGTCTGTTACGCTGGAAGAGATAGAGCAGGCTATGTGCCACACCCGTCTCATCATCCGTGCGTTCACGCATCAGCTCGGCCGCCTCTACCGCTTGAGCCAACGCAGCCGCAGTTGGTTTTACCATCTCATATTCATGTTCCACAAAAACCTCCTAGCGCACCATCAAACACCCCACCACCGCTATCCTTCCTCTACAGGATAGATCAACCACCCATCATTACGACCTGCTGAGCCTGGTATTGGGCCGCATTGCTGAAGCACCCCACCCCCATGACTTGTTCTACATCAATGGTTTTGGCCACGCTTGCCGATAGACTCCTTCGCCTCTATTTACCCCCTGTCGGTTGACCCAACCGATGGCATTTTTAAGTGATCGAGGTCTATTTTGAGTGAGTTTCTATCGGAATCAAAGATTGAGGCATTGCAGGAGATCATCCGCGCCCTCTCTGTTGGCAAGGAGCAACAGCAGCAGATCCAACAATTTAATGAGAAGTGCGACAGCCTCACCTCAGATGAGGTCTCAAAGGTCTTTGATCAGCTCCATGAGGAGCGTATCCCCTATCAAGATAATGCTGAAGTTCTCACGCTCTATCAGGGCATCATCTCAGAGAAGCTCGCTGCTGGGGTGTTAAATCAGTTTGCCCCCGGTCACCCGGCTCGCGTCTACCTGGAAGAGAATCGCCTTATACGTAGCCTGTTTGCCAAAATCCGCAATATTCACCCACTACAAGAGACAGAGGCGTTCAAAGCGGTTTTTCAGCAGATCTGCAAAGTGGAGAAGCACTTTGTGCGTAAAGAGAATCAACTCTTCCCCTGTCTGGAAAAACATGGCTGGGATTCACCCAGCAAAAACATGTGGGCCTTTCATGATGAGATCAGGGCAAAATTAAAAGAGATTCGCATCGCACTGGAGGAGGGGAAACTCAACCGAGTGATTGAGAAGTTTCCCGCAATGGAGAGTGAACTGATACGCCTGCTGGGCGTTGAAGAGGAGCGCCTACTACCCAAGGCCATGGAGCTGCTAGACGATGCAGAGTGGGAGGAGATGCGCACCGGCGATGAGGAGATCGGCTGGATGTCTGACCAAGCACCGCCCCACTTCCCCGCCCGTGAAGAGAAGCCTGAGTACCAGCACCCATCAGAGGCGACAGAGCGCCCCAAAGATCTGCCCTTCTCCACCGAAGAGAGATACCACTACGACGAGGGTTACATGACCCCAGAGCAGGTCAACCTGCTATTTAGACACATGCCGGTCGATATCACCTATGTCGATGAGAACGACAAGGTGGTCTTCTACAACCGAGGTGATGACCGTGTCTTCCCACGCAGTGCTGGCATCATCGGCCGTGAGGTACGCAACTGCCATCCACCAAAATCGGTCGATACCGTACTGCGCATTCTGGAGGAGTTTAAGAAAGGCACCCAGAATGTCGCAGACTTCTGGATCAACATGCGCGGGCGATTTATCCTCATCCGCTATTTCGCCATTCGAGACGAAGAGAAGAGGTACCGTGGTGTACTAGAGATGTCACAGGATGTCACCAACATCCGCGCCCTAGAGGGTGAGCAGCGACTGCTCGACTGGGAGGAGTGAAATTCTAGGTGATCAGGTACAAAGCTCAGCATGTCTATGTAAAGAGTCTGTAGGCGCAGCGCCCTCGCCGCGATTGGGCTTAGCAGCAGGATTCAAAGCTTCCGCTCCTGCTCACACCCCTCGCCTAAAGCGCCTACTTTTTGGTACCTACATATATGTAGGCATCGCGGCGAGGCGCCGCTCCTACAGTGAAGCATCTGAATGACTGAGCTTTGTACCTAATCGCCAAATTCTAAAGCTATCATCGTAGAGCAGAGCAGCAAAGCTACTCTGCTCTACGCACCACTACTCTTCGGCCGCTGATGCCCGCTTTTTTGCATGGCGTTTGTTACGCTCAGAGAGTCCGCCCAAAAATGACTTCAGCTCATTCTGCCCCCACGCTTCTGCCTCAGCCTCGGTAGCAAAGCCATCCTGACGTTTAGAGACTATGCTCTCTTTTGCTGTCACTCGCCGAACAATCTCTGCCACCCAACTCGACGCATCTCGAACCACGCGACAATCATATTTCTTACTTTTTGCCATATTTCCTCATTTCCTATCACATATATTTGTAACTATTGTTAGGGCACCTCTATTAATTCTGGGTGAGACAGATTGAGAATTATGAGTTCAAGCTGCTCATCCATAAATGAATAGAGGTGGCCGTTAGCCGCGGCAAAGCGGCCTCATCGGCTCTCCCGCTCTTTTCCAAGCCTCTCTGCCAATTAGCAGGAATAATAGAGGGCATTGTTTATATAGCCAACTATTATAATAGGTACGCATAAGAAATCTCTGATCAAAAGATGATTGTTTTAGGCTAGCTGAAGCAACCAGACTTAATCAGAAAGGCCCAATACAAAATTTGCTAGAGCCGCTACCCTTTCGGTAGGTTACTCTGTAGCCAATCAATTTTTAAGAATGGAATCATGCAGATAAAAACAACTAAACCCGTAGACATCCTCATCATTGATGATGACAATTTTGCCCAAAAAATGATTCAGCGTGCACTCACTGAAGGGGGCTTTGAGCTGCGAGCCGCCATGGATGGCGAGAGTGGGCTTGAAGAGGCCCGCAAACAAACACCCGACATCATTATCCTCGATGTAGAGATGCCCGGACTGAGTGGTTATGAGGTCTGCAATATTTTACGACAAGAGGCAGCCACCGCAGATGTGCCGGTCATCTTTCTATCTTCACACACCTCACTGCGCGAACGTATGCAGGGCTATGAGGTGGGTGCAGATGACTATCTGGTCAAACCATTTGATGCCGAACATCTACTGGCAAAGATCAAAGTTCTGATCAAATACCAGCAAGAGAGAAAGGAGTTAAAGGCGCAATATGAGCTAGCACAAAAGACCGCAATGACCGCAATGACCGGCACCAGTGAGCTAGCTGTCGCCATGCATTTTATTGAAAGAACCTACTCTTACAATAATTTTGAGGCACTTGCTAACGGTCTATTTCAGGCCACAGACCAGTTCCAACTGAGTTGTTGCCTGATGGTTTGTAGCGGTGTTTTTGATGACTGCGATACCGATTCCGACTGTGATGCCTGTGGCAAACGATTCTGGTTTGCCTCTGATGGCAGCATAAAACCACTCGAACAAGAGCTGCTGGAGATGACTGATGAGGACAAGCGTTTTCTTGATTTCGGCCTTCGCACCATTGTCAACTACCCAGGTATCAAGCTGTTGGTACGTAATATGCCACTCGATAATATGGAGTTTTATGGGCGTATTAAGGATATCTTGCCCGTACTGCTGTCTGCAATGGAGACAAAGATAAACTCATTAAAAACAGAGCAGGCACTACGGGAACAGAGTAATGAGCTTTTGGAGTCTTTCGGCCATATCAGAACAAACCTCTACCATCTGGCCAAACGTCTAGTCACCAATCAGGAAAGTAGTGCGATCGTCATGCAGAAGATGACCCATGATCTGAATGATGATCTATTAGGCATGGGCCTTGAGGAGGATCAGGAGGAGTTTCTGCTGCACCGCATTGATACGGCAATAGAAGACGCGGCCTCTCGCATTGATGCCAGCAGCATCATTGCCCACTCATTCACCACGCTTCTGGAAGAGCTGAAAAAAATTGCCGCTAAACAGGAGGCGTTAATTGAAAATTACAACACCAGCCATGCCAGCGCGCCTGCTGAACAGGTCGAAGAGGTTGACGATAATATCGAGCTATTCTGACTGAGAGACATACCTTCACAGCTGCTGCCCCCTCAAAGACCTGCCTGCTCAGCCCAGAAACTCACCTCTCCACAATGCGCCACTGAATCTCCTCTCCCGCCCGAAGTGGGGTCACTTGTGAGTCATTAAATGGGAATGAGTCAGGCGCAAACCACGGCTCTTTCAACAAAGTAATCTGCCCACTGTTTCTGGGGAGCTGATAAAAATCAGCGCCGAAGTAGCTGGCAAAACCCTCCAACTTATCCAGCGCACCCGCCCCATCAAACGCCTCGGCATAGAGCTCAATAGCGGCATAGGCGGTGTAGCAACCGGCACAGCCACAGGTTGACTCTTTGGCATCGGTAGGGTGTGGCGCGCTATCTGTACCAAGGAAAAATTTTGGGTTACCGCTGGTCGCCGCATCAAGCAGCGCCTGACGATGTTTTTCACGTTTCAGAATCGGCAGACAGTAGTAGTGTGGTCGAATGCCCCCCGCCAACATGCTGTTGCGGTTGTATAACAGATGGTGAGCGGTGATGGTTGCGGCCACCCCCTGTCGCGCCTGTTTAACAAAGTTAACCGCATCGAGTGTGGTGACATGTTCAAATACAATCGATAGCTCAGGGTACTGTTCAACAAGCTTGTCCATGTGACGCTCAATGAAGATACGCTCACGATCAAAGATATCAATGTGCGAATCTGTCACCTCAGCATGCACCAATAGCGGCAACCCGCACTGCTGCATCATCTCCAATGCGGGCTGGATCTTGGCAAGATCCGTCACCCCTGAATCAGAGTTGGTGGTGGCACCCGCAGGATAGAGCTTAGCGGCATAGACAATACCACTCTCTTTAGCTCGCTTGATCTCGTCAGGGGTGGTCTGATCGGTCAGGTAGAGGGTCATCAATGGCGTAAAGTTATGCCCTTCTGGCAGTGCCGCAAGAATGCGTTGCCGATAGGCAAGCGCCTGCTCAGTATCGGTCACCGGTGGCCGCAGGTTTGGCATGATGATGGCCCGCCCAAATTGAGCAGCAGAGTGTGGCACCACGCTACTCAACGCGTCGCCATCGCGGACATGGAGGTGCCAATCATCTGGGCGTGTCAGGGTGATCTTCATTGATAAATCCTAGAGAAAAAATGAAACGAGAAGATGAATCTTAGTGACCCTATAATACCACCCCGCTCAATGGCAGAAAGGGTGAAATTGAGTCGATGAGAATAGTTTAGGTGATTAGCGACCCAGGCCGCTACGCGACCACAAATCAAAGAATAACATGCGGCCTATCGAAAATGGTGCACAATTAGATTAGGTGCATACAGGAGCAAAGGCCGAAATTACACTGGTGCTGA
>JAKITT010000045.1 GCA_021647945.1 Candidatus Polarisedimenticolaceae bacterium
TCGACGTAGAAATCACTTTTGTTATATTTATTGGCCAGTTTTGTCAGTGCTGAGAGCATTTTTTCGGTCTCCCCCATCAAGTCATAGATGTGAGCTAACTGATATAAGACACGGTCATTTGATTTGTAGCTTGGGTTCTCCAACAACATTTTTTCATAGATTTTAGCGGTACTACGGTAGAACTTTTGCGCCTTTGTATTGAGTTTAGCTTGGTCGTCGCCATCGGTATCAGAAAAAAACTGAAGTTTCTCATTCTCTTCCAGCTCCAGGTCAAATAGACGTCTTCCCACTTCGCTTCGGATGTTGTTGAGCATAGCGGGTGGTATGCCACCATCTGTGGCAAAGCCGTTCTTTTCTATACCTTTGAGTAGTTCATGTAAGTCACGGTAGCTCTCTATTGTTTTATCAATGCTCGGTTTTAACGGTTTTTTATCGATACGAACGGGGTTAATTTTTAGTGCGCCAAGCGTGTTGCTTCTATCCGTTTCATCTTTGCCAAGTGCACTTTGGCTGAATGCCATTAACACACTTAGCAGTAGAACTGATATGGGAAGGATGACCGCTAATTTCACCGCTGCTTCCCTTCCATTTTGAGTGTTTTGTCATGGATTCTGGCAATGCTGAAATAGGCGCGAATGAGATAGCCTTTTAAATGGTTTTTTTGCAGAATAAGCTCACTTTTGGCCATGCTGTTGAGGTGATTAATCTGTGTTTTTATGGCGTTATCAAGTTTTAGCTGCTGTTTGTCGATGCGTGCTAGGGTCTGAGCAATGGGTTTCTCATAGGCACGGAGTTCACTCTTTTCTGTTTGTTGTAACATGCGCATGGCCTGCTCGCGCTTATCAATCATGCTCAGTCTCATCTCGACATCAGAGAGTCCTTTTTGCAGGAGTGAAATATCTTGTTCTGAGGAGACCTCATTTTGCCAATGGATTATTTTTTCGAGTGTTTCAAGGCTCTTATTGTCTTTTTTATCCCTCTTTGAAAATGTACGGATCATGTTTAGATTTGACTGGCGCCGTCTTAACAGTTGCCGCTCGTCACCGGTAGCGATATGACGATTTTTACCTGTGATATCAATATTAAAAAGCATGTCACGAAAAACCCAGAGGTCGCTGGGTGTTGAGATCTTTAAATTATCGCTAGGCCGTTGTTCCGTTTTAAGCTGTTCATTATATTTGGTTAGCTTTTTTAGCAGCTGTTGCCTCTCTTTTTCTAGGCGAACCAATCTTGTTTTTATGACTCCTTTTGTGGCATTTTTGGCAACGCTTTTGAACACATTTAACTCTTCTGACCAGAGGTGGAGGGTCTGTTTTAGATAGAGTAGATCTTGCAGATCACTGATGGAGCTTATAAAGACGTGGCTGCTAAGCATCGAATTGAGTTCTCTGTTGCTGGGGTCAACAGATTGTCTGATTGCCCAATTTACCCAGGCTTTGTTGGAGTGCTTATCCCTCTCTCCTTGGGTTTTGAAAAATGTACCGGATTGTAGGGCGGTGATGTTTGTATCAAGCCGTCTGATCTCTTGTTGGTAGCGCTCAATGGCATGCTCGTAACCTTTAAGTGCCTCTTTTGTTGATCCCAGTTTTAGGTAGGCATAGGGCGTGGTAAGCAGCGCCTCTTGAACGGCTGGGTTTGAGGTCTCTTTGTCGAGTAGGCGTTGCCATGTCGAGAGCGCCGCTTTGTATTCGAACTGTCCTTGATAGGCCCAGCCAAGGCCCAGTAGTCCCATCGAGGTGACTGGGCTATTTAGCCGGATGCGTCTGAAGACACGCAGTCCATCTTCATCTTGTCTGTTCTCTAGAAACCAGAAGCCAAGTGCCAGATTGGCACGGTCACGCAGTACCCACATATCATTGGTTGTTGCTTCCATCTGACCAATGGCCTCAAGAAGTACCTGACCTGTGTTGCCATCGTTAAGTTTGATTAATGCAATGGCGAGGTTGTAACGACCGTAGATGGCCCACTCGGACTTATTACCTATTTTGCGTAGCCGCGCAACAGACCAACGATATTTGTCGCGTAGTAACAGCAGTTGGCCATGCAGCTGAAGTCTCTCCTCTTGTTGTTTTGGTGCGAGTTGCGCTTGAACCCGCTTTAACGTCTTCTCAGTCTTCTCATAGAGTCCATGTTTGAACTGTAATTTGGCAATAAGAAGCATGGCCTGATTACGCAGTTTTCGGTGGTCTGTTTGGGTCAGCCGCTCTTTGAAGATCTTTTCAGCTTCATCATCTAGGCCAAACGAGATGTACAACCCGGCGAGTAGGAGATGGTACTCATCATCATCAATGGTGAGGCGATTATCTTTTCTGGCAGAGAGTAGGAGATTGATGGCTGGGAAATAGTGCCCTTGATAGAATTTAAATAGAACTTCACTGTTGATGAGTTCACTAAAATGGTGTTGCACAGGTATCGGTGTGGCCGTGGTGACGACCGGTATTAGGAGCAGAAAGCATACTTTTAAGAGGGGGAGCAGCTTCATCATTCCCACTCGATAACCTTAATGAAGAAGGGATGTTTTGAACTCTTCTCCACCATTGTGAGCTCAAGGCGTTTTGCTTGAAACTCCTTATTGAAGTGATGTGTTACTTCACCTTTGAGAGTGATGTTTTTGCTATTTTGCCAGCTGTAGATGAGTCGGAGTTGGTGTTCGCCCTGTTTTATTTTTCCGACATAGAGATGTTGAATACCATCATCAAAAAGTGCCTGGATGCTCTTAGTTGAGTAGTGCTGGGTGGTGATGGTTTGACCATCAAGTTTTATAGTTAACTGCCCTGTTTTAAAGGGCAGTTTGTCAGTGGCTGAGAGATAGATAGAAAACTGGCTCAGCAGTGGGTAGAGTATCTCTTGTTCTAGAGTTGAGAGGTCTCTGTGGAGCAGTAGTATGTCGCTTTTTATTGATGAGATGTTATCAATGCGTTGCTGCTCGGCACTTGGTTCTGGGGCTGCATAGAGGGTGGTGGCCAATAAGGAGCTGGAGAGTAGAATTAATAGCAGATAGGTTGTTTTTATTTTGACCATGAATGTGGATGCTATCTGAATCGAAGTATCTGCCTAGTTTAAAAAGGTTTCTGCTCACCATTAATCGCTTGATGGAGGCCGCATGAATTAAACCACTAAATCTACCACTTTGTGTGGGGATACGGCTAGTTCACAAATGTTGATTGGGTCACTATAAATGACATTTTTTTAGATTAAATGTAATTGCACCTTTGTGTATGTTTGTTTGACGCCGCTGGAAATATCTGGTCGATAAGACCTGCTGGCTTAAGGAACCTCTGATTAAGTCCGGTTGCAGTAAATCGTAAGATTTGCTAAAGCTCAGCTAAAACCTAGGGTGAGATAAAACTGTTCCGATTTGTTTCGAAGTGAGCTGTAATAGTTGTTCTATTGCAGCGATCTTCGGGGTGAGTCGGAGCGGTTTTAGCCAGTCTAAAACAATCATGATTTATACAGCGTTTCCTTAGACGTGCCATGACACCTTTAGGCAAGCAGAAAGAGAGGCGTCTCTATCATCTGTTAAGGTCTGTATCGTCCAGAATTAGTAAATTCTTAAGTGATCATAAATACAGCCAAATTATGGGCTTTGTTGAAGGTTTTACTCCCAACGAAAAGAGCGGGCACTGATCAGGAGAAAAATGATCGACATGGCGATGAGTGTCACCAGTTGAGGTGAGATATCCATTAGGGTGGCACCATCGATCATGATGGCCCGTGCCGCATCAATCATGTGTGTT
The DNA here is from genome assembly GCA_021647945.1 of Candidatus Polarisedimenticolaceae bacterium. GTDB lineage: Bacteria > Pseudomonadota > Gammaproteobacteria > Chromatiales > Chromatiaceae > JAKITT01. The sequence continues at coordinate 3,738 of JAKITT010000045.1, forward strand.
AATGGCAGGAGTTTAGAGAGTGCTATTGCAATTGGGTGCGAACCTTCCAGGGAGAACCAGACGCCAGAGAGTAACATCATTGGCCAACTAATGAGGTTGAGCAGGCCGTTTGCCGCCTCTTCACTCGACATACGTGCAGCGACTAATAGACCAACGCTGATCATACTGGTGGTGCCAATGATTAAGACCAGTAGTAGATTTAGGTAGGAGCCGTACATACGGAAACCGACAAATAGGTTGGTGCCAAAATAGACGCAGCTGGTGACCAATACGATGAGCCAGAGACGAGAGGTGATTTGTGCAGTGAGGAACTCAAAGGCAGTGAGCGGGGTGGCCTTGAGTCGTTTAAGGACGCCATTTTTTCGGTATCTGACGATCACGTAACCCACCCCGAAGAGTGAGCTGAACATGATGTTCATACCCAGAATGCCAGGGATCAGCCAGTCGACGTAGCGCAGAGCCTCTCCTGTAACCGCCTTTTTTTGCAGATTATGGGCGCTTGCCTGGAGTAACTTCTCAAGGATATAACCATTGGCCGAGCGCTCATTGATCCAGTAACTCTGGCTGTTGGGATCAAACAGCATGTCTAGCTGATGTCGTTCTACTTTAGTGATGGCTGCTTGTGGCTCATTGATCGGAATAAATTGGATGTGTTCTGTTTGAAGAAAAGGGAGTGAGTTGCCACTCTCTGTCACATTAACAACCCCCACCTTGAATAGATCAACATCATCGGTGGAGAGGGCAAAGGCAAAGCCAATCACTAGCAGAACAGGCAGAATGATGTTCCAAGCGAGCGCTGTTCGATCACGTAGAAACTCGCGGTTTCGCGCACTGAACAGGGCAAAGTATCGTCTCATGTTCATGTGCGTAACTCATGCCCCGTAAGTTTAATGAAGAGATCTTCCAATGTACGCGAGCGCACCTGTAGCCTATTGAGTGGTATTTGTTGTGCAATCAGGGATTGAATGGTCTGCTCAATGTGACGACTCAGTATCTCGGCACGGTTTTCAGTGCGAACAACCTCACTGCCATCGATCTCTCTCACGGCATCGGGAATATCATCCGCAGGTAGGGTGATGATGGCGCTGTTGAAGTGCTCTGCTAACAGTGCGCGGGGGGTACCTTGTGCAATGATGCGTCCATGATCCATGATCGCGAGCTCATCGCATAGCTCATGAGCCTCCTCCATATAGTGGGTGGTGAGGATGATGGTTTTTTTTTGTGATTTAAGTTTCTTCAGCAGATCCCAAAAATTACGTCGGGATTGGGGGTCAAGCCCCGTTGTTGGCTCATCTAAGAAGATGATGTTGGGGTCGTTGATCAGAGCGATGGCAAGCAGGAGACGTTGACGCTGTCCGCCAGAGAGATTGCGTGTATCTCGGTCGAGAAACTCTTCGAGGGCGCAGTTTTTAACCAGCTCTTCAATCGGTTTTGATTGTTCATAGAAGTTCTTGAAGAGTGTCAGAATCTCTCTGACGGTGATGAACTCCTGTAGTGCGGTATGTTGGAACATGATGCCCACTTCATTTCTGAAGTGGCTGCCAAGAGGCCTGTTTTTATAGCGTATTTCACCTGAAGTTGGGGCGATGATCCCCTCCAACATCTCTACGGTGGTGGTCTTACCCGCACCATTGGGCCCAAGCAGGCCAAAACAGCACCCTTGGGCAATGCTGAAGCTCACGCCGTCGACCGCCTTAACGTCTCGGAACTCTTTTTTTAGATCGGTAATTTCAAGCATTTGGCAATAGCAGCGCTAGCTGTTTTTGGTTAAGGAGGTTCTAAATGGCTCTATTATTTAACACTAGGGAGCTTCTGGTTCAGCCAGCCTAAAATATCATGACTTGGTCAGAGGCTCTCCTCTCTAGCAGTGTTGCTGCTCAGCAGAGAAGGATCTCTTCTACTTGGATCACCTCTTCTTCGATGCCTTCAATATTGACGATATCAACATTCGCTTCGAAGCCCAGTTTGTCGAGCGAGATGAGTCCGCCCTCTAACTGGTAGATCTGCTGTCGAGCAACGATGACTAAGTCGACAAAATCTGCACTATCACCACCATTGTACTCACTATCGCAATAGTGTTGAGGTATTTTAGCTAGTGCCTCTGGAAACTCCCAATTCTTTAAGATGAGTGAACCGATCGTTGGGCTGACGAAGTCAATGATTTCATTTAGCTGCGTTTCATCGTTGACCAGCTCGGGGTGGTTTTCAGCCATCTTTAGTACCGGCAGACCACCGATATTGTGGATGAGCCCCGCTAGCATAGCCTGTTCTGAATCGAGTTGTGACTGCTGGTATGAGAGTACCCGGCTGAGTGCCGCGACATGCACGCTCTCTTCCCACAATGCTCTAAAACGGTTGTCGAGCACCGCTGAGGTGGCGCGAAATATTTGCTGCATGATCAAGCTTGAAACGAGGCTACGTACCAAACGTATGCCGAGACGAGTCACTGCCATCTGTACACTTTCAATGGCGACTCGACCTCGGTAGAGCGGGCTGTTGGCGACCTGCAACAGGCGTGCAGATATTGCCGCATCGGTGGTGATAATCTCCGCAATTTCAACTGCTGTGGAGTTTTCTCTGTCGACGGCTGCCTTCACCTTAAGTGCGACCTCAGGCAGTGTGGGCAGGGTTATTTTGTTCTGTTGGATGGCGCTTTGAAGTGTCTCTAAAAATTCATGCTTATCGATCATGATGTACCATTATTGTGTCGTCGTGGAGGTTGAACTGTCGGTCAGCTCGTAGGGTGGCTGTCTGATCTGAAGTGTAGGCCCATTTTCTGAAAGCTGCACATCGTTTTTGTCTGCCGATTCATTTTGAATGATGATGAGCAGTTGATATTGATCACCTTCAGCTTGTACATCTACCACCGTGCCAGCCCCTTGGCTCGATTGATTAGATGATGAGAAGAGGGTGGCTCCAACTTGTGGTGGCTCGTCTGTAGTGACCGTGGCGGGGTACATGTTACGTTTCTGTTTACCCAGATACTGTAGGCGGGCGACGATCTCCTGCCCGACATAACACCCCTTGGTGAAACTGACGCCATCAATCAGGTGTAGATTGGTCATCTGTGGCACAAATACCTCTTGGGTTGTGGCGTAGATATTGGGTATTCCTGCCTTGATATCTAGCAGAGACCACGCCTCTGGTTTTACAACATCGGCCTCAGCCTCTAGCTTACTCCAGAGCGCTTTTTGCACCTCCAACGGTGCGATTATTTGGTAGCGGGCCGGGCTGCCAGGGTGGCGAATTAGTGTGATATCGCCGTCATGTACGATGTTGTTTTCACCTTCGGGCAGCTTTGAAATGTGCGCTTGCAACAGTGCTGATGTCTCATCACCTATCAGACCAATAATAGGCAGCTGCTCACTCACAAGCTCTAGCTTGACCTCCGACATCATGATGAACATCTGCAACCGCTTCTGTAGCGATTCGATGATCTCAGCAGGGGCTTGCAGATAGAAGGCATCGTTGTGATGAAAGGCGCGGAAAATGGCCAACAATCGCCCCTTAGCCGTGCAGTAACCGGTGAGATGGCTGTGTGTGTCGGTCAGCTGTTTTACATCGTTGGTTAATTGGCCCTGTAGAAACTGTTCGGCATCACTGCCCGAGAGTTTAAGTAGACCAAGGTGTGATAGATCACATAGTGCTGCACGCTCAGCCAGTACCTTTGTAGGGTAGGCTTCAATAAATTTTTGCCAGCTGTTGCTCATCTCTAAAGTATCCATTGGGTTTAAGGAACCTCTGATCAAGTCATGATTGTTTTAGAGTGGCTGAAACAGATTAGGGCCGTTTCATCTCACCTTAATTCCAACTAATTCAGGGGTTTCCTGATACTCCGTCTAAATTTATCATATTGACGGAGTACTAGACGGAGTACTAAAAGGTTAGGTCAGCTATGATACCGAAAATTCCTAACATGTACTGCTAAATGAATCCGTTAGATTTCACTATAAATAGTCTGGTTTTGTATAAAGCTCACCCCGCCCGAGTGATAGTGGTGAGTGACAAGATTGAGATTGAACTGTTGGCTGGACAGCGAAAACGTGTCCGGCCAAAAGATATTACGCTGTTGCATAGAGGGCCACTGACATCGCTTGCCCACTTGACGCCGCAGCAGGGTAATCTACAGGAAGCGTGGGAGCTGCTAGAAGGGGAGCAGGTCTCCCTCTCAGAGCTGGCAGATCTGCTCTATGGCGATGCCACCCCAGTGACCATTTGGGCTGCTTGGCAGGTCGTTGTTGATGGGCTTTGGTTTTGCGGTGAACCGATGACGATTGAGACGGTTGCTGTTGCCGAACGTGAAGCTGAAGAGGCCAAGCGGCAGAAAAAAATAGATCAGGAGCAGGCCTGGCAGGCCTTTGTTAAGCGAGTCAAACAGGGATGTCTGTTAGAGGAGGATCATAAACCGCTGGCAGAGGTGGAGCGCCTAGCACTCGGGCATATTGAAAAGAGCCATATCATGCGTGAGCTGGGATTTCAGGAGCGTTCTGAAGCAGCCCACCGTCTGTTGATAAAGGTGGGTTATTGGCCTGCTAGTCACAACCCCTTTCCACAGCGCTTCAAAGTGGCCTTGGGCGAGCCTGATATTGCAGTGCCGTCGTTGCCAGAGGAGTCACGACAGGATCTAACCCATCTACAGGCCTTCGCGATTGATGATGTCGAGAGCAGTGATGCGGATGATGCGGTGAGTATCGAGGGTGACCGCATCTGGGTGCATGTCGCCGATGTGGCAGCCCTTGTGGCGGTGGACAGTGAACTTGACCTGGAGGCGCAGTCGCGTGGCGCCAACCTCTATCTGCCAGAGCATATCATCCCGATGCTGCCGCATGCGCTGACCAGCAGCCTCGCTTTGGGTATGGCTGAATTTTCACCAGCCCTCTCAATCAGTTTTCGCCTTGATGCCTCTTCGAAACCGGTTGATATTGAGATTGTACCCTCAACCATTCGTGTCACCCGCTGCCCGTATGCTGAAGCAAATTTGCTCCTGAATGAGGGGCCACTCTCTGAGTTGTACTCGTTGAGTCAGCGTTTTCGGGCACGACGTTTAGGTGCCGGTGCCGCTCAGTTGGATCTGCCTGAAGTAAAGGTGCGAGTAAAAGAGCAGCGGGTTGAGATTACATCGTTACCTTCATTAAATAGTCGTGAAATGGTGACTGATCTGATGTTGATGGCGGGTGAAGCGGTTGCAGATTTCTGTCAACAGAACGATATTGCCATCCCCTACGCCACGCAAGCGGCACCCGGCCAGTTGCTGAAATCTAAATCGCTCTCCGCTATGTTTGCATTTCGTCGTCACTTCAAACCTTCTCGGTTGCAGGTTGCCGCTGAACCACATGCCAGTCTAGGGTTAGAACGCTACTGTCGAGTCACCAGCCCACTGCGTCGTTACTCAGATCTGTTGGTGCATCAACAGCTGCGAAGTTTTCTGCGTGATGGCACGGCTTTAGATGAATCGACGGTGAGTAAAAAGATCAATATTGCCAATGCAGCCGCCGTGATTGTGCGTAAAACAGAGCGTCAATCAAATACCCACTGGAAGCTGGTCTATCTACAACAGAACCCGAAATGGTGTGGAGAGGCGGTGCTGGTAGAGCATCAAGGGGATCGCAGCATCATACTGATTCCTGAGCTGGCAATGGAGAGCAAAATGCGGCTGAAAAATGCACCTGAGCTTGATGAGTTGATCCAGCTAACGGTGCGTGAAGTTGATCTGGTGGGTGGTCGAGGAGATTTTCAGGTGAGTAAAAGTGGGTTATAGCTGTAGTGCTATGCTCTTTGATCTATGCATCGTAAATGAGAGTTGAAATGTCATGTTTATTTATCGATTGATTCTTATCTTGTCCGTGCTGGTGTTAGCCGCTTGTTCAGAGGAGCCTGCTACGGAAAAAGCAACCAAGCCGCATCTCTGGCAAGGCCAAGTAGATATGTTGGATGAGGCAAAAAAAGTCAGCCAGGATGTAAGCAAACAACTTCAAGAGAGGAAGCGTCAATTAGATGGAATAGGTGCCGAATAGTATTTCCTCCTCTCTCTCTTAGTAAGGGAGGGAGGAGCTGCCCCGCTAGGCAGTTTTGCTGCCTAGCGGGGTTTATTTGTCAGGCTTAGTGTTTGGTAGTGATGTAACCTAACGGGGCTTTAGTGGTTTCTGTCAGAGATGGTAAAGAAGTTCATCATCTCGTTCATCTCGCTGGCTTTCTCTGTCATTGAAGCCGATGCGGCTGAGGTCTCCTCTGCCAGCGCGGCGTTTTGTTGGGTTAGCTCATCCATACTGGTGACGGCTTGGTTGACTTGATCGATCCCAGATGATTGCTCCAGGCTAGCGGCGGCAATCTCAGAGACAATATCACCCACCTTCTTGACCCCGATGACGATCTCATTGAGGGTCTCGCCAGACTCATTGACAAGGTCGGCACCCGCTTTGACCTTCTCTACACTATCTTGAATAAGGCTCTTAATCTCTTTGGCGGCGGTTGCACTACGACCCGCGAGATTACGCACCTCAGTAGCTACCACGGCAAAACCTCTGCCTTGTTCGCCTGCGCGTGCCGCTTCAACAGAGGCATTCAGTGCTAGGAGATTGGTTTGGAAGGCGATCTCATCAATGACACCAATGATCTCAGCAATTTTGTTACTGGCGGTGTTGATCTCACCCATCGCCTGTACCGCGTTGCCAACCACCTTGCCACCATGCTCGGCGGTCTCTCTTGCTACGGTGGCCAGTTTGTTGGCCTGTTGGGCATTATCAGAGTTGTTTCTTACCGTGCTGGTAAGCTCTTCCATACTGGATGCCGTCTCTTCTAATGCACTTGCCTGCTGCTCTGTGCGGTTGGATAGACTGGTATTACCTGCGGTGATCTCTTCTGATGAGGTGTTTATCTGTGCAGAAGAGTCTCGCAGTTGTGAAACGATATCTTCTAGATTGTCTCGTGTCTTATTGATGTCATTTTTCACCTCGGCAAACTGGCCTTTGTAATCTCCAGTCATCGCTTCTGTCATATCACCATTGGCCATCGTCCCCATGACACTGGCGACCTCTTCAAACACTTGGCTGAGGGTGTTGAGAAGCTCGTTAATGCCGCTACTCAGCTCTCGAAAGAAACCCTCCTTACCTTGCAGGTCAATTCTGCGGTTTAGATCGCCAACCTGCGCAGCGTCAATGATGGCCTGAATGTCGCCTTCAATCACCTGTTTAATCTTCTGGTTGGTAGCATTTGCATCCTGCTTAAGCTGATTAAATGACCCCTGGTAGTCTTGAGTAATGGTCTCACTTAGGTCACCTCTGGCAAGGGCACCAAAGACGCGTACCGTATCATTGACCACGCTATCACTCACCTCCATGAGGTCATTGATACCTGTGCTGAGTGTTTTGTAGCATCCCTGCTTACCTGATAGTTCGATTCGTTGTGTTAGATCACCTCTACGACCACTATCGACTAGGTTTTGTACATCGACCTCAATCACCTGTGTAAGCCTATCCTGCATCTCTTGCATGCCCTGTAGAAGCTGCCCTGTTTCGTCTTTGGATGTGACACTAATACTACTGGAGAGGTCACCTGCAGCAATGCGTCTTGAAACGTTCATCGCTTCTGTTAATGGGGTGACAATCATTCGAGTGATTAACCAAGCTACCAAGCCGCCAATGATTAAGGCGATGATCGTAGCGACCAAGGAGATTACCTTTAGGTTAGTGCTTCCCTCTTTCAGTAACCGGGCGTCGGTGGCGACCAACTGGTTTTGATTTTTAACCATGATGCTGAGTAAGTTTAATGCTTTAGTGGCCTGTGGTGCCGCCTCTGCGCCTAGCAGGTAGTTCGCCATATTCCACTTGTTTGAACCTCTAATCTGGAACATCTTGGGGGGCAGTGGTGCAAACTGTTCACGCATCTCAACATAGACTTTGAAATGCTGTTGCTGAACCTCGGTTAACAGATAACTTTGCTCTTGGATGGTTTTTAGTCGTTCTGTATTGATGGCCCAGCGTTGATTAAAATCATCAGCCCATTTCTGCTCGCCGCTAATCAGGTAACCTCGTATTGAGGCTAAACCCATTGCAAAGGAGCCTCGTGAGTCGGCAAAGGTGGCTAACAGTGCCTTTCTATCTGGTGTGGCTATCTGCGCTTTCTCTTCATTGATCATGCCGGTAATGGCGGTCACAATTTTCGTTGCTCTCGGTGCGGCTTCTGTTAGCAGCATCTTCATGGCAGGTTGTTCATCTTCACTGTGACTGACATCTTCGACCCGTTGTTGGGCTGTTTTAAATGCTGCCAGTGTCAATTTCAACTCTGCTAACGTCTCTAAGTTTTTCTCAACGGTCCAGTTTTTTGACATCTTGGTCATGATGTCAAGATCATAGCCAATCTGCTGCCACGCCTCTTTGCGCTGCTGTTTGAATTGATCCTTCCCGAGGATCATATAACCGCGTAGCGCCGCGAGTGAGTAGTTGATGCCGTTGACCAGATCATGGCCAGCAATATTTGTGGGAAACCGTAGCTCAATAACACGGTTTTGTAGTGCATCCTGGTTTGATAACTCAAACTCAACAAATGAGACCAGCATCACTAGGATGAGTAGCACAATGCCAAACCCAGCGGCTAACTTTTTACCAACGGGTAGATTAAGTAAGAACTTAGTTACAACATTTGAACTGGAGAGTGATTGTCCCATTATAGCCACCTAGGTGCGGTTGTTTATCAGTTAACAAGCATTTGTTATACAGTCGATGTGATTGGGTTCTATATGATTATAGATCCCATTCTGATAACTGCTTAAACACGTAGAGTGTTGACGTGTTTTCCATGTTGAATGGTCTATCGGCCACTTTTTATCAATGTTTAGTAATGATTTGCAATTGGGCTTACTATTTGTAATATAGGCCAGAGAGGAGGGGGTGCAAGCTATTGCTAGAGATAGCGTTATTGGATGGTAGAACTGATCTAAAAGCGCTTCTGAACAGGTTTGAAATTGCCTCATAAACCTTGAAGAATATAGGCAGTTCAAGGGTGTTCTGCTATGGTGGCGTTTGTAGATTCATCACTGTGCAGTGTGATATTGAAACAACGCTGAACAGTCTCTTCCACACTGTTTCTCAGATGGACTATAGGCGGCTTAAGCATGAAGTCATGATTGTTTTATGCGGCCTGGATGAGGTGTTTAGATTTTAGTGGTGGCTGGCGTCCATAAAAAAAGCGGGCTGACAGCCCGCTTCTTTAATTCGCCTGGAGTCTGTTCCCTTGGGGTGACTAGTGGCCCGTCAGCACTCTCTCCGCCTCACGATATTTGTCAGCGGTTTTCTGTACGATCTCCGGTGGCATCTCAGGTCCAGGTGCCTGTTTGTTCCAGTCCAGTGTCTCTAGGTAGTCTCGTACAAACTGTTTGTCGTAGCTTGGTGGGCTGATTCCAGGGCGGTACTCCGCTGCTGGCCAAAAGCGTGAAGAGTCAGGTGTTAATGCCTCGTCAATCAGAAACAGTTCACCCTCATCATTCAGGCCAAACTCAAACTTAGTGTCGGCGATGATGATCCCTTTCTTAAGCGCAAATGCAGCCGCTTCACTATAGACCTTGATGCTGAAGTCGCGCACTTTTTCAGCGAGCTCCTGGCCCAAAAGCTTAACGGTCTCTTCAAAACTGATGTTCTCATCATGATCACCCACATCTGCTTTGGTTGATGGGGTGTAGATCACTTCAGGCAGTTGATCTGCCTGTTGGAGGCCGGCGGGCAGTTTAATACCACAGACGGCACCGGTCTTCTGATAATCTTTCCAGCCGGAACCGATCAGATAGCCACGCACAATCGCCTCAACAGGTAGAGGCTTCAAGCGACGGACAACAATGGCGCGGTCACCAAGCTGTTTGCGTTGTGCTGCATCGGGGATGACCTCTTCGAGGGCGATGTCAGCGATATGATTGGGCAATAGATGTTTGGTGCGATCAAACCAGAAGTTGGCCACTCGCGTTAGAACCTCACCCTTGCCGGGGATGGGTTGTGGCAACACCACATCGAAGGCAGAGAGGCGGTCAGTCGTCACGATCAACAGGTGATCGGCATCGATTTCGTAGATGTCACGGACCTTACCACGGCTAAGTAGTTTCAATTGCGGCAGGTCAGAATCAAACAGAGCATCAGAGTTGTTCATAGCAGAATCTATAGGGGGGTAAGAATAGTAAGAACGGTTGATTATAGCGTTAATTCTATCCAGAGGCACAGACTGAGATGGGGGCTCCAGAGTTATTGCTCCATAATAACTCTGGGCGTTGTCTGTAAGTTAAAAGGTCGTCATATATGTGATTGCGCTATGCAATTGCTCATCTGTACAGTTCATACAGGTGCCTTTTGGAGGCATTGCGTTGATGCCTGTTTTAGCGCTCTTTAACAAGCCATCTACCCCGCCTTTTTGTTGCAGGCGAGGTTGCCAAATATTTTGCTGTCTTGCCATGGGGCCGATCCCCGTACCGTGGCAAGCCATACAGTATTGGTTGTAGATATTCTCCCCTTCACCTGCCTGTATGGGGAGCGTCATGGTCATTAAACTGATGGCGATCGTTGTGGTGATTTTTTGCGTTAGTTTCATAAAGTTTACTCCAAAAAAGATCTAATATTTACGAGAAAAATTGTTTAATGTGTTTGTTATCAGTGGGTTGTATGTTTATTGGGGGCTTGATTGCCCATCCCCATTGATGAGATGAGGTCTAAGTTCAAATCGTCGAAGTGATAGAGCTTTCCGCCCTGTTTGTCTGCAAAGCTGTTGGCTGATTCTTGGTCAGCAAAGCTGGCTAATGTTGGCCCCATCGCCCCTCTTTTATTGCTGCCGATGACATACCAAGCCTCTCGTGCATCAATATAGGTTTTGTCATCAGGCTGCTCCCAGCTGTTGACGGCCATGTCATGTACAAAGGCCTGTTGGATGTTGTGTTGATGCTCTGGGTCAAGAAAATAGGCAAACATGTCTCGGGTAGAGCAAAACTTCAGATTGTTAGCATTGCCACGTTTATAGAGTTGTCCTTTTGGGCCGGGAAATTTGGTTATGATCATGCCGCAGAGGTGACACTCCTCTCCGCTTTCAATGGCGACGGCATGCTGATCATGGGTATTGTTGGTTGTGTCATTACAAGCGCTTAATGCAACAGCTAGACATAAAGCGCCTAAGAGTCTCCACACTCTTTTAGCCGTAATAAAATGGGGTATCATAATTCCCTCCTATTAAATAAAGTGAGTGCGATTGCGGTGGGCATGACCAACCAGAGGAGTAGATAAAGGAAGAGGGTGGATGTGGAAAATTGGACATGTTGAGTCACTGCCATCAGGCCAGTGACCTGTTCACTGGCAAAATATGTGATGCTGATGAGTCGGAAAATGTCAGTGGGATTGAGTAATAGCAGGTAGGGAAATAGTTGCGGGTTAACATCGCCCTGAGTGGTGACCAACAGTCCAAGAAGCCCCAGATCAAACACTAAAACAAACATGAACCAAGTGACTAAGGCGATACCTGCAGCCTTTGATTTCTCAGCTACTGAGACGCTGATAATGTAGGCGAAGGCTATAAAGACCCAGCCGAGCAAAATGGCTGAGACAATGAATAGAAAAAAAGCGACACTCAATTCACTCCAGCTAGTTGTTGCTGAAAATGACCCCATAATGAGTGCCGCTGCCCCAAATCCCAAAAGGGTGGAAAAAGCCATGATGGCGCCATGTCCCAACATCTTTCCTAATAGCAGTTGCCATCGGGATAGTGGGTAGGCCATCAATAGAAGTAGTGTGCCGTTCTCATCTTCACCAACGATGCTGTCATAAGAGAGCATCATGGCGATTAGTGGAATAATAAATACAGCCAAGCTTGAGAGACTGACAATGGTGGATGAGAGTGATGTAAAGCCGACGCGTCCTGCCGCGGCCGATCCAAAATAGGCGAGTCCAATGGCGAGCAGTGCAAAAATGATGCTGATGGCGCTGACCCAGCGGTTACGCAAGCCATCTCGGAACTCTTTATTAGCAACGGTGATTATGTCGTTCATGAGTTCTCTCTTGGTGCAGGAGTGGAAGCACTGAAGTGGTTATATAGATCTTCCAATGTGGGAAGATACTGGTCGACATTGGTTAAATTAGGCAGTGATAGCACCTGTCGCAAAACCGCCATTTTCTCTTTCATTGCCACCTTTAGTGTCAGCCCTTGTTCATTCCAATAAGCCTTCTCTGCAAGATTATCGGGCAGCGCTATATCACCTTGCAGTTGCAGCCTCACGGGGAGTTCTGCCTTTTGACGAAGATCATCTAAATTGCCCTCTGCCAACAGATGCCCCTCTCCCATGATGACTGCGGAGTCGATGTACTTCTCCACACCAGGTAGCACGTGTGAGCATAGGATGATGGTGCAGCCTTGCTGTTTTAGCTGCTCGATACGCTTATAAAAATCTTGTGTTGCGATGGGGTCGAGGCCCACGGTAGGTTCATCAAGTAGGAGTAGTTTTGGTTTTCCCAACAGTGCCTGGGCGAGGCCTAAACGCTGCCGCATCCCTTTGGAGTAGGTTTTGACCCGCCGTTTAGCTGCGTGGTTTAGGCCGACCTGATCTAACAGTTGATGGCACTGCTTTTTATCTGATTTTTTCAAACGAGCAAAATAGTGGAGTACCTCAAAGCCAGTGAGGTGATCATAAAAGCTGACGTTCTCCTGCAAAAAACCGATCTGTTGCCGCAGCTCACGTGACCTAAATGATGTGGGATCTTTACCAAAGATTCTCACCTCTCCAGAGCTTGCTTTGATGAGTCCAAGGATCAATTTTATCGTGGTCGTTTTACCTGCACCGTTGTGGCCGAATAGCCCCAAAATTTTGCCCTGTTGCAGCTCTAAGTTGACTCCTTTCAGCGCATGTACGCCTTGATAGTGTTTCTCTATTTTATTTAACGAGACAATGTTCATAATGAATCCAATGAGGTTTGGTTGTGGCTGTTGGCTGAAAGAGAGGGCCATTCCATTAAGGGTGCGCTGTCAATAATTCCGGGTGATTTGAGTACAGGAAAGTGCCGCTGTACCCAGCGTAAAGTCACTATGGATGGGCTGTTTAAGAGCGTTTTTACGATGGGGAATTTCCACATGAGTTTGTCGATAGAATCATTGGGTTCATAAAGCGTATCGCCGATACCATCGCCATCCATATCCCAACCGAGGTAGTCACTCCAGTAGTTGCCTCTGTTTTGGTGAGACCAATCCTGTTTACGGTTGGAGACGTACTTAACCTGCTCTCTGTTGCTGATGAAGGCGTTGCCCCATAGCTGATTTTTCTCAGACCCTGCCGTTAGGTGAATGCCTAAATCACTATGGGAAAATGAGTTATTGGTGATTTTGTTAAACAGAGAGTTGTAGATAAAAATCGCTTTCCCTTCACGCCCAGATTTAGCACCCGCTCTTGCTGTTGCAGTGCTGCCTTCAGTGCTGTGGGTCCCTTCGATACGGTTGTTGATGAGTGAAGAGTGGGTGATAAAGTTCATTAAAATGCCGTAATTAAGGTCATTTTCTGAACGATTATTGAGTACGGTGAGGTACTTTGATTGCATCAATGCATAGCCCGTTCGAGTGCCACGGGTATGGTTGTTTATAATTTTGTTGCGATAGGAATACATATAGTGAATGCCATATCGAAGGTCATGTAGAAAGTTGCCTATCAACTCATTCCCATGGCTATTTTCAATGTAAATACCGTCTCTTGTATGCCACACCACATTGTTTTTGATGGAGGCACCCGAGACGCCAGAGAGATGAATGCCATTTCCTCTGTCTTGGGAGCGAATCGTGTTGTTGCCTTGAATTTGATTGTTGGTCACTTTGACATCGGGTGCGGCATCAACCCAGATCCCGAAACTGTCGCCATAGAGCCTGTTTTGGTTAATGACCGCCGCATTGGCGGATTTTGTGATGAAGATGCCCGCATCAAGCGTGGTTAAGTTATCTCCCCAATGCCGAATGAAGAGCTTATTAATGGTGACATTATCAGCCTGAATAGTGATGGCACTGCCCACCCCTTGGGCATCAATAATGGCCCCTTTCTGACCCGTTAAGATGAGTGGTTTGGTGATTGTAAAGTTTCCTGAATAGATGCCAGGCTGAATAACGAGGTGATCTCCAGGGGATGATTGATTGATGATTTGTTGTAGATCATCAGTGGCATGGATATGAACCTCAGTGGCTTCCACGCTGATAAACCAGCAGAGTCCAAGCACCAAAATAAGGTGTGTAGTGAGATGTTTCATAACTGTACCGTTGTTGAAATAGGTGAGGTTGACCCTCTACGCGTTGCTCTGCGCAGAGGGTCGTGGAGCCAGATTAGGCTTTTTCGACCATCATTCTGCCGCGCATCTCCATATGGAGTGCATGGCAGAACCAGTTGCAGTAGTACCAGAAAACACCCGGTTTATTGGCGGTGAAGGTGATAGAGGCAGTCGCCTGTGGACTGATCTCCATCTGTACACCGTGATCCATCAAGCAGAAGCCGTGCGTAACATCTTCGATCTGATCAACATTGGTAACGTAGACAGTCACCTCATTACCCTGTTTAACGGTGAACTGGTTTAGGCCAAAGTTAGGGGCCATTGAGGTCATATAGACCCTCACCTTGTTACCATCACGAATCACTTTGCTATCTTGCTCCAAGATCACGCCATCTTTCTTAGCCTGCTTCACAGCAGTGGCGAAGTAGGGGTCGTCTCGGGACCAGATCTTGCTGGTCTTGACCAGCTTGTTGTGGACGATGATGCAGTCATGCGGTTCAGCGTAGGTGGGGCCATCATGTACCAGCTTCATCTCATCTCCAGAGATGTCGATCATCTGATCATTTTCTGGGTGCAGAGGGCCACAAGGTAGATAACGATCTTTAGAGAATTTGCTGAGTGAAATTAGCCACTTACCATCGGCATCAAGGGTTTCGCCCATACTGGTGTGGTTATGCCCAGGTTGGTAGTGAACATCTAAACGCTGCTTGATGTACTCCACTTTCTTACCGTTGTAGGCTGCGATGGCGTCAGCGATGTTCCACTTACAGATCTGGCTATCAATGAAGAGAGTGGTGTAAGCGTTACCACGACCATCAAATGCGGTATGCAATGGCCCAAGGCCGAGTTCTACCTCAGCGGCGACGGTGTCACGTGGTTTAATCTTCCCTGCAAACAGATCATCAAATTTGGTCACATCAAGCACAGTTGCCGTCGGTGAGAGTTTACCGTTGGCAACGACATATCGGCGGTCGGGTGCCATGTTCAAACCATGAGGGTTCTTTGGAACAGGGATGTAGGCGGTCAGTTTTGAGCCTTTGCGCCCATTGAGGACAGGAATGCCATCAGCCCCAGGTAGTGTGGTGAAGTCACCCGCTTTAATGGCAGCTTCAATGCGCTCAATGTTAAAGACCACCACATGGTCGCGCTCGTTACGCATCATTGCACCGAGCGTCACCTCATTTTCAGAGTTGTAGCAGGTTGAGAAGGCGTACTTTCCGCTGTAATCGGCATCTGCATTATCGAGATTGCCATCAACAATTACTTGGAAGGCTACTTCCATGCTCTCTGCATCGAGCGCACTAAACATGGTGTAGTAGCTGGCAACATCATCCATGCCCGTACCATCATTTGGCTGAGGAATACGGAACTCACCGTTGGCAAAAACATATTTTGTGAAGGGGGCTTTCTGCACGCGCAAGCCATGAACAGCTTGAACATTGGGAATGGTGGTGATCTTGTCTGTTTTCATGACATCACAACGGATACGTGCGATGCGGCTGTTACCCTTATCATTGATAAAGAGGTACTTACCATTGTAACGGCCATCGGTCATGCTCATGTGAGGATGATGGCAATCACCCACTAAATAGGGGTTGTTTTCTAAATCGAGGATCTCTTTACTTTCGTTGGTGAGTCCCCAGCCGGTGGCACAATCAAGATTAAAGACAGGAATACGCATCAGCTCACGCATGGATGGCATACCGTAGATACGCATCTCACCTGAGTGTCCACCACTCCAGAAACCGTAATATTCATCTAGCTCACCTGGCGCAACAAATGCGGCTGCATTGGGTGAAGCGGCTTGAACTGGGGCGGACAACATGGTGCCAAGGCCGGCACCTACTCCCCCTATAGTGGCACCAATCAAGCTGGCAGATGAGCCGAGAAATAGACGCCGACTAAGCTTGACGTGTTCAGTGATGCCCTTCTCTTCAGAATCAATGGCTGGCAAATTTTTATCATTGGGATCAATCATTTTATCTCCTAGTTTTCAATGCACCTTGTTTAGGTGTCTCTTACATGGCTAATAAACCCTTTCAGGCCCCTGCTTTATCTGAGAATCAGAAGCCCGTTCAAAAATGGACATCTGCTCCTCCAAAAATTATCTGTCGATGGTTGTGGCTGGCATGACTTGCCTCGTTGCTGCTTGTTTGCCCTTCTTTAACAGTGCTGGGCATCTTTTCTGGTTGTGGTAGGTGACTTGGCAATCAAGGCAGTAGTGGCACTCGTTGGTGTTGATTTTGCCGTCAGGTTGAATCGCTTTGATTTCACACTCACGATCACAAATACGGCATGGCTGACCACAATCCTGGTAACGCTTAAGCCAGTTAAATAGGCTAAGTTTTGACGGGATGGCCAGAGCTGCTCCAAGTGGGCAGATGTAGCGGCAGTAAACTTTTCGGGTGAATACAGAGACCAGCAACAGCACACCGGCGTAGAGAATAAATCCCCATTCACGCTGGAACTTTAATAAGAAGGTGGTCTTAAAAGGTTCAATCTCTGCATAGCGCTCAGCTTCAGCAAGTGAGCCTAGGGAGATGGCAAAAAGAGCCAAAAGAACAAGGTATTTAACAGCCCACAGACGTTCATGAATGCTGAAGGGGAGTTCAAACTGTTTGATCTTTAGTGCGCGTGATGCCTCATTGATGAGTTCCTGCAATGCGCCGAATGGGCAGAGCCATCCACAGAAGATACCGCGGCCCCATAGAAGCAGGCTGATGGCAACAAAACTCCAGAGGATAAATAGCATGGGGTCGAGCAGAAACATCTCCCACCTGAAGTCACCCAGTAGTGCGTGGGTGAAGGTGAAGACATTGACAATGGAGAGCTGCCCCAGCGTGTACCAACCGATAAAAAAGGTGGTGTAAATTAGGAAGGAGCGGCGCAGATATCGTAGAAGCTTGGGATAGCGAACTAACCAATCCTGTAAAAAAACAGTGGCTGTAAGCAGTACAAGACTGGAGACAAGAATGGTGATCTGGAATGTTTTTCCACGCCAGACTGAAACCCACAGAGGCTCAGCGACCTCTTCGACAAGTGGAACAGGGCGGTTGATGTAAATCTCTGGAGTGAGATAGCTACCGTTGAATCGAGTGAATAGACTATCGAGCGCCCCTATCTGACGGCGAACCAGTAGCTCAATCTTCCACGGTGAACCCAGATCAAATTGATAGCGGTCACGGATAATGAAAATCACCATCTCATCGAAATCTGGCGAGCCTTTGGCCTCTATACTGGTGATTCGGTGATAGTCACTATCACGAAAGCTGATATTTTTATCGCGCTGCTGAACTTGGATACGGTCAAAAATCCCACCCCGGACATAAGCATTGCCTTTGAAGGAGTAGTGCCCTTTGCCTAAAATGGCGATCGCCTGGTCACCCGGTTCCAACTCTTTCATGAGCCACTGGTATTCACGTTCGCCCAGCAGGTTTTTGCCAACGGTTGGAATGTTAAGGGGGGCGTAATAGAGCGTTATAAAGAGGTCATCTTTTTGTTCGGCGGTGGCCCTGTCGATGTGAGCTGCTTTGGTATCTACAAAAGCCTCATCCACCTCACCTCGGCTAATTCTAAGGTGTTGAATGGAGCCGTCAGTTGACAGTTGTTGCCAGTCCAGTGACTTAAAAAAGTCATCTTTGACGGTAGATCTTTGTGGCTCACTATGGGTGCTTAACCCGGCAATACCTAAGCTGGCTGCAACTTTTCTGGCTGAACTCATGATGGTGTCATTGAGCACGATGACTGTCACAGTTGCCCCAGTGATAGCATCGACGCTGACGGAGCCATCACCTCCACCTTGCCCCACGTGGACTTGGTCATTAACATTTAAACCAGGGTAGTGTTCGGTAAACTCAAAAAGCCGTTCTTCAGGTATGCCAACCAGAAGGATTGGCTCATGATGTTCAATGACATCTGCGGCGAGTATCTGCCCTTGAGTGTCTATTGAGATCAGCGTATTAACTGGTTTGCCAGAGTAAGCAGGGATATTGACCACATCATTAGATTCAAATGCGTAGCCAATGATCTGTTTGTTTTTATAGACCGTGAATAGCTGAGCGTTGCCTTTACCCGTTATTTTCTGCTTCTCACTAATCTGAGTGGCCTCAGGGAATGCCGCCTGGATGAGAGTGAGATTGTGCCGAAGGTTGCCGTTTTGACCAGCGATGGTCCCATTTCCGATCAAGGTCAGTGTTAGGAAAATAAACAGCTGGGTGATTTTTTTTGGTGTAACCATAATTACAAAAACGACTATCTACTCGGTTTTGGCAACACTGTTTTCAGCAAAGGAAACTTGGTGTGGCTCAAATAACTAAAATGCTTGGTAGATGCTCTCGGCAGAACCAATAATTTTTAATGCCTCTGTTGATGGCGATTCATCCAATCTGAGATTTTGATGAAATCAGCGCTACCAACGGCTCCATGCAGACTCTAAATTGCTATATAGCAGTATGTGTGCCAGGAGTAGACGTTTGGTTAATCGCTAATTAAAACAGTATGTTATGATCTTCTGTATTGCTCGGTGTGCTGTTGTCGTGCCGTGTGGGTACGAAATATCGTTTAATTACGGTATTTCGTACTTGATCGTAGGTATGGGCTGAGATCTATATTCGGATGGATGTGAGCTAGGTGAGTGACCCGTTTATGAGGCTGTGAAGTGGCGTAACATTTGAGGGGTGTGTTTGGTTGTATTTTAAGGCTATGTCATCGTTAATTGTTGGTCTATATTTAAAGTAGAGCAATCAATGAGATAGGTGATGTAATGAAAATCAATGAGTTTCATGCCTTATCCACCGCGCTAGAAAGCTTAACGCCTCATCAA
>JAKITT010000046.1 GCA_021647945.1 Candidatus Polarisedimenticolaceae bacterium
TCACAAACTCCCGATACAATCGAGGGTAACTAACACCAGCGACCAATGTCCCAATAATTTTGGATTCATCATAAAATTGTTCCACCACTACATATTGTACCAAGAGGAGCTAAGTATCCACCCCGCTAAATTAAAAGGGGTACCTACTTCATTGGCCTTTTTCCACTCCAGACACTTTATGCTCGTGTAGGGTTGCATTTATGCGAGCAGCCGACTCTGCAAACGTGCACATGAATGTGCACCTACAGCCATATTAGGCCAATGGAGTGGATACCTACCCATTAATAAAGCCACAGAATAAGCCATGATTATTTTGTGATGTTGGTCACGTTGATACCATCTAGCATATAAAATATTGCGCCAATTGCATTAGTTGTTGCTTATAGTGTGATCTGGGTTTCTTCAATTATCTCTGTTATTAATGTTAGTGATTGGATGGTAGTGCGAGAAAGATTAAGTGATTGTATATAAATGAAAAGACAGTCTGTTTTTTTGTTTCCGCTGGTGTGCTAGTGGCATTTTTTGGCAGTTTAATTCATATTTTGTGATATGAATCTCACTCACTATGAGACCTGATTCAAACGTGGTTGTGTAAATATTTGTGATAATAGGATTAAGTATTTGAACAGATGGTTGACCTCTGATGAAGCCTATTAAATTAAAGTTTATACGATTACTAATTACCTCTTTATTTGCTCTGTTATTAACGGCGTGTAATGAAAATAGTGAGGGAACAAATCCCTCTATTGCAAACGATGGATTAACGTCTACACCAACTTCAGAGGAAGTAGCATCTAATGATGATGTCACTCTTGTAGATGAGCTGATATCCAACACGTTGAGTGGCAGCGTTGGCGATGGACCGATTATTGGTGCGACGATTAAGGTCTATGACAAAGACTATAATTTGTTAGCTATAACTGAGAGTAGTACTACAGCCTCATATAAACTGACGATTAAGGCATCGAAAAAAGTCTATCCGATTCTGCTAGAAGCCTCTGGTGGACTGGATCTTGTCACCAATACACCTGCTGACTTTACTTTGAAGTCGGTCGTGTTGGCACCAAAAAACAAGAGCAAACTTAACATCAACCCTTTTTCAACGTTGATAACAGAGATTGCACTTGCTAAGAGTGGTGGTCTCACCAATGAGAATTTCAGTGCTGCAAGAGATACGGTTCTGGGTAAATTTAGTTTTGGCCTAGATAGAACATTGGTGCCCGACCCTATTGTGACCCACATTGATAGCGACAATGTTGCGGCTATTGTGAAGGCAAGTGAAACCACGGGTGAGGTGATTCGCCGTGCTTACACAGTTCTTCAAACGGCTGGTTATAGCTACTCTCATAACGACATTGTTGAGGCGATTGCGGCGGATTTTGTGGATGGCACGCTTGATGGTTATGGTGAATTACAAACCTCGAAAGTTATTGCTGCCATCATCACAAGTGTCTCAGCACAGGTATTAACGGAGGCTGTTACCAACAATCTGCGTGTTAATGGTGCTGCTGCAACAGTGTTGATGGATCAAGCCATCTTGGCCATTCAGCCAAGTGCATCTCAGTTAACGGCTAGTGTTCGGGTCACGGCGGCAATGATCAGACAAAACCGTCAGGCCATTCAGGCTATTCAAGTTATTCAGCCAAGTGACTCTCTTACCGCGTTGGATTATTCACTGGCGATGGTGATTCCCGATCAGTTACCCAGTGAGCTTGTCGATACTATTCCGACTGACTTAAGTAGTATGTTTGATGGTGTTATCTATGTGGTATCCATCAGTGATGAGGCAGAATTGGAGGCCCTAAACTCGGTTGTGCGAAGTGATGTGATCATTGAGCCAACTCCAGAACCTGCTCCAGAGCCAACTCCAGAGCCAACTCCAGAGCCAACTCCAGAGCCAACTCCAGAGCCAGAGCCAACTCCAGATATGGGAGCACCACTCCTCACTACGGTATCTCTCAACGGGATGGACTTTCTCCTAGAATGGTCTCAAGCACATGAAGAGCCAGAAGGTGGCTATGATGTGTTTATTGATGGTGTGGATACGAATACCCAATATCGTACTACTTCACACAGCGTTACTATCCCAGGGCTTGATGTTTCGGTTTCTCACTGTTTCTATGTAGAGTCTCGTTATACGCAAACCAGTGAATTCTTCAGTTCAAATGAACTATGTGTTGAACCAACTCCACAACCTAATAGTACGCCAGAAATTAGTGGTACATTAGCGTTCACTGTTGATGGAGGAGGGGCTTTCAGTTTTATACCGACAGCCTCTGACGTTGATGGTGATACCTTAGCTTTTTCAGTGACCAATCTACCTGTGTGGGCCAGTTTTGATAACACGACGGGTAGAATCTTTGGCACGCCGTATGAGGTAGATGCTGGGGTATATTCAGATATTGAGATTACCGTCTCTGATGGTTTGGCCACTGCATCCTTGAGTGGCATGAGTATTACGGTAAATGCAGCACCAGTGCTGACCAATATCACCAGCTATGCAATCTACATTGGGGATAGCCCAGATACACTTGCACTCATGACCTCACTGGACACAGGGTCGTCGATTGGTTACGTCAGCAGTTTTTCAAGCACAGCCACCTACCATTTTGCCATTTTCGCCAATGATCTATCTGGTAGCAGCCTTTCAGATGGGAGTGGAATTGGTGGCTTCCGGGTTCGCATGGGCAGTTCGAGTGATAATCTCAGTACACTATTTGATCTTTCAAATGGCCCGAATGGCTTGTATTGGCTGGCTGATATTTCGCCAGGTACTTATTACTTATCTGTGACGGCTTATGATCTTGAGGGCAACGAGGCTACCGCCTCTAATCTTGCACAAATTCAGGTGATGTAATCGCTCCATATCACTTTTTAGAGCACTCATTAATAGGAGTGTACCGGCGTAACGCTGGAATTGCCTGACGAAAAATACCCCGCTGAAATTAGGCGGGGTATTTTTTTACCCGCCCAATAGTCTGCTCAACTCATCTATAGTTTTAATACGGTATGTTTTTTAGCCGTACATGATCTATTTGTGAGGAAGTGTGATACGTAAAATAATATTGCCAACCATCTTCTTGTTGCTGGCCTACGGTTTTTGGCTCAGTCCTGACTTCAAAGAGATATCTGCAGGTGTCGCTATTTTTCTGTTTGGCATGCTGGTGCTTGAGAGGGGCTTTAAGGCATTTACCGGTGGGAGCCTTGAGCATCTGCTACGCAG
Source organism: Candidatus Polarisedimenticolaceae bacterium (assembly GCA_021647945.1). GTDB lineage: Bacteria > Pseudomonadota > Gammaproteobacteria > Chromatiales > Chromatiaceae > JAKITT01. Next base: position 3,224 of record JAKITT010000046.1, read on the forward strand.
CACGACAAACCAGTTGTGGAAAAGCATCAGCTTTGGTTTTGTCTCGACAGCCTTGATGCAGTCCAGTTCGCTGGTCTCTCTGATCACCATCTCTTTTCTGAGTGCCGAGTTGATCTCACTGGCAGCGGGTATCGGCATAATCTTCGGTGCCAATATCGGCACCACGGCTGGGGCGTGGTTGATCGCTGCTTTTGGTTTGAAGGTGAAGCTCTCCATCTATGCGATGCCGATGCTGGTGTTTGGTGTCATTCTCATTTTCCAAAAATCTAAATCATTAAGCGGGATGGGTTATATCCTGACGGCACTCGGTTTCCTGTTTTTAGGCATACACCATATGAAGGAGGGGTTTGATGCTTTCAAACAGACGTTGGATCTCTCTGTCTATGCCGTTCCGGGCTATCGGGGGCTCTTTCTTTATACCCTGATCGGTCTTTTGGCAACGGTTGTGATGCAGTCGAGCCATGCTACCTTGGTTTTGATATTGACCGCCTTGGCGAGCCAGCAGATCTCCTATGATAATGCGATTGCATTGGCCATTGGTTCAAATATTGGTACCACTATAACGGCTATTCTGGGTTCACTGAGTGCCAATGTAGATGGCAAACGTCTGGCTGCCGCCCACCTTATTTTTAATCTCATTACGGGTCTGCTCACCTTTATCTTTATTCATCAGCTAATTAGTGTTGTGGATGTCATGAGTCAATTGATGACGATCGCACCGGACAACTACACCATGAAGCTGGCACTGTTTCACACCCTCTTTAATCTGCTTGGGGTGCTGACGTTGATGCCATTTATCAACCGAATGGTTACTCTCCTTGAGTGGCTGTTTCCGACACCTGTTATGGAAGTAGAGAGTGCGCGTTATTTAACTGATGCCTCAGCAGAGATCCCAGATGCGGCGGTTGAGGCGGTAAAAAAGGAGACGGTGATCCTTTATGATCATGCGGTGGATATCATCATATTTGGACTCGGTTTAAATAGAGATAAGCTCTTCTCAGATGAAGCGCCTGACCGGGTGATTGATAGTTCGTCTCAGGTGGGGTCAGGAGCCATTGATGACCTCTATGAGCGACGGATAAAAACAATTTATGGAGCGATTGTTGAGTTTACCAGCCATGTTCATGGCACACTCTCTGATCGCCAGTCGAATGCGCTGATTGAACAACGTGAGGCGGGGCATGACATCATTGAGGTGGTCAAGGGGATTAAACATCTACAGAAGAATTTGGCCATCTACCAGCATGCCAGGAATAGCCATATTTGTGGTGAATATGATCAGATTCGACTGAAAATAGCACGTATCTTAAAGGCCTTAAATGCCTTGCAGCATGCAGATGATGAAACGGCCTCAGTACTCTCTCTTGATCACCTAAAAGTGGAGATCAGTAAGAAGGATATTTTTGCATCGGGTGGCCTGGATAGCCTCATTAGAAAGAAGCAAATCACCGCGCCGATGGCAATCTCCTTGATGAATGATACGACTTACTGTAATGCGATATGCCGCAATTTAATCCATATTGGTGAGCGGATTTTCGTGGCTAGAGATCCAGATGATAAAGCGGCAGAGCAGAGCGTGGCGCTGGATGAGCGTGAGATTAGTGAAGTTATTGAGAGACTTGATGAGAGGAAACTTCGGTGAAAGTTAAAAAGCTTATGGCGCAGCTCGGTGACTACCTCAATGCTGAACGGCGGGCGCAGATTGCTAAATATGATGCGATAAAAAAGATTCTTAGCAAACTTAAAAAGAAGACCAAGCTTCTAGAGGAGCAGCTTGATCAGGAGTGGGATGAGGCAGTTCAGGAGCACCTAAAACAGGAGATCAGTGTCATTACTGCGCAACGCAAAAAAGGGCTGACTATCCTTAAAGAGATTAAAGAAGCTAGGAAAAAATAAGTGTCAGTGGAAAGGGGTCGTGTTTCAGTGCAGCACTGATGATATAGCCATAACAGAGCAGCGCAAAAATGCCTGCAATAATGCGTATTTTTTGTCCTTTTCCGAGCCGTAAGGCGATTACACCAAAGATAATGTAAGCGAGTAAAGCCACCACTTTGGCTGTTAGCCAGCCGTGAATGAAAGGGTATTGATGGATGATGGTGGTCATGGCAAGGCCACAAGCCAGGAGGATGGTGTCATTGGTTGCGGGCAGCCGCCTCACCCAGTTACCACGACGCTGTAACGTGCCGTTAATCATCCAAATAAAACGCAGTAGAAAGAGCCCGCCAGTGATGACAACCGTGGTGATATGCAGCCCCTTAATATAGGGGAAGAGTTCAACCAGTGTCATACGGCAACCTGCTTGATCTCGAAAATAGTGGCTCTCTTCCCCTCCATCCGCCAGCGTAGATTGAAGTTATGCAGGTGCATGCCAAACTCACGCTGCTGCGGTTTATTGTTCATATAAGCGGGGCGAGGGTCCAGCTGGAGTAGCTGTTGGATCAGCCTCATCATCTGTGGCAATTTGCCACCGCTGATCTCTGCCAATTGCTGTTGGGCCAATGCTTCAAAGATGACCTCTATCTCACTTTGCTCAGGTGCGTGTGGCGCAAAACCACCCTTGGCATCAGCAATGGCATCGACATAGGGTAGATAGGGTTTGATATCCAGTACCGGTGTGCCATCCAGTAGATCAACCCCCTTCAGGTGGAGCCGACATGCGCTGCGGTCGAACCCCACTAGCTCAACCACTGAGAGCCCCAGCGGATTGGGTCGAACGGGTGAGCGGGTGGCAAAGACCCCTACCTTTTTGTTACCGCCGAGGCGGGGAGGGCGCACCATTGGCCGCCATGGGGTGTTGATATTTTGGTGGAAGACAAAGCTGATCCAGAGGTGGGAATACCCCTCCAGTCCCTGCAATGTGTCGGGCTGATTGTAGGGGGGAAGCAGCTCTAGTGTGGCTTCTGCTTCAGTAGCTAAACCAGGTTGGCGTGGGATACCAAATTTCTCTTTGAAACAGGAGTGGATGGTGCCAATTGTTTCAAATTGATAATGCATGATCACTTTTTTTGCACCACTTTTTTCAGTGGTGAAAGATTGATCTCGTCGATCACAGTGTGCGGCCCTGCATTGAGCATACTTTCGATCGCCTTAGCCACCTCAGTGACCGGGATGCTGTTGGCAGGGTCATCCCCGGGTTTGAAATCGAGGGTATCAAAAAAGTGGCTCTTCACCATACCTGGGTTGATGATGCCCACACGAATGCCGCTACTGCTGCACTCCTCTCTGAGTGATTGAGCAAAGCCACGCAGGCCAAATTTGCAGGCGCTGTAGATGGCCCCATAACGGCCACCTGTGAGTGCGGATTCAGAGCCGACAAATATCAATGAGCCACCGCCAAGCCGCTTCATGGGTGGTAAAAATGTGCGACTCACAAAGAGGTGCTGTTGCAGGTTGAGTTGCAGCATCGCTTCGATTTGTCTGTAGGAGAACTGCTCCAATGCACCGAAACGGCCCGCCCCAGCATTGCAGATAACCGCATCGATATCGGGGTGCTTTTTTGCGATGGCTTTTAGCTGTTCTGCTAGTTGAGATGTCTGGCTCAGATCGAGCTGAATGATCTCAATCTCAGAAGATCGATCTGTCCAATCACTAAAGTCACGCGCAATGGCCACCACCTGCCAGCCATTGTTGTAGAGCAGTTCGGCGGTTGCGCGGCCAATGCCACGGCTGGCGCCGGTAATGAGCACTTTCTGTTTATGGTTTGATGGCATGGAGTAGCTTATCAATGGTGTCGAGGTGGTGATTGATCAATGATTTTACCAGCCGCCCGTTGATCTGTGTGGTTGGATTTTGCAGATTGTCTGAGACGATCTTTAACACAGTGACCTCTGCCAGCTGATTATGCTCAGCTAATAGTGCGACCATGCCGGCAGCCTCCATATCATAGAGTGTATTTTCAGGATAATCAGTCACCGCCTCATTGACGGTAATCAAACCACTTAGAGGCAGAGAGGTGTTGTGATAATGCGTTAGGTTCCAGCTATTTGCCGTCGATTGGTCAATCACTCGATTGATCTGGAAGAACTCGCCGACGGCAGCTGTGGGGTGGCCTGCAATGCCAATGTTAATCCAGTGATTGGAATTGGGGGTGTTGTTGATGAGCGAGAGAGAGGCGATAGCGGCATGCTGCTTTCCAGGCCCGCACAATACCAACTGAATATTGGCATTACGATAGATAGGGTAGTCACCATCAGGCTGAATACGCTTCAACCCCAGATGTTGGTTCAATGGTTTTGCCTCTGCTGGCAGCGCTACAATCAGATTAATCATCTATGAAATGAGTCCCACTCACCGTTATTTTTACCCCAGAGGATACAGAGAAAAGTACTTTTAAAGAGACTCTCGCTTCTGTGCTCTCTGTGGTAGAACCTTATTTCAGAGGACATTTTTCGTACTGCTGTATCAAATCACGATAGTGTGTCGCCCGCTCATGTTTACCTCGTTTCTCAGCGCCATTGGCCATAATACGCGCCTTCTTGGTCAGCATCTTGATCGCCGCCTGCCGGTCTTCATCCTTCAATCTCCCTAGCGCAATGATCTTCTCCAGCGCCGTGATCCGAAACCGATCCATTCCCCACAGTTGGCGTGAGAGCTGATCTTCATGACCACCATATTTGATGATCTGCGGCTGTTCAACATAGGCAACAGGCTCCTGCGAACAGATGCGTAGCCAGAGATTATAATCCTCACAGACTATCATCTCCTCATCAAACAGCCCCACCTCATCCAGTAGCGTACGTTTAAGCATGGTTGCTGAAGGTGAGATGGCACAGAGTGGCAGGCATTTCTTGAAAATCCAGCCACCACATTTGGTGTGTTTCTTCATCTGGTTGACGCGCACACCATCACGTATCCAGATCTCTTCCGTATGGCAGAGTCGGCACTCAGGCGCTCTTTCCAGCGCCTCAGCCTGTGCAGCTAGCTTGCCTGGGAGCCACTCATCATCCGAATCGAGCAGCGCAATCCACTCACCACAGCTCTGCCGAATGCCGATGTTTCTGGCGTGGCTGACCCCGCCGTTCTCACTATAGATATAGTGACACTGCGGGTAGAGCTGTTGCACCAACTCCCCCGTTCCATCTGTTGAACCATCATCAATCACCAGCACTTCGTAGGGCGATAATGTCTGTGCATAGACAGAGTTGAGGGCGCGTGTAAGGGTCTCACGACGATTATAGGTGGGGATGATGACTGATATATTCATAGAACAGGCAGGGGGGTGGTTAGCTTGGTGGCGCGGCACAAGTATAAACAGATATCACTACTGTCCGGTTAAAAAATTCAGAGTGCTCTGAAGAGCTAAGAAATCAGACATGAAGCATACTAACAGTATTTTCCGCCAACTCTTACAACACCTCCCTCGCCAGCGCTTCCAATTCGTCGTTGATCGGTACAAAGGGGACCATCGAACTTGCAGGGGGGATTACCATCTTAACCCGCCGTCGCTTGATTTCTAAGCTACCACACCCTGATCCAATACGGCCTCAGTCAAAGCAGGAACAGCATAATCAGCTGGCTTTAGGACAGGGGGAATGCTTAAGGAGCCTCTGATTAAGTCTGGTTGCATTTAGGCTGAGATAAAACTGTTCCGATTTGTTTCGAAGTGAGCTGTAATAGTTGTTCTATTGCAGTGATCTTCGAGGCGAGTCGGGGCTGTTTTAGCCAGCCTAAAACAATCATGACTTATTCAGAGGTTCCTTAACCGGACAGTAGTGTTATTCCATAATAAATAGAGCTGTTTTCAACCCCTTATAAATTTAATCCGACTTGGTAATGAGAGGTTTCTTAGCAAAGATTTAGGCTGAATTTTATGACCTATTAAAACTGACTGTTTTGAACAATACTTGTTTAATAGGGAATAAGATTATTATCTGGTTTATTGTGCAATTTGTAGGAATTAAAAGACAACTATTAGGGAGATAAGAATTATGGCTAGGATTGCAATAGTGGGCGCTGGGCTGAGTGGAGTTGCCGTAGCCTATGATATAAAGGCACTGGTGGGCAATGAGCATCAGGTTACGTTGATTTCTGACAGTGATACATTTCATTTTGTCCCTTCAAACCCCTGGGTGGCCGTTAACTGGCGCGAACCAGAGGATATTCAAGTTAAGCTAGAGCCTCATCTTAGTAAGAAAAAAATTGAGTTTATTCCCATCGGTCTGAAACAATTGATTCCAGATGAAAGCCGTATGGTGCTGGTTGATGGCCAAGAGGTGAAGTATGACTATCTGGTCATTGCCACTGGGCCACGCTTGGCATTTGATGAGATCACCGGGCTTGGCCCCCACAATGGTTTCACTCACTCTATCTGTCATGTTGATCATGCGCGTGAAGCGGCTAAGGCGTGGGATAGATTTGTGGCTGCACCCGGCCCCATTGTTGTTGGTGCCGCGCAACTTGCATCCTGTTTTGGCCCCGCTTATGAGTACGCCTTTATTGTTGATACAGAGCTGCGTAAACGAGGTGTTCGTGATCAGGTTCCCATCACCTTTGTAACGCCCGAGCCTTATATTGGGCATCTTGGGCTGGGCGGCGTGGGTGACTCCAAAGGGATGATGGAGAGTGCACTACGAGAGCGACATATCAAATGGATTACCAATGCTAAGATCGATAGCGTTGAAGAGAAGATGATGCATGTCATTGAACATGACAGTGATGGCAATGAGAAGAAGCGGCATGAACTCCCTTTTGATTACTCAATGGTTCTGCCAGCCTTTACCGGTATTGCCCCCTTCATGGAGTTGGAGGGGTTGGTTAATCCTCGTGGTTTTATTCTGATTGATAAACACCAGCGTAATCCAACTTTTACCAACATCTATGCCATTGGCGTCTGTGTTGCAATTCCCCCTGTTGAGCCGACACCTATCCCAACAGGTGCACCAAAAACCGGTTTCATGATTGAATCAATGGCGGTTTGCACTGCAAAAAATATACATGCTGAGTTGACGGGTAAAGAGCCCAACTATGAGGCTACTTGGAATGCTATCTGTCTGGCCGATATGGGTGATACAGGCATTGCTTTTGTTGCGATGCCGCAAATTCCACCGCGTAATGTGACTTGGGCTAAGTCTGGTAAATGGGTGCACTACGCAAAAGTGGCACTTGAAAAATACTTCTTATATAAAGTCAGAGCGGGTACAACGGAGCCCTATATAGAGCGAACGCTTCTAAAAACACTGGGTATTTTAAAGCTGAAGAATGAGAAGAAATAGTAATAAACTTGTGTAATGGATCGCCTTCAATGTTTAAAGGCAGATGAATAAAGGGGCTGAAATAGCCCCTTTATTTTGTGCTGCTAAGCGTAAGGATCAATAGACCCCAACATCAATATATGAGCGAGAGAGTTTGCCCAGTGCGATAACGTAGGCGGCAGTGCGATAGTCATCAATACGGGGGTTCTGGCGCTTGGTGGCAATGATCGCCTGCAAGGCTAATCGCATGCTATCGTCCAGTCCAGAGCGGACGAGATCAAACTCATCAGCACCTCGAACCAGCTCTGTTTTAATCCAATCAGGCACCTTGCCGCTATTCATCTCCTCCAATGCGGTGACGATATGTTGGCCACGAGCCTCATCAAAGCGACGCTCCAGACGACCAAAACGAATGTGCGTTAGGTTACGAATCCACTCGAAGTAGGAGACGATCACGCCACCCGCATTGAGGTAGGCATCAGGTAGAATGATGACCCCTCGCTTATTGAGGAGTCTATCAGCCTCAAAGGTAACAGGGCCATTGGCAGCTTCTGCAATCATTTTTGCTTTGATCTGTTTTGCATTACTCTCATTAATGACCCCTTCCAAAGCCGCTGGAATGAGGATGTCGCAGGCCATTTCAAGCACTTTGCTGCCATCTTCAACATATTGCGCACCTGCAAAGCCTTTTACGCCACCATGATCACATTTGTGCAGATAGGCCTCTTCAATGTGGATGCCATCTTCATTGATGATCGCGCCATCCCACTCAATGATGGCGATAATCTTGGCATCATCCTCTTCAGAGAGAAACTTAGCGGCGTGATAGCCAACGTTGCCAAGCCCCTGAATGATGATTTTTTTGCCACGGAGGTTACCCTTTAAACCAGCCTCGTTGACCTCCTCTTTATGCCGAAAGAACTCGCGTAGTGCAAATTGAACGCCTCGGCCTGTGGCTTCAGTACGGCCGCGGATGCCACCATGTTCAACCGGTTTGCCGGTGACACAGGCGATATGGTTGATATCTTCAGGGTGCAGGTGTTTGTAGGTATCTGCGATCCAGGCCATCTCACGTTGGCCGGTGCCCATGTCGGGAGCAGGCACATTGGTTGATGGACTCAGAAAACCTTTTTTGGCCAGCTCTCGGGCAAAACGGCGGGTGATCTTTTGCATCTCATCACGGGTGTATTGGCTTGGGTCGATATGCAGGCCGCCTTTAGAACCACCAAAAGGGACGTCAACAATGGCGCACTTATAGGTCATTAGTGCGGCCAGCGCCTCAACCTCGGGTTGATCGACACTGAGTGAATAGCGGATGCCCCCTTTAGAGGGGAGGCGGTGTGCGCTGTGGGTGGCTCTCCAGCCCGAGAAGACCTGTATTTCACCACGGATTTCAACCGGGAAATTAACCTGAAGAACGGATGCGCAGGTCTTCATTGCCTTGGCAATGCCGGGATCAATATCCATGATGTTAATGGCATGATCCACCATGTGATCAACGCTCTGTCTGAACGAGAGGCCGTCGGCCTGTTCTGCTGAACTCATGAGGTTATCCTTTAAGTATGTTACGGAAACTTATTGATAGAACTTATAAAAATAGCTCTATTTAGTGGTTGTGTTCAATCATTTTCTTTACTTTAGATAGTAGTTTTTTTCGTTTCTCATATTTTTCTACCTTACAGTGTAGCCTTCCAGTGGCGAGTTGCACATTGATTCGGTCTCCAATGCTGACATTGGTGGCATCGTGTAGGATCTCATTCTTCTCCACCGTGGTGACGAGTGCGTAACCACGATCAAGGGTGTTGAGTGGGCTTGCTATATGCAGGTTGTGAGCAAGCGTGGCTAGCCGTTTCTGATCTCCCATCCGCTGTTGTCTGAACCCTCTTTCGAGGCGGATGGTGAGGTTGCTTAGCTGATGTTTATGCCAGCTGATGGTTTGTGCGGGAGAGTGGCTATTTAAACGGCTTTTCAGAAGTTCAATCTGACTATTAAAACGGCCAATCTGCTGATGGAGGTTAGCGGTTAATTTCAACTCTAGTTCATCAATATGCTGGTTTTTTTGCCGAAGTTGCTGTTGTGGGTGCAGTCGCTGTAGATGACGGATCTGGCTGTTGAGTGCGGTTTTATTTCTGTTTAGCTGCTGTTGGAGTGAGTGGCTACAGCGCTGGTGCAGCGTCTTGATTTGAGCCGCTAATGTCTGTTGGTCGGGGGTAGCCAATTCAGCTGCGGCCGATGGGGTGGCTGCCCGTAGGTCAGCGACAAAGTCAGCAATGGTGAAATCGACCTCATGCCCGACAGCGCTGATTAGTGGCAGTGTTGAGTCGGCAATAGCACGGGCGACCGCCTCGTCATTAAAGGGCATCAAATCTTCGAGTGAACCGCCGCCACGGCTTAGTATCAGTAGATCCACCTCATCTCTCCGATTGGCCAGCGTGATCATCGCTTTAATCTGCTTTGCAGCTAGAGCGCCCTGCACCTGCACGGGATAGATCACCACATCAAGTAGTGGATAGCGCTGCTGCATGACGGTGAGAAGATCATGCAGCGCTGCACCAGTGGATGATGTGATGAGACCGATAGTGCGAGGAAATGGGGGCAGGGGGCGTTTTTGTCCGCTGTCGAATAGCCCCTCTGCGGCTAGTTTCTGTTTTAGTTGCTCAAATGCCTGTTGCAGCGCCCCTTCACCTGCAGGTTCCATATGTTCGATCAATAATTGGAAATCACCGCGCCCTTCGTAGAGGCCGACACGTGCGCGTACCAGCACCTGTTGGCCATTCTCTGGCTGGAAGCGTAGACGTTGTCGTTTCATGCGAAACATGGCGCAGCGCACCTGGGCGATCTCATCCTTCAGTGAGAAGTAGATGTGGCCTGATGCGGGGCGTGCCAGATTGGATATCTCACCGCTAATCCAGAGGAGTGGAAAGCTTCCCTCCAATACCGCCCGTACCTCTCGGTTGAGCCGGGATACACTGAAAATATCGCGTTGCTGGGAAGGGTGTTCGGAAAATAGTGTCATGGCCTCATTATGAACTAGATTGAGGTTGATTTAGAACGAATTAATGGGTTTACCGATTCTCTCTCAGCGCTTATAATCTCCTGTTTTATTTTTGCCGATCAGAGAGGGTTTCAACCATGCGTCTTACCGAGGAAGCTTTAACATTTGATGACGTTCTGCTTGTGCCCGCTCACTCAACCATCCTACCCAAGGATGTCGATCTGAGCACACAGCTAACCCGTGAGATCCGCCTGAGTATTCCGCTCATCTCTGCCGCGATGGACACGGTGACCGAATCTCGTTTTGCCATTGCCCTGGCACTTGAGGGGGGCATCGGTGTCATCCATAAAAATATGACCATTGAGCAGCAAGCCCGCCAAGTGCTCAATGTGAAGAAGTATGAGACCGGTGTTATTCGTGAACCGATCACCGTCTCACCTGATGTCAGTATCCTCGATGTGATGGAGCTGACACACGCCAACAACATCTCCGGTGTGCCGGTGGTTGATGGCAAAGATCTGGTCGGTATTGTGACCGGACGAGATCTACGTTTTGAGACCCGCATGAGCGATCCCGTCTCTACCATCATGACCCCCAAAGATAGGTTGATAACAGTGAAAGAGGGGGCGCCGCGTGAAGAGGTGCTTGGTCTGCTGCATACCCACCGTATCGAAAAGGTATTGGTGGTGAATGATGATTTTGAACTGCGTGGCATGATCACCGTTAAAGATATCCAGAAAGCGAAAGATAACCCCAACGCCTGCCGTGACGAGCAGGAGCGTCTGCGCGTGGGTGCCGCAGTGGGCACCGGTCAGGGCACCGCTGAACGTGTTGCCGCACTGGCCGCTGCCGGTGTTGACGTGGTGGTGGTTGATACCGCACATGGCCATTCGCAGGGTGTGTTGGATCGTGTTACATGGGTCAAGAAGAATTTTCCTGAACTACAGGTGATTGGCGGCAATATCGCCACGGCTGCTGCTGCTAAAGCGCTGGTTGAAGCGGGGGCGGATGGCGTCAAAGTGGGCATTGGCCCCGGCTCCATCTGTACGACACGTATTGTTGCAGGTGTTGGCGTGCCACAGATCACTGCCGTATCAAATGTTGCCAAAGCACTTGAGGGAACAGGTGTCCCTCTGATTGCCGATGGTGGCTTACGTTACTCTGGCGATATCTCAAAGGCATTGGCGGCAGGTGCCTACACCGCGATGATTGGTGGATTGTTTGCCGGTACCGATGAAGCGCCCGGTGAGATTGAGATCTTCCAGGGTCGCTCCTACAAATCCTATCGCGGTATGGGTTCCTTGGGTGCGATGTCGGGTAGCCAGGGGTCGAGTGATCGCTACTTCCAAGAGCGTACGGATGATCTGGAGAAGTTGGTGCCTGAGGGGATTGAAGGGCGTGTGCCATACAAAGGCAGCGTACTTAATATCATCTACCAAATGATTGGTGGCATTCGTTCTAGTATGGGTTACACCGGCTGTAAGGATCTTGAAGAGATGCGCAGCAAGCCTGAATTTGTTCGTGTCACCAGTGCCGGTATGTTGGAGTCGCATGTACACGATGTGACCATCACCAAAGAGGCACCAAACTACCGCCGCGATTGATAGTTGTACTTGTAGGGCGGGTTTCAACCCGCCTGAATCCTTATTTGGCGGGTTAAAATCCGCCCTACAGATCCTGCCAATATACATCTGAATGAGCAGCAAAACCCATGAGCAATAGCCCAAAAGATATCCACGCCCATCGCATCCTGATTCTCGATTTTGGTTCTCAGTACACCCAACTGATTGCCCGTCGAATCCGTGAAGCGGGTGTCTACTGTGAACTCTACCCCTACGATAATGCGGGAGAGGCATTTGCTGGCGAGAAACCCACCGGCATTATCCTCTCGGGCGGCCCAGAAACGGTGACGGCTGACAATACGCCACGCGCCCCACAGCAGGTTTTTGAGCTGGGTGTGCCGGTGCTCGGTATCTGTTATGGCATGCAGACGATGGCGGCGCAGCTGGGTGGTAAGGTGGCCTCTTCAGGGTCGCATGAGTATGGTTATGCTCAGGTGCGCGCACGTGGGCACTCACAACTGCTGCGTGATATCGAAGATAAAACCAGCCCAGAGGGTTATGGTTTGTTGGATGTCTGGATGAGCCATGGTGATCGGGTTGAAGAGCTACCCGAAGGTTTTAGCCTGATAGCGGGAACCGACAGTGCCCCCATAGCAGGCATGGCCGATGAGTCGCGTCACTTCTATGGCGTACAGTTCCACCCTGAGGTGACTCATACTCGCCAAGGTGGGCGTATTATCGAACGCTTTCTGTTTGATATCTGTGGCTGTGATGCGCTCTGGACTTCCGGTCAGATCATCGAAGATAGCATTAAAAATGTCCGTGAAAAGGTGGGTGATGGGAAGATTCTGCTGGGCCTCTCTGGCGGTGTCGATTCATCGGTTGTTGCCGCACTGCTGCACAAGGCGATCGGTGATCAGCTCACCTGTGTGTTTGTTGATAATGGCCTGCTACGCCTGAATGAGGGTGATCAAGTGATGGCCACCTTCGCCGAACATATGGGCGTTAAGGTGATTCGGGTCGATGCGGAACAACGCTTTCTTGATGGTCTGAAGGGCGAAGATGATCCGGAGAAAAAACGTAAAATTATCGGTAATATCTTCATCGATATCTTCGAAGAGGAGGCCGAAAAGCTGAATGGTGTGGAGTGGTTGGCACAGGGCACGATCTACCCTGATGTGATCGAATCGGCGGGTGCTAAGTCTGGCAAAGCGCATGTCATCAAATCGCATCACAATGTGGGCGGACTGCCGGACTACATGAAGATGAAGCTGGTCGAGCCGTTGCGTGAGCTGTTTAAAGATGAAGTGCGTAAAATCGGTGTTGAGCTGGGGCTGCCCTCTGAGATGGTCTATCGCCATCCATTCCCTGGCCCTGGTTTAGGGGTGCGTATTCTGGGTGAGGTGAAGAAGGAGTATGCCGACATACTGCGTCAGGCGGATGATATCTTCATTGCTGAGCTGCGTAACCATGATCTCTACGACAAGGTGAGTCAGGCCTTTGCGGTCTTCCTGCCGGTGAAATCGGTCGGTGTAGTGGGCGATGCCCGTTGTTATGAGTATGTTGTTTCACTGCGTGCGGTTGAGACAGTGGATTTCATGACGGCCCGCTTTGCTCATCTGCCATTTGATTTTCTGGAGCATGTGACACGCCGCATTATCAATGAGGTCTCCGGCATATCTAGAGTCGCTTACGATATATCAAGCAAACCACCCGCTACTATTGAGTGGGAGTAGGGTAGGCTCTACTCTTTACCAAACTGCTTATCCAGCTCCTGCTGGATAAGCGTTGAGATGCGTGTTTCGAGCGTTTGGCTTAATTCGTTGTGGATCACCTCGGTGATCTGTTCAATGGTCTGCTCCAGCACGGGTGCAATCAGGTCGCTCATCTCTTTGGAGAGCTTCTGATGCAACACGCCTCTGATCGCTTTAACGACGACATCGTGTTGCGGTACCGACAATCTAACCGGGCCTGCAGCGACCTCTTCATCTTCATCATCACTGTAGTCGTAGCTATCTTCAGCACCGATCTCAGCCAGGGCGGCTCTATCTTCTGCCACGCTCTGTAGTGCGAGATCATCCTCTTCAATGGCGGCTAGTTCACTGATGAATGAGGATATAGGTTGGGTAATATCCTCCTCACCTAACTCGATATAGGGCAGTACAACGTCACTTAAGAGAGGGATCTCAGCCTGTTTGAATTCGTTGTTCAGCTCGAGTGGCTCACTGTCGTCTGGCATTATCTATCCAATCTCATGGCTGTTGAGTGGGTAACCACGGTCTCGATAGAAACGAAAGCGCTGTCGCCCAGTGAGTTTAACTTGAGGGTCATGGTCGATTAGTTCGGCCACTCGTTCAAAGCGGCTAAAGAAATCGGGTGTCTCCTGGCAAAGATTGATCAGCACATCATGCTCTTCACCGGGGTCTGGTGTGGGATTGACCAGGATGGGGGTGATTGATCGATCCACTTTACCTGTGATGCCATGAGGCAGAAAACTGTTCTGTTTGTAGGTCCAAAGGAGGCGATCCATATGGTTCGCCTCCTCCCCAGAACAGGTCTGTATGAGCACTCGCCGCCCCTGTCGATATGCTTTTTCAGCAATTCGGCAGGCGAGCTGGTAGCGGTCACCCTTGGCACCCTCTTTTAGAATATAGAAGTCGACCTGCGTCATCGTTTAGCCGTCCAATCCACACCGTTTCAGTAAAAACTGGGTCAGGAGTGATACCGGACGCCCCGTGGCCCCTTTGCTTTTTCCTGAGTTCCAAGCAGTGCCCGCGATATCAAGGTGGGCCCACTTCATCTTTTTGGTGAAGCGGGAGAGGAAACAGGCGGCAGTAATGGTGCCAGCCTCTTTACCGCCGATGTTAGCGATATCGGCAAAGTTGCTGTCAAGCTGGGGTTGATACTCATCCCACAACGGTAGACGCCACGCCTTATCATTGGCGTGCTGGCCTGCATCAAGCAGCTCATCGGCCAGTGCGTCATTGTTGCTCAGTAGCCCCGTTGCGTGGCTACCGAGTGCCACCACACAGGCACCGGTGAGGGTGGCAATATCAACCACCACGTCAGGTTCAAAGCGTTCACTATAGGTGAGGGCATCACAAAGAATTAGACGTCCCTCCGCATCGGTGTTGAGAATCTCAATGGTCAGCCCTTGCATGCTGGTGACAATGTCACCGGGTTTGTTGGCATCCCCATCGGGCAGGTTTTCTGAGCTGGGAACCACGCCGATGAGATTGATCGGTAGCCCTAGTTCAACGCATGCCTGAAGTGTGCCAAAGACACTGGCGGCACCGCACATGTCATATTTCATCTCATCCATGCCTGGGGAGGGTTTTAGCGAGATGCCACCGGCATCAAAGGTGAGACCTTTGCCGACCAACACCACCGGCTTTTGATCTTTTTTGCCGCCTGTATAATTCATTATGATCAACTTGGCTGGCTGACGACTCCCTTTAGAAACGGAGAGCAGAGAGCCCATGCCAAGTTTTTCCATCTGTTTCTCTTCGAGGATATCCACCTTGAGCTTGCTGGCACCTTTGGCCAACTCCGTTGCACGGTCGGCAAGATGTGTGGGTGTACAGATATTACCTGGTAGATCTCCTAACTCTTTAGCCAGTGAGATGCCGTTGGCGATGGCATTACCGTGATTAGCGGCCTGCTGAGCCAGCTTTATCTGTTTGCTGTCACTGATAAAAAGGATGATCTTTTTCAGTGGGTGTTTTGGTTCATCCTTCTTTTCACTCTTTAAGCGATCTGCTCGATAGTGTGAAGCGGTGGCACTAAGTGCGGTATCACGTACCACTTGATAGAGAGAGCACTCTGCTATCTCGAGTTCTGGCAGGGTATAGATCGCCGCTGTTGCACGACTCTCATTTAGAATCTCGGTCGCAAGGGTGACTGCTTTCTGATAACCCTTGGCATCCAGTTCACTCTGTTTACCACAGCCGATCAGCAGTAGGCGTTCGCAACTTAAACCGGGTAGATCATAGAGCATAAGCGATTGACCGCTTTCACCCTCCATATCGCCCTTTTTTAAGATCTGACTAATCTGTCCGTTGCACGCCTCATCTAACGCCATTGCAGAGGCGGAGAGTTTACATTTGCTAAAAATGCCAATGACAGTACAGGCGCTCTTCTGTTGAGTGATATCACCAGATTTGACTATGTAGTGCATGAAAACTCCAGTTGTTCTCTTTTTAAAATTGATAGTGACTTAGATTGTCTAAAACAATCATGACTTAATTCAGTGTTTCCCTAGTCTACGTTCCAGCCATTTAATTGCCAATATGTTAATAGTGTTTACTGACTAGAAATTATTGGCACGTGATCTGCTACGTGAATACTAAACGAACGGCTGAGGTGACTATGCAGATATTCAATATGTTGTCGGAGATGAAGGCTTCAGGGGCAGCATCGGGTGAGTCAGGGTTGATGGCTAAACCCGGAGAAACCTTGAGTGAAGAGGGGCTCTCCGCCTTTCTTGAGCAACTTGAACTGGTCTATTCTCAATCTGCCCCAAGTGTAGTGGCCAGCTTGCCCTGGTCAGAGATCCAGCTCTCAGAGGAGGGTGAATTAGTTGACCAAAGTGGCAGCTTGTTGCCGCTTTCTCAGTTGATAAGCGGCCAGCTATTGCCACTTCAGCAGGGAGATGATGCGCTGCCAGACGAGTCTGTGTTGACGCAGATTAAGATGGCAGCCGCGGGTGAACAGGCGCGCTTGTCGCCACAATTGGCTGGACAAATGGCAGCCCAGTCGAGTCAGCCTCAGCCAGAAAAAACAGATCTATTGGCCAATCTACAGGCGTCACGATTGGCCAACGGCGAGATGAGTGTGACACCTTTGCTGCCAACGGTGGCGGTGACTGCACTTGAGTCGACGGGTTTGTCGTCCCACCTGGCCGCATCCTTCTCTATGTTGCCGCAGACAGCAGCAACGGCTACCCAAGGTGCGCTTACTCAACTACCGACCATTAATCATCCGGTGGGTGAGAAGATGTGGGGGCAGGATCTAAGTGCCCGTATTCAATGGATGGTGAAACAGGAGATTCAGAGTGCCGAAGTGAAGCTCAATCCACGTGGCCTCGGGCCAATTGAGATTCGAGTGAGCGTGCAGAATGATCAGGCCAATGTTAGTTTTGTCGCTCACCATGCGGTGACACGTGAGGCGATTGATGCTGCGATCCCTCGTCTAAGGGAGATGTTTGGCGAGACTAATATGAATCTGGTCAATGTTGATGTGAGTGATCGTAACAGTGCCGGTTTTAATGGTGCAGATAGCCAAAACTCTGAAGAGGGGCTAAACGGGGATTCGGCAAGTGATGCGACGAACCATCTTGATGATCTGGAGGGGGATGATTCAGTAGGGGTACGCCTAGTGAGTAATGGGATATTGGATGACTATGCCTAGAAGTGGGTAGTGGTTGAAGTGATTGCGATTCTCTTGCAGGAAAGACGCTGTTTTTGGTTACATAATTTTCTCCTTGGTCGTAGAATGACCTTCTTCGATTTATGCTGAAACAACGGTTTTGGCTGGTTTAACTAGTATCGCTGGAGAGTCGGGTGCGCTTCTTTAATCTCATTATAATTGTTCTAGTCATGGTTGTTGGTGCGGTGTTTGCGGTGTTGAATGCTGAACCGGTTCACTTCAACTACTACTTCGCTAGCATCGACTTGCCGTTGTCGGTTCTACTGGTTGGTTTTCTCTTTTCAGGTGCATTAATGGGGGCGATTGTCTCCTTCTTTGTTCGGCTGAGTCTTAAACAAGAGAATGCGCAGCTGCGTTATCAGGTTGATAAGCACCAGCAATGAGCTGAGTTATCTGCGGATAGATAGATGCCTATTGAACTGCTGTTGCTGCTATTACCAGTGGCTGCCGCTTCAGGTTGGCTTGCTGCTCAGCGTAGCATGCAACAAAAAGCGACCGGCCGGGATGAGCCCAAGTTTGATCCGGTCTACTTAAAAGGGCTCAACTATCTTCTCAATGAAGAACCCGATAGGGCGATTGATCTTTTCGTTACCATGTTGGAAATCGACAGTGAGACTGTCGAGACTCATCTGGCACTGGGCAATCTGTTTCGTCGTCGTGGCGAAGTGGAGCGCGCTATCCGCATCCATCAAAACCTGATCGCCAGGCCGACCCTTCAACCGCATCAACGCACCGAGGCCCTGCTTGAATTGGGCGTGGACTATATGCGGGCAGGCCTGTTTGATCGAGCTGAAAACCTCTTCCTGGAACTCAAAACATCCAGCCATTATGCGGCTCGGGCGCTGACCCATCTTCTCTCTATCTATCAGGATGAGAAGGAGTGGCAGAAGTGTCTCGATGTGGCGCAGCAGCTTGAGGTGGTCAATAAACGTCCCTATCGACAGCAGATTGCACACTACTATTGTGAATTGGCTGAGATCGCCTTGAAGCAGGAAGATTGGCGCGAGGCTGGTAAGTTGTTGGAAAAAGGGCGCTCATTTGACAAAACCTCTGTTCGAACCCTTCTGCTACAGGGGCGGATTGAGAGTGAACAGGGAGAGTTTAAAGCAGCCATTAAACACTACCAGCAACTCTCCCAATTGGCGCCTAGCTATCTCTCCGAGGTGCTCTCGTCGCTGGTCTACTGTTACCAGCAGTTGGGACGGCAGCAGGCGATGGTAGGGTTTCTTCAACAACACTATCAGCAACATAAAGATACTGCGGTGATGACCGCCATATCCAATCTGATTGAAGAGGATCAGGAGGCCGCATCAGCATTTGTGTTGGCTCATTTGCAGGATAATCCCGATCTGCATGGCGTGGAGCGGCTGATCTCGCTTAATCTGGAGAGTAAGGGTAGCTTGGATGGTAAGACGCTACAGGTGCTACGCGATTTGGTGGCTAAATCACTATTGGGTCGTCCGGCTTATCGTTGTGATGAGTGTGGTTTTGAAGCGACCAATCTTCATTGGCAGTGTCCCAGCTGCCACACATGGGATGGTGTTAAACCAGTAGCCGCATTGGTCTGAGTGCAGGTAAAATAGCCCGCTTAAATAAGATCTGTGAGAACAAACCCATGGTAGTAAATGACCCGAAAATTATTGTTGCACTGGACTACGCCAATGCGGCCGATGCACTCAACATGGTCGATCAACTTGACCCGAAATTGTGTCGGCTAAAGGTGGGGAAAGAGCTCTTTACCCGTAGCGGCCCCGCATTGGTTGAGCAGCTGGTAAAACGTGATTTTCAGCTCTTCCTCGATCTAAAGTTTCACGATATTCCGAATACCGTTGCAGGAGCCTGTGCGGCGGCGGCCGACCTTGGTGTCTGGATGGTCAATGTTCACGCCTCCGGTGGCCGGCACATGATGGAGGCGGCGCGTGAGCGTTTGGAGCGTTGTTCAAACCGGCCTTACTTGATCGCAGTGACTATTCTGACCAGTCTCACTCAGGCCGATATTGAGGAGGTTGGTTACCGTGGTACGCCTGCTGAGAATGTGCTCACACTTGCTCAATTGGCTCATCA
>JAKITT010000158.1 GCA_021647945.1 Candidatus Polarisedimenticolaceae bacterium
CGATTTTTAACTCATGTCAAGCAAAAAAACGCTTTTATCCAAACTTTTTTACAAATATTTTTCCTTTAAATTACTGCAAGTTTCTAACCGGACACTACTGAAATAGAGTGCGATAGCATCGGGTAAAGTGCCCCCATTCTGAATTAAGTTGCTACCTATTCCGCTATCAAAATCACAGTTGATGGTGAGACTGCTATTGCCGCAGAGAACAAAATAGTCGTTTGCGGCGAGTTGGTAGCTGGTGAGAGTGAAGCTGCGGTATGCCTCCCCCGAGATACCATTAATGAGTGAAAGTGTGTAGTCATCCAGATTGAGAAGATCGGGGCCCGTGTTGAGTAGCTCAATGAATTCAGCGCGGTCGTAGCTTGGTTGGTCGTAGTCGATCTCGTTGATGATGAGTGATGCAGCTGCTGTGTTGTGGATGAGGATAAAAAAAAGGGTGCTCAAGGCACCCAGGGGGATCTGAATCATAGTGGCCCTCCGTGGCCTATTAATATTTTTCTTCTACAAAGGCCATCTGTAAGGACTTTATAGACGAGATTATAACCACTAAAAGTGGAGGTGTTTGTAGGTGGATTCTGAAAGGTACGTAGGAAACGGACTACATTTTTAATCTGTAGGGTGGCCGGTGAGGTGCGCTATAAAATAACCAACAGAATAACCCCGCCAAGCAGCATGCGGTAGATAAAGAAGGGCAACATGCCAATGCGTTCGATGAAGCGCAAAAAGAGGTGGATGCAGAGATAGGCGCAGACAAATGATAACAGTGCGCCGAGCCAGAGTTCGTTCCAGGCGACGGCGTCATCGCTCTTGATGAGATCGAGAGTGACTAGGCCACCTGACATCAGAATGGTAGGAATGGATAGCAGAAATGAGAAGCGTGAGGCGGCCTCGCGAGTCAGCCCCAACATCAGTCCAGCGGTCATGGTGATGCCGGAGCGTGAGGTGCCTGGGATGATGGCAATGGCCTGAAATAGGCCGATGATGAGGGCATCGCGCATGCCCATCTCTTGCTCAGAGCGGGTCTGTTGCCCTTTTAGGTCGGCCCAGTAGAGCATGATGCCGAAGATCAGCGTGGTGATCGAGATGACCAGCGGTGAGCGCAGATCGGTCTCGACCAGAGATTTCATCAGTAGGCCGAAGATACAGACAGGGATAGTGGCGACAATAATCATCCACCCCATGCGGGAGTGCTCAGTGCGTTGCTTGGAGCCGAAGAGTGAGTCACTGAGGTCGATGATGATGGCGGCGATCTGCTTACGGAAGTAGCCGGTGACGGCCGCTAGCGTGCCAAGATGTACGGCGATATCAAAAGCCAGCCCCTGGTCGGCATAACCGAGTACCTGAGGGGCTAGAATGAGATGGGCTGAACTGGAGATGGGCAGGAACTCTGTCAGCCCCTGCAACGCAGCCAGGATGAATATCTGTAGTAGATCCATGCGTGTTGACTAGCGGGGCGCTACTCATTGCTCCAAGGGGCGGTGAGCTGCTTGCGTTCCCAGGCGAGTGCGGTTTTTGCGATGGTATCGAGATCATCGTATTGCGGCGTCCAGTCCAGCACCTCATGGATACGCTGAGTATTGGCGACCAGTGATGCTGGATCCCCAGCACGGCGGGCCTGTTCAATGATGTTGAGTGGCGTGCCATTGGCTCTGCCGACGGCGTCCAGCATCTCTCGTACGCTATAGCCGTGGCCATAACCGCAGTTGAGGGTGGTTGACTCGCCATCACCACGCAGGTAATCGAGTGCCTTGACGTGGGCGTTGGCCAGATCTTCGACATGGATATAGTCACGCACGCCGGTGCCATCGGGCGTCTCATAGTTGGTGCCGAAGATGTAGACGGCATCGCGCTTGCCAACGGCGGCCTCACAGGCCACCTTGGTCAGTAGTGTGGCGTTGGGTGTGCTTTGTCCGATCTCGCCCTTTGGATCACAACCGGCCACATTGAAGTAGCGCAAAATCACATGTTTTAGAGAGGTGGCGGCAGAGAGGTCGCGTAACATCATCTCAGACATCAATTTTGATGTGCCATAAGGGTTGATGGGTTGTTTAGTGGACTCTTCTGATGCGATACCGCCATCAGGCGTACCGTAAACAGCCGCAGTGGAGGAGAAGATGAAGTTCTTAACTCCGACATCCTGACAGCACTCCAGCAGGTTGCGTGTGCAGCAGGTGTTGTTGCCGTAGTATTTCAGTGGGTTGGAGACCGATTCAGGTACCACCGTGTGGGCAGCGAAGTGGATCACCGTATCAATGCCATTCTCACTCAGAACGCGGCTCACCAGCGCTTTGTCGCCGGTATTGCCAATAATCAACTCACCGTTTAATACTGACTGTTTGAAACCTGTACTGAGGTTATCGAGGATAAAGAGCTTCTCGCCAGCATCCGCCAGTTGTCGTGCGGTATGGCTACCGATATAACCGGCACCCCCCGTGACTAGAATTCCATGACCTGACATCTCTATACCCCATTGTTATTTCGTTAGATGGCGCGATTGTACAGTGGGGTTTGGCCAAGGTCATGTGGACTTGATGAAAGTGTGGAGCGGTCGCTATGACCGCTCCACGATTACTTATTCAGGATCGACGCCTTTCAGCTCGGCCTGTATCAGATGGTCGACCACACGCATCATCTTCTGGTTGGTGCCAGCCAGCTGGCCGTTGGTTAGATATTTACCATTCACCCCGATGTTGGGTACACCATTGATACGGAAGCGTTTGGCCAGTTTATTGGCTCGCTGCACCTTGGTGTTAACCGCAAAAGAGCGCCATGCTTTGCGCATTTTTGCCTCATCCACACCATTCTCAACAGCAAATGCGATCAGCGACTCTTTATCGTAGATGCGGCGCTTATCTTTGTGCATGGCATTAAACAGTGGCTCATGCAGTTTATCAGCAACGCCCAGCAACTCAGCGGCGTAGTAGAAGTAAGAGTGGGGCAGCCAGCTTGGATTAACAGCGGCGGGGACGTGTCTAAAAACGACCCCTTCAGGCAGGGTTTTTTTCCAATCTTCGACCACTGGGTCAAGGGCATAACAGTGTGGGCAGCCGTACCAAAAGAACTCAACAACTTCGACTTTAGCATCACTGTCAGTAGGAATGGCGGGTTCGATAGTCTCCCAGGCATCATCACCTGCCCAAGCGGTTTGGCTGAAAAATAGAGTCAGAGCAAAGAGTATTGAGGCGATCCGGCGCATATGTTGTACCTTTAATTTTGGGAAAATGGAAAATACATATTGAACTACCTTAGAGCATGAATTGCTACAGATGTTCCCAAAGTTGCCTGTTTTCTAGAATTGTTTTCTGTGGGAAAGTGTATGCCAAATTGATATCGGTTATGGCTTTTCAAAGTCTGTAGTTTAATCTGCTTGGTTCAGTGCAAGATTTGACATAAAAGATGCTTAGAGTTTAAATCGTTAGTGGAATTAGAGAGTTTGGAGCTGACCATCTGATTTTGTTTGGCTATGTCATCGTTAATTGTTGGTCTATATTTAAAGTAGAGCAATCAATGAGATAGGTGATGTAATGAAAATCAATGAGTTTCATGCCTTATCCACCGCGCTAGAAAGCTTAACGCCTCATCA
>JAKITT010000047.1 GCA_021647945.1 Candidatus Polarisedimenticolaceae bacterium
CACGATAATCGCTGGCTTTGCCATGGCTAACCAAGATGTGAATTGAACGGGTGACATCTCATCATTGCTAACAACCTTGTTTCCTTGAACCACACATACCTGGATTACCTTTTTGGCTAAGTCTACACCTACAATCGTTTTCTTCATCTCTTGGACTCCCAGTGCTGGTTTTCTTGATAAGTAACCAGTTTCTGCTTGAGGGTGAGGGAAGTCCAATTATCTCTCCTTGGCGGTCAGCGATTGTATCTGAGTTAGACAGATATTTGGGTGTTTGCTTGTTGCGTGTATTTCTAGCATCTTGGTATTGCGTCTTGTTGGTTTTATCACCACAGGCAGTTCATATGTTTTTCTTCAGGTCTAGAGTAATTTAAGTGACAGGTCACGCTCATCAATGAGTGCAGCAGAACACTGCTCTGTTAAGCACGTAAGGTAAGGCTCTTAAGGTAGTCAGAAAACTCTTTTTCAAACTCTTCATGGGCTAGCGCATACTCTACGATAGCTTGCTTTCATAGTCATGACGTTTATTGTCGAACTGGTAGGTGACAACTGAATTACTTAGTCAGATCAAGGCTTTTGATATATTCAATTATATCGTCGCGCAGATGAGGTTTCTGTAGAGCCATATAGATAGTCGCTTTGACATAACCTGCTTTATCACCACAATCCAGATGTTCTCCATCAAGCAAGTAGGCATTAAAACCATCTGATTTAACTAATTTAGCCATTGCATCAGTTAGCTGGATTTCTTGACCTGCGCCAGGCTTGGTTTTTTCAAGACAATCGAAGATTCGTGGACTAAAAATATAACGGCCCATAATGGCGTAGTTGGATGGTGCATCTTTTAATGTGGGTTTTTCTACAAAACCCTGTACCTTGATTGCATTGTGTTCAAACTGGTTAACACCTGGGTCGATAATGCCATAGCGAGTGACATTCTCATCGATAACTCGAGAGGTCAAGACGACTGATGTCCCTTTTTCTTCATAGAGATCGAGCATTCCTTTAAGTGTATTTTTCTTGTTTTTTGACCAAATTATATCGTCAGGTAGTAGAACGGCGAAGGGTTCATCGCCAACGATCTCACGGGTGCACAGCACTGCATGGCCCAACCCCCTGCGTTGGCTCTGTCGCGTGTAGAATATCTTGCCCTCATCAGGGATGATACGCGTGATTGATTCAAGCTCTTCCAAGCGATTCTTTTCGCGTAGTAGATGTTCAAGCTCAAAGTTGTGGTCAAAGTGGTTTTCAATCGTCTGTTTGCCACGCCCTGTTACAAAGATGAACTCTTCGATACCTGCAGCCAGCGCCTCTTCAACAGCATATTGAATAACGGGTCGGTCTACCACAGCCAGCATCTCTTTTGGCATCACTTTGGTTGCTGGTAAAAATCTTGTACCCCAACCGGCTACCGGCAGAACTGCTTTGCGAACTTTTTTCATGTTTCTATTTTTACCAAAGTAAAGTGGATAATCATTATTGTGGGCAAGGTTTCTAAGGAATATGGAGAAGTATGGGTTCTCCCCGCCCTTACCAGAAGCTGCCTATTATTGCTTGCAGTTAACTATTGTATATTGTGTACCATTGTGCAAATAATTGTATACCTTCATTGACAGGCATAGAGGGCTTATAGTTAAAATCGTTTACAAGGTCATCTATATCTGCATAGGTATCTTTGACATCGCCTGGTTGTAGGGGGAGCAGTTCCTTCTCCGCTTTTTTTCCGAGTGCCTTCTCAAGTGCTTCAATATAGTCCAGTAGCTCAACCGGGTTATTGCTGCCAATGTTATAGACTCGCCAAGGCGCCTTGCTGGTGCCGGAATCAGGGCTCTCGCCGTTCCAGTCTGGATTAGGGGCTGCTGGTTTATCCAAGATGCGTACAATGCCTTCGACGATATCATCAATATAGGTAAAGTCCCGGCGATGTTTTCCGTAGTTGAAAACTTTGATTTTCTCTCCAGCAAGTATGGCGCGTGTAAACTTCTGGAGGGCCATATCCGGGCGATCCCAAGGGCCATAGACGGTAAAGAATCGTAGGCCTGTAGTAGGTAGGTCATAGAGATGGCTATAGGTATGGGCCATTAGTTCGTTGGCTTTTTTCGTTGCCGCATAAAGGCTGACTGGATGATCCACATTGTCGTGGATGGAGAAAGGCATCTTTGTGTTGGAACCGTAGACGGAGCTTGAGGAGGCGTAAACGAGATGTTTTATCCCATTATGGCGACACCCTTCCAGAACGTGACCAAAACCCACGAGATTACTGTCGATGTAAGCAAGAGGGTTTTCGAGTGAGTATCGAACCCCGGCCTGTGCGGCAAGATGAACAACCTTGTCAAAATGGTTGTTGCTGAATAGTTCGGCCATCCCTTCCCGATCGGCAACATCCATTCGGATATGGCTGTAGTTCGGGTGATCTTTTTGTCTGGCCAACCGAGCCTCTTTTAGAGCAGGGTCATAGTAATCATTGTGATTGTCGATGCCTACAACCTCATCGCCACGTGCAAGGAGACGGAGTGTCAGAGCCGAGCCAATGAAGCCAGCGGCGCCGGTGACCAGTGTTCTCATTATGTTGCTACCTTTCAGGTTTAGATACTTATGCCCAATATCGTAATAGGCTGACTACCTTGTTGCAAGGTGGGGGATTATAAAAAGGTTTCAGCCACCAAAAAATAATAGATTCTGAGAGTTGACCATATTAAAAGCTATGTGAATTTAAGGCCTGCCTGCCTGCCATGGTTTGGCTTCTTTCAATGATGAAAACCCTATTTCATGCATGGTCAAGGAGGCTTGTTGATGTCCCCTAATCTGAGCCAAAAAGATCACGGGTATATACCTTCTCTTTAATATCTTCTAGATCCTCACACATTCGATTGGAAACGATGATGTCAGACAAAGACTTGAATTGATCCAGGTCGGTTAAGACTTTTGAGTGGAAAAATCTCTCTTCGTGCAAGCCTGGTTCATAGACTACAATCTCGATACCTTTAGCCTTGATACGTTTCATGATACCAAGGATGGATGATGCGCGGAAAT
The DNA here is from genome assembly GCA_021647945.1 of Candidatus Polarisedimenticolaceae bacterium. GTDB lineage: Bacteria > Pseudomonadota > Gammaproteobacteria > Chromatiales > Chromatiaceae > JAKITT01. The sequence goes on from JAKITT010000047.1 coordinate 3,031, forward strand.
TGTCTGAGCCGCTCTTCATAATCAAGCGGTAGATACCAACAACCTTTGGGTTCTGTTTTATGATGGAATTGGCAATGAAGTCTTTTCGTGTGGTGTTGGCGTGGACGATCGCTTCGATGATGTTATTGGGGACATCATTATAATTGGCCAACAGCTGTTTGGTGTCTTTTGGCAGGCAATATCCGCCGTAACCAAAGGATGGGTTGTTGTAGTGGCTGCCAATACGTGGATCGAGTCCGACTCCGTTGATGATCTGTTTGCTGTCCAAGTCATGGACAGCGGCGTAGGTATCCAGCTCATTGAAGTAGGCGACGCGCAGTGCAAGATAGGTGTTGGAGAAGAGTTTGATTGCTTCAGCTTCTGTCGATTCGGTGTATAGAATCTGCACATCTTCCTTTTTTGCACCCTGCGCTAGAAGGGAGGCAAATATTTTGGCACGCTCCGACTGCTCGCCAACGATAATGCGAGAGGGGTAGAGGTTGTCATAGAGGGCTTTGCCTTCACGCAGAAACTCGGGTGAGAATATGATGTTGTCAATGTTGAATCTCTTTTTTATCTCTTCGGTGTAACCAACTGGCACCGTAGATTTGATTACTATTACCGCTGATGGGTTTATCTTGATCACCTCTTTGATGACCTGTTCTACAGTCGAGGTGTTGAAGTAGTTGGTTTCAGGGTCATAATCAGTTGGTGTTGAGATGATGATAAATTCTGCGTTGCTATAAGCGAGCTCTTTGTCCTGTGTTGCCATCAGGTTGAGAGGTTTATTGGTCAGGAACTCTTCGATCTCGGCATCGGAGATGGGTGATTGTTTGTTGTTAATTTGGTTGATCTTCTCCTGGATGATGTCCAGGCAGACAACCTCGTTGTGTTGGGCGAGTAGTACTGCGTTTGAAAGGCCAACATATCCTGTACCAACAACTGCAATCTTCATCTTTTTTCCTTGTTTAATCTTTAGTTCTTATTAAATCCCTAAGACCATAGTCTTAGGTGTGAAGTCATTACTTTAGCATAATTTTGTACATGTTCATGATGGTTGAATCTTTTCGTCTCATAGTGTTCTCCTGTGGTGTCTTAAAATACCTCAGGAATTTCAATTAGGCGACTGTCTCATTTCTGGGATCCACTTCTGTAGTGAGTTTAGCTACGGCCGCTTGGCGAATGATGTTCGGAAAACTGCAACTGGTTTTCTGGGAATAGGCCTGAGTTGTGATGAAAGAGTGACGGTCAATCTGCCTAATCAACCTGAATCAATTATATCGTTCTTTTCGATTTCCTTGGCTGGAGGGGGCTTTGTGCCGAACCAGAGATATTGGTTCAATAAATACTAACTGGGTTAAGCATTGCCAAAGCCTATAATTAACTGCTTCGGTAATTGCCTCTATTTCAGCGCTCCCTAAAATCAATAAGGAGTGATATTCCTAAGCCGCAGATGGCTCCGTATAGATGAGCATTAACAATAATGATACCTTGAATCGTGCTTTCTGAGAGAGGCAGTGGCCCCAATATCTGCTCCCAGAGTAGTTTACCTGCTAGGGTAGTCAGTAGTAGGCCATATATTCGAGGTTGTTGCGGCAGGTAATCGACTATTGCAGCGATCAGCAAGCCGTGCAGTAGGCCGGAGAGGCCAACGTACCAGTAGGTCTCGGGGCTGAAGAGGTAGAGGCCAAGACTCACTCCGAGTGCGCAGATCAAACTATCGAACCACCAGCGTGACAGGGGGCGGTCGTTGAAGATCAGTACGATCAGAATTAGGCCTGCCAAATTCATTAGTAGGTGATTCCAGCCAAGATGCAGCAGATGTCCGCTTACTAGCCGCCAGAGCTGGCCAGTGCTGAATAGATCACTTTGGTAACGTAGCTGTAGCTGCCACTCATCTCCCAGCAGACCGGCTAGAACTACCGCTAGAGCAATGGGCAGTAGAAACCAGCTAGCTGTTTTCGCCATTGCAGACGGGGCAACGTGGGTCGGGTTTGAGTTTGAGGGTGCGCCACTGCATATGCAGAGCGTCGAGAATCATCAACTTGCCGACCAGTGTGCTGCCCATGCCGGTGAGCACTTTAATCGCTTCGGTGGCTTGGATGCTGCCGATGATACCCACCACCGGGGCGAGTACACCATTTTCTGAGCAGCTGTCACCGACCTGTCCCTCTTCAGGGTAGAGGCAGCGGTAGCAAGGGTCGCCGGGCTGGCCAGAGAAGACCGAGACCTGTCCCTCCATGCGGATGGCAGCGCCTGAAACCAACGGTGTGGCGGTGGCACGGCAGACCTTGTTTAGTGCAAAACGGGTGCTGAAGTTGTCGCTGGCATCAACCACCACATCGGCCTGTTTCACCTGCTCCAGTAGCTCATCACCCTCCAGCATCTGGTTGATGGGGTCGATGCGAATATCGGGATTGATGGCGTTGAGCGCTGTCCAGGCGGAGTCTGTTTTTGGTTGGCCGATGGTCTGGGTGGTGTGGATGATCTGGCGCTGGAGATTGCTTAGATCGACCACATCAAAATCGACGATCACCATATGGCCGACACCGGCCGCCGCGAGGTACATTGAGACGGGGGCGCCGAGTCCGCCCATGCCGATGATCAACACGCGGGAGTTGAGCAGCTGTTGCTGCCCCTCATACTCAAGGGCGGGCAACATGATCTGGCGGCTATATCTAAGGAGCTGGTCGTCGTTCATTGGGCGGGTTATGAATCTATTTAGGCAGAATGGTCTGCACGCCGTCACTTGAACCTAGTAACAGAACATCTGCGGCACGCGCGGCAAATAGGCCAACGGTGACAACGCCAGCGATATCATTGATCTGCCGCTCAAGTTTGATCGGCTCCATGATCTGTAGATGGTGTACATCAAGAATGAGATTGCCGTTATCGGTGACAAAATTTTCACGCCACATTGGTGTGCCGCCCAGTTTGACCAGCTCTCTGGCGACATAGCTGCGGGCCATCGGTAGCACCTCAACCGGTAGTGGGAATTCACCCAGTACATCAACTAACTTGCTGCTGTCGGCGATGCAGACAAACTTCTTGCTGGCTGCGGCAATGATCTTCTCGCGCGTCAACGCCCCACCACCGCCTTTGATCAGCTGTAGGAAGTGGTTGGCCTCATCGGCACCGTCCACATAAACACTCAGCTCGCCGGCGGCGTTGAGGTCGATCACCTGAATACCGTGTGCTTTTAGGCGCTCTGTGGATGCCTCGGAGCTGGAGACGGCCCCTTCGATCTTGTTCTTGATGGTCGCCAGTTGGTCGATGAAGTAGTTAACGGTTGAGCCGGTGCCAACGCCAACGACTCCGTCAGTGCCGACATACTCCATTGCGGCGATGGCCGCCTGCTTTTTCATCTCATCTGGGTTCATATCATTACCTCTATTTGCCAATGCGCGATATCATAGCACGCGATAGCCAAACATCTGTTTGGTGAAGTTTTGTGGAAAGAGCCCCATGCCAAAAAAATACCTGGAAAAGATACTACGTGCACGTGTCTATGATGTGGCAAAGGAGACGCCACTTGAACTTGCGCCTCTACTATCAAAACGTATCAACAACGATGTCTATCTGAAACGAGAAGATCTACAGCCGGTCTTCTCATTTAAGTTGCGTGGGGCCTATAACAAGATCGTTCATCTCAGTGATGAAGCAAAAAAGTGTGGCGTGATTGCCGCCTCAGCCGGGAATCATGCGCAGGGTGTGGCGCTATCGGCAAAACGACTGGCTATCCACGCGCTGATTGTGATGCCAAAAACAACGCCACCGATTAAGGTCAAAGCGGTGCGCAGCCTCGGTGCAAAAATTGTGCTGCATGGTGACTCTTATGATGATGCCTGCATCCATGCGCAGCAGCTGGCCGAAGAGCGTGGCATGACATTTATTCACCCCTTTGATGATCCCGAGGTGATTGCTGGTCAAGGCACCATTGCAATGGAGATGCTTCGGCAACATCCTGATCTACCCTACGCTATTTTTGTCCCGGTGGGTGGTGGTGGTCTGATTGCCGGTATTGCCGCCTACGTCAAGGCGCTGTACCCAAAAATTAAAATTATCGGTGTGGAGCCAGAAGATGCCCCTTGCCTCTATAAGGCACTAGAGGCGGGGCGTCGTGTCACCCTGAAACAGGTTGGGATTTTTGCTGATGGCGTGGCAGTGCGCCAGGTAGGTAAAGAGACATTTCGTATCGCCAAAGTGTATGTTGATGAGGTGATTCTGGTCAATACTGATGAGATTTGTGCCGCCATCAAAGATATCTTTGATGATAACCGCACCATCGCCGAGCCGGCGGGCGCGCTCGCCGTGGCGGGGCTAAAAAAGTATGCCGCACGTAATTCGGTCAGTGGAGAGGCACTGATTGCTATTGAGAGTGGTGCCAATATTAACTTTGATCGCCTGCGCCATATTGCGGAACGTGCCGAGTTGGGTGAGCAGCGTGAGGCGATTTTTGCGGTGCAGATTCCAGAAGAACCGGGCAGTTTTCTGCGCTTCTGTAAGCTGTTAGGTAGACGTAGCGTCACCGAATTTAACTACCGATATGCCGATCAACAGATGGCGCAGATCTTTGCCGGTGTTGAGCTTGATGAGGATGATGGTGCGCGTGAGGTGTTGATCAAGAAACTTGAAGATAGTGGTTTTCCAGTGGTTGATCTGAGTGACAATGAGACAGCAAAACTACATATCCGTTATATGGTGGGTGGCCATGCCAAGGGTGTGAGTGATGAGCGGTTATTTCGCTTCGAATTTCCAGAGCGTCCAGGTGCGCTGCTCAATTTTCTTAGCAGCCTAGGCAAACGTTGGAATATTTCACTCTTCCACTATCGGAATCATGGTGCCGCTTATGGCCGTGTGCTGCTTGGTATACAGATTCCCAAAGGCGAGGTTCACGATTTTCATGAAATGTTAAAAGCGTTGGGTTACCCCTACTGGGAAGAGAGTGATAATCCCGCCTACCAACTCTTTGCTGGAAGCAATTAACTATTTTGGTAACTACTCAGCGTATTCATCTTTTGCCTCAACTTTTCGTTATTATCGTACTCAATCAGTCACATATGCCCTATATGCTCCCTCTTTCCGTGCGAAAATGCCTCGATTTGAGGCAAAATCTAAACACGCTGAATAGTTACCTATTTTGTAGGTAGTCAGGGTTAGATGGTGTGAAATCCAGGGGATTTCGGCGTTCTAACTAAACCATACCTGATTACGTACAAAGCTCAGCTACATGATGTGATTATAATCACGAATAATATCAATAGCTTACAATTGGCGTGTGGCGACACTGCCCCTTAAGTGGCGCAAATTAAGGGCATTCAGGCTAAATTGCACTAAAGGTGTATCCACTCCATTGGCCTAATATGGCTGTAGGTGCACATTCATGTGCATGTTCGGCTGGTCGCATAAATGCGACCCTACACGAGCATAAAGTGTCTGGAGTGAAAAAAGGCCAATGAAGTGGATACCACAGCCAATAAGGCAGCGTGCGTATTTGCTGGCCTTGCAACGTAATATCGGCCTATACAATGGCTAAGCTTTGTGGGTAATCAGGAAAACATAAGGTTATTGGGTGCAAAACTCAGTCGCGCAGCTGGTTATCTGTAGGAGCGGCGGTAACTACTCCCCTCTCTTTGCGGTACACAAAGAGGTTTGCTACTCAGTTCCCATCTCGCCGTTATGAGTTTGGCAGATAGACTCTTTCCTCAGTCACCACCGCATCCAGTGGCACATCCCATGCCTCACTCTCCAGCTGCGTCACCCTTTGGCACTCATGTGCCACACCTATTAGTATTGGCTTCCGCCAATAGTGACGGTTTTTTAGATAGGCGAAGGTACGGTCATAATAGCCGCCGCCCATACCCAATCGGTTGCACTCTGCATCAAAGGCGACCAGTGGCAAAATCACCACATCTAAAGCCCAAGGCTTTGTGGGTTGGTGCCGTCGAATCGATGGTTCTGAGATGCCGAAGCGGTTTTTAATGAGAGGGTCGCCTGCTTGATGTTTGATAAACCAGAGGAGTGGTGCCGGCCGGTTGTGCAGTGCAGGGTAGAAGCTTACTTTGCCTAGATTGCGTAGCTGGTGCAGCAGTGGTGTGGTATCGATTTCGCCATCGGCAGAAAAATAGAGTGCGACCCGCCGACTGCGTAAAAACTGCGGTAGTGTCATCAGATGACGAGCGACGTCAAGCGCGTGTGAGCGCTGATCATGTTTAGAGAGATGGCGTCTAAGTTGGCGCTTCTGTCGCCGCAACAGACGCTTATCAATCACAGCGTATCCTTTGGTGTTGGGATAGAGAGAAGGAGGCATCCCCCGCGTGCGCCGTTACTTACCTTTTGTTCCCGAACCAGAGGTTCAAGTGGCAAGAACAGGATCCCTTTAGGCTTCCCACACGAAGGTGGGCATGCACACCAGGACCAGCATTATCTTCCCAGGGTAGGATATTAGGCTCAAGAAAATACCCAGGTTTTAACGAACGCTACAGGGGATGCCATAGCTGACAGGCTACGCTGAAATGGTTTAAAGTTCCAGCGGGTTATTACTATTTAGGGCTCTTTCAATTTTATCTTGTAGGCTGCGGATTCGCCGGGATACCGACTCGCTGCTATCATTTTTGCTGTTCTTGAGTTGAATCAGTTCGTGCGTAATGTTTAGAGCGGCCATCAGGGTGATCTTATCGGCACCGAGTACCCGTCCGTTGTCACGGATCTCACGCATTTTGCCATCCAGGTACTGGGCAGACTCAAGTAGACCTGCGTGCTCATCCGGTTTACATGAGATGGTGTACTCTTTGTCTAGCACATGGACTGTAACAGGTTGGCTTTTGCTCACTGTGGTGCTTCCATTGATTTAAGGCGTGTGATCATCGCCTCGACGCGGTTGCGGGCCAACTCTGTTTTCTCAATCAGTGCTGCTCGTTCTGCAACCAAGCTATCTTGGCGCGTGCGCAGGGAGGAGTTCTCCTCTTTCAGAAAACTACAGGTGCGGATCAACTCTTCCGTTCTGGCCTCTAGCTTCTTCAGGTCGAGTTCTGCGTCGTCATTTGTCTCTATATCGCTCATGTGTTCAATATAGAGTGCCACCGTTTGGCGGTCAACGTTTCATCGTCCATGATACTAAGAAGAATATTGATATTGTGATAGTTCTTGAAACCCCTAATTGATTGAATATTCATAAGGGGGTATCCACTTCATTGGACTTTTTCCACTCTAGACACCTTATGCTCGTGTAGGGTCGCATTTATGCGACCAGCCGAACTTGCAAACATGCACATGAATGTGCACCTACAGCCATATTAGGCCAATGGAGTGGATACCCCTTTATTCATATGACAGGCTGACGTGTATTCTCTCATGGAGAGCGTTATCATAACTTGCGGTAGGGTGGATGCCTTGCCATGAATTACTAGAGGTGCCCTTTAATTAGGTATGACGCCAAATATATAAAATTTAGTAGAGTTTGCCGAGATGAGTAGTCCAGAAATTAAGCCCGATTATGAAAAAACAGCGCAGCTTTTTGCTGCTCTTCAGTTGGATGAGAGTGCCAGTAACATTCATGGTTCGCTTGCAGGCTTGCTTAGCTCGGGCAAGCTAGAGGCATTAACTATCTGGTTTGAAGAGCTATTTGTCGGCTTGGATGATGGAGATACAGCGGTTCAAGAGGCGCGACAAATTTGTGGTGCGCTATTTAAACAGTCGAAAGATGATATCGATCAAGGGTTGGGTTTAACCCCTTTTTTACCGAATGATAACCAGCCGCTCTCTCGGCGTGCGGTCGCGCTTGCTGAGTGGTGTCAGGGGTTTCTCTACGGATTGGGTATCAGTGGCATTAAAGAGGCAGAATTCTCAGTACAGACCCGAGAGGCGCTGCATGACTTTGCAGAGATGGCGCAGCTAGAGGCCGAGAGTATCGATGAAAATGAGGATGGAGAGATCGCCTTTAATGATCTCTATGAGTTTATTCGCGTTGCTACGATGCAGATTTGTGATGACCTCATTCAAACACCGGATAATCAAGCATGAATGCAAATGAGTTCAAGCGTCGTCGAAAACAGCTAATGCGCATGATGGGTGATAATAGTATTGCCATTCTTCCCGCCGCGCCAGAGCGGGTGAGAAACCGCGATGTACTCCATAATTATCGACCCGATAGCGACTTTTACTACCTAACAGGTTTTCCTGAGCCTGAGGCGGTCGCGGTGTTGATTCCCGGTCGGGAGCAGGCTGAATATATCCTCTTCTGTCGAGAGAGTGATGCAACAAAGGAGCAGTGGCACGGCAGCCGAGCTGGGCAAGAGGGTGCCATCGAACGGTATGGTGCAGATGACTCTTTTCCGATCACTGATTTGAATGACATTCTTCCGCGCATGCTAGAGCAGTGCGGGCGGGTCTTTTACGCCATGGGGTGCAATTCAGATCTTGATCGTCGGCTGTCTGGCTGGGTCAGTGATATTCGTACTAATTCACGCAGTGGCCTGACCGGCCCGATTGAGTTTTTGGCATTGGATCACTATCTACACGATATTCGTCTCTATAAGAGTCGCTCGGAAATTAAGGTGATGCGTGAGGCGGCGGAGATCTCCAGTTTTGCCCATCGCCGCGTTATGCGCAGTTGCCGTCCTGGTCTGATGGAGTATGAGCTAGAGGCCGCAGTTATCCATGAGTGCGCTATTCGTGGTGCGCGTGAGCAGGCCTATCCACCCATTGTCGGCACCGGTGGCAATAGCTGTGTGCTGCACTATATGGAGAATGACGATAAGCTGGCCGATGGCGATCTGCTACTGATTGATGCCGGTTGTGAGTTGGACTACTACGCTTCAGATATCACCCGTACCATTCCGGTCAATGGCACTTTCAGCAAACCACAACGACAGCTCTACGAACTGGTTTTAGCCGCTCAATATGCCGCTATAGCGGCCGTAAAACCCGGCAATAATTGGAATGCACCCCATGAGGCGGCGGTGCGTGCCATTACAGAGGGGTTGGTGGAGCTTGGCATCTTGACGGGTGATGTTGATACATTGATAGAAAAAGAAGACTACAAACGTTTCTATATGCATCGTACCGGGCATTGGCTTGGCATGGATGTGCACGATGTGGGTGACTATAAAATCGATGGCGAGTGGCGACTGCTAGAGCCAGGAATGACCTTAACCATCGAACCTGGTCTTTATATTCCTGCCAAGAGTAAAAAGGTGGCGAAGAAGTGGTGGAACATCGGCATACGCATTGAGGATGACCTGCTGGTCACCAAAGAGGGACATGAGGTGCTGAGCAGAGGGGCGCCAAAAACAGTGGCAGAGATTGAAGCCGAAATGGCTAGCGGCAGCGCCTAAAGTAAGACACGACCTTCTTAGTATCTAGAGAGTAACTATTCAGTACCCTTGGAAAGATCTCTGTAGGGCGGGATAAATTCCGCCAGCGGAGGTGAATTGAGCCGCATGGTTTTATTTCGACACCACAGGTGGGATAAATCCCACCCTACAGCCTGAAACAACAGGTGAACTGAATAGTTACTCTAGAGATGGCCTAATATTCCGCACCTTTCTGACGCATCATATTCAGAATGCTGCCAAGATCCTGAGCCCAGCGGGTATAGATCGGAGCGAGCTCACCTTGAGGTGCGATTTGGCTGTAGAAGGCGGGGCTTAGCGTGACGAAAAGCGTCTCCTCCCACTCGGCAAAAATGACCACCTGCAGTGGCAGAAATGGGATCATCTCAGGGAACGCATTGGCGAGCTTTTTGAGCTCATTAGGCTTGCCAAACTGGACGACGCGATAGGCTCCCTTTGTCATGCCGATAGCGACCAGATCTATATCGATCCGTTTAGCGCTGGAGATGGTGTAGCCATGGGCCTCAATCTGCGCCTTAAGCAGTGCCTCCGCCTGAAGGAATGGTAGCTTAGAGCGCACCATCATAAGATTGTCGGCCTGCACCGGCAGGCTAAACAGCAGAATTCCCGCAAGCAGCGTTAGGGAGAGGGACAGTTTTTTTACAAGTTGTTTCATGATGAGGTGGCCTCCCCCATAACTGCGAGGTAGAAGTGTTGCAGTGTTTTGCCTAGCTCAATAAGCGTATTGTTACTGAATAGTTCATTGTAGATCATAGGGTCAGCAGCCAAGACGCTCACCTTGCCCTCTTTCTCAACCAGTGTAATGCGCCCCGGTAGAAAAATCCCCATGCGGGAGTCTCGTGTGAGTGACTCATTGATGAGGCGGAAATTGGCGAAATAGATGATCCACTGTTTGCTGTTTTCACTGCCTGCTTCGGCAAAACCGGCATCCAGCGTATGTTCACGGATAATTTGATAACCTTTTCTTTTGATGGCCGTTTTGAGCCGGTCTAATGTCTCATCAAAGGAGAATTGTGACACTTTGATGATCACTTTCTTTCTGTTTTGTTCAGGCTCTGCGGTTGATGTTTTCTCTTCAAAGGTGCGCAGATAGTGGACAATATCGTTGATATCCTTATCTTTTAACCCCATCTTTTTGACTGAACGCATGGGTGTTCCGGCGCGTCCTTGAATCAGGGTCGCCTTGATCATGTGGTCGTTTGCAGCGGCAAGAAATCCTGCGTTATTCAGCGCTGGTGCAAGAATTTTTGCGCTGCGTGGTCGTGAAAAGGTGACGCCGGTGCCCTGACCACCTTCACCATTGATGCCATGACAATAGGCGCAATGTTTGGCGTAGAGTTGGCGGCCTCGATTTGGGTTGCCAATGATCGCTTCAGATGAATATTGGGTTGATGTAGATCCTCCCCATCCCCAGCTGCGAATATGGGTGACGATAGCGTCGATTTGGTGATGTGTTAATTCATTAAAGGCGGGCATCACTCGGCCGGGACGACCATGCCGAATGGTTTTATAGATGTATTCGTCGGATGCTGTATTGAGGAAATCGCTCAGTGCCAGTGGTACACCAACGCCACCAAAGCCTTCATCGCCATGACAGGCGGAGCAGTAGAGGTCATAGAGGCGGGCCCCCTCTGTTTGTTCAGCGGTTCGTTGTAACCCTATACCGCTACAGGCCACCAAAAGAGAGGTCATAAGCAGTGCAAAAACAATAATAAGGGGGCGTCTATTGATGGACATACCATTCACCTGGAAACTATCGAGCAGATTTGGAGTATATTCGATCATTCTCTGAAAAACGAGGAAGTAAACACCTTGATTCCAAAACCTCTCGCGGTGAATATTGGCACCGACTTTATACAATGGACTCGCTGAAGCGGTTATATGATCGATTACGACATCCTTATTATTGGTGGTGGCATGGTAGGTGCCAGCTTGGCACGTGCCATGAGTGGTCTGGGGCTAAAAACCGGCATTATTGAGGCACATCCCTACAATTCGGATGCCCAGTCCAGTTATGACGACAGGGCCATTGCGCTCGCCTGGGGGTCGCGTCTCATTTTGGAGGGCATGGGATGCTGGGATCGCCTGCAACCTAATGTTGAGCCGATTTTGGGTGTGCATATCTCCGATCGTGGACACTGTGGCTTCACCCGTCTCAACCATAAACAAGAGGGAGTCGATGCGTTGGGTTATGTCGCCACTGGCCATGCGCTGGGTAAGGCGCTGCTACATGGGGTGGGTGATCTGGCTGATATTGAACTGATCTGTCCCGCCCGCCTAAACCACTTCGTAATTAAAGCGGATCATGCCGAAGTGCATGTTGATTGTGCGGGTGAAATGCGTCGTCTCAAGACCAAGCTGCTGGTTGGCGCTGATGGTGTGGAGTCGATTGTGCGTAAAAAAGCGGGCATTGAGTTGCTTGAAAAACCCTACGATCAGACCGCCATTATCGCCAACATCACCCCAGGCAAACCACACGATAATATCGCCTATGAGCGTTTTACCGACTCGGGTCCACTCGCCATGTTGCCGATGACTGAGGGGCGCTGCTCACTGGTTTGGACTGCATGGGATCGTGATGTTGATGCAATTATGGGGCTTGCAGATAAGGCCTTTCTAGCGCATTTGCAGCAACGTTTTGGTTTTCGTCTGGGCCGACTGCAACAGACAGGAGGGCGTGCCACTTATCCGCTAAAATTGCGTCAGGCAAAGGAGCAGTTCCGCCCACGTTTGGTGCTGATCGGCAATGCCGCGCATGCGGTACATCCTGTGACTGGGCAGGGTTACAATCTCGGTATTCGGGATGTCTCTGCCTTGGCGGAGGTGTTGGCTGATGCAGCCAGTGAAGGGGCTGATCCAGGCCAACTGGCAGTGCTCAAAAAGTATGCCGCGTGGCGACAGCAGGACCATGACCGCGTGCTGCAGATCACGGATACGCTGGCGCGTATTTTTGCCAATCCGCTGAAGAGTGTCACCGTCGCCCGTGATCTTGGGTTGATCGGGCTAAATGCGCTGCCGATGCTTAGACATAGTGTTGCCCGGCAATTTATGGGCATGAATGGCAAGCAGCCGCGTCTCTCGCGTGGCCTACCCCTTATCAAATAGTTGAAAAGGATATCCACTCCATTGGCCTAATATGGCTGTAGGTGCACATTCATGTGCAGGTTCGCAGGTTCGGCTGGTCGCATAAATGCGACCCTACACGAGCATAAGGTGTCTGGAGTGGAAAAAGGCCAGTAAAGTGGATACCCCCTTAGTTGATTTGTTCGCCTTGACCTCCATGGATGGAACAAATGCAGTGGAATTGTTGGGAACAATTCCTGTAAGGCGAACGTATGCGGTTGAGGCCGCACATACAGAAATATTTCGCTGCACCAACAGTAGGCGTTTTAGGCGAGTGGCAGGGAATTAGACCCATAGCGATTAAGATGTTGTGGTGGAGGTTGATCCACCGCATCGAACGATAAATAGGAAACTATGAAAGATTACGACATCATCATTGTTGGCGGTGGCATGGCGGGCAGTGCCCTTGGCTGCATGTCTGCTATGCAGGGGTTTCAGGCCGCGGTGATTGAACATCGTGAGCCAGCCAGTGAGTGGCCCAAAGAGGAGATTGACCTGCGTGTCTCTGCACTGAGCCGTGCTTCACAAAGATTGCTACAGCAGCTTGGCGTCTGGTCACGCATGTGTGAATTGCGCACCAATCCCTATCAGGAGATGCGGGTTTGGGATGCCAATGGTAACGGTGCCATCCACTTTGACGCCGCTGAGTTGGGTGAGCCAAATCTGGGCCACATCGTGGAAAATCGCGTGACTCAGCTGGCCTTGTGGGAGCGATTGGGGCAGTTCGACAATGTGACACGGTTCTGCCCCGCATCGGCCAAAGCTCTCGATCTTGCAGGGGAGCGGCCGCGATTGACGCTAGATGATGGCTCTCAGCTGACGGCCAGCCTCGTGGTAGGCGCGGATGGACGTGACTCGGCCATTCGACGCATGGCCGGCATCACCACCCATGGCTGGGAATATGATCAGCATGCGATTGTGACTACCGCCACGCAACAGAAACCACATAATGATACCGCTTGGCAGCGTTTTATGACGACTGGGCCGCTCGCCTTTCTGCCGTTGGGTGATGGGCGCTGCTCCATCGTCTGGTCAACCTCACCGGCGGAGACACAGCGTTTGATAGCGCTGGATGATGCCGCATTTTGTGCGGAACTGGGCCAAGCCTTTGAGTATCGTTTGGGCGAGATCTCTGCCGTCGGTCCGCGAGGGGCCTTTCCACTGCGCCTACAACATGCAGATCACTACATTAAACCGGGGCTGGCGCTGGTGGCTGATGCAGCACACGCCATGCATCCACTAGCCGGGCAGGGCATTAATCTCGGTTTTCTTGATGTGGCTGCATTGGCTGAGACACTGGGTGAGGCGAAGGCAGCGGGGCGTGATTTCGCCTCGCTACGCACGCTGCGAAAATATGAGCGCTGTCGTAAAGGGGCCAACATAGGCATGTTGGCGGCGATGGATGGTTTCAAAAAGCTCTTTAGTAATAACCGGCTGCCACTTACCGTTGCGCGTAACATCGGTCTCAGTTTGACTGACGCAGCGGGGCCGGTAAAACATCTGATCACTCGGCGGGCATTGGGGCTGATTGGTGAGTTGCCGGATTGGGTAAAGGGTCAGAATTTATAAGAGATGCCGAATGAGAAGACCGGATAGAGATCAAATGTTTTCAGGTCATCCTCGGCGCTATCACTCTCTTTTTTTAGATTGGCCTGGAAGAGCGCGCTGTTGATAATGACTGGATCGCCCGAAGCGGTCAGGTCAAGATCGGGTTCGCCCTGGAATAGAACGCCAAGATCAACATTGAACCCCCACCCCTTGTCATCCGCAATCGCATTGCCCCAGCCGATGCCCAGGTAGGGTGCGATGGGGGAAAACTCCACTTTACCATCAAGCGAGATGTCGCTGTAGGTGGTGTCGCCAACCACGGTAGAGCCGCCAGATTGGCTGCGTAGATCAATTTGGTTGCCGTTAAAGGCGATGCCTGCCGACAGTCTGAAACCACCGCTCATTGGGTGCAGATCTAGCAGAAGGGTGGCTGATTGGAGCTTTAGGTCGACATCAATCTTATTGCCACCCACATTGCTCTCTTCGCTGTATCCATAGGCGTTGTAAGCAAAACGGGCATTGATGTTGGAGAATATATTTGTGGTGCCCTCTAGGCCATAACCCAAGGTGCCTGCTTTGGCGGTGAGCGCAAAGTTGCCCGCCGCTTGGACAGTTCCAAGCAGTGTGCAGAGCATCATGGCAATGACTAGAAATGAACGCTTCACAATCCTATCCATAACTTCAGTTTTTCCTACAGGTAATAATACATACTAGTCGAAAAATTCTGCGCTACCAATAATTAGCCTCTATGCCCCGTTTTTTCTTGGCATCTATAGAGAACAAGCGGTATATTTGGCAGTTGGCAACAAGCCCATGAGATCCCTTAAAATGACCGCAGTTTGTTCAGTGACTTCCTGGCACTCACCGGTCTTCAGCCCCGACTGTGTAATATGACATTAAAGACAATTTTAAATGATACCCACCGCTCTATGGGCGGACGCATGGTGCCATTTGGTGGCTGGGATATGCCGCTACACTATGGCTCACAGCTTGATGAGCACCACTATGTTCGTCGCGATGCGGGTATGTTCGATGTCTCCCATATGGCTGTTATCGACCTCTCGGGTGAGAACTGTCGCGTCATGTTGCAGCAACTGCTGGCAAATGATGTCGCCCGCCTGAAGGTGCCTGGAAAGGCCCTCTATAGCTGCATGTTGAATGAGGCGGGTGGTGTTATTGATGATCTTATCGTCTATCTGCGTGATGGGGGGGCGTACCGTCTTGTCGTCAATGCGGGGACTGCCGAGAAGGATCTGGCCTGGATTCAGCCGTTAGCCGATACCTATGATGTGACGCTTACTCACCGCTCTGATTTGGCCATGATCGCCGCACAGGGGCCAAACGCCCGGCAGAAGTGTTTGCCGCTCCTACCCGCTAGTCAGCAACAGGCAGCGGAAGCGCTGAAACTTTTTTATGCAGATGATGGTGAGTGGTTTATCGCCTACACCGGCTATACCGGTGAGCCGGGTTTTGAGATCATGCTGCCACAAGAGCAGGCGGTTGCTCTCTGGCAGGCGTTGAACGAGGCGGGTATTAAACCCTGCGGACTCGGTGCGCGTGATACGTTGCGTCTGGAAGCGGGTATGAATCTCTATGGTCAAGATATGGATGAGTCTGTTTCACCATTAGAGGCTGGACTCAACTGGACGATAGCTTGGCAGCCGGAGAGTCGCGATTTCATTGGTCGTCAGGCGCTAGAGAGTCAACGTGAGAGGGGCGGTCTGCGCCGCTTTGTCGGCATTATGCTGACCGGGCGTGGCATTCTGCGTAGTCATCAGAAAATATATATGGGTGAGGAGTTGGTGGGTGAAACCACCTCCGGCGGCTTTGCCCCAACACTGCAAGAGTCTGTCGCACTGGCACGAGTCGATGGCAATATTGGCGAGTGCTGTGAAGTAGAGATTCGTGGTAAACGGGTGGCCGCCAAGGTGGTGAAGCCACCCTTTGCGCGTAATGGCCAACGCTGCATCAAATAGCAATTAGATTAAATTTGTAAGGGGAGAAAAATGAGCGAAACACCAGCAGAACTGAAGTACAGCAAAGAGCATGAATGGATACGTGAAGAGGGCAATGATGTTGTTGTCATTGGTATCACCGATCATGCGCAGGAGCAGCTTGGCGATCTGGTTTTTGTTGAACTGCCTGAGATGGGCAGTGCGCTAGAGAGTGGTGCGGAGTGTGCGGTTGTTGAATCAGTTAAAGCCGCTTCTGATATCTATATGCCGTTGAGTGGTGAGGTGGTTGCCGTAAATGAGACGCTGGCCGATACGCCTGAAAATATCAACGATGCACCCTACGGTGATGGCTGGATCTTCAAGATCAAACTCTCTGATAGCAGTGAGCTGGAGAGTCTGATGGATGCCGATGCCTACAATGCATTTGTTGCTGACGACAGTTAAGTAGGAGTTAAGCCATGCCCTTCATCCCTCATACCGAGGAAGAGACTCAGCAGATGTTGGAGACCATCGGCGTCCCCAATATCGAAACGCTGTTTGATGAGATCCCCAAAGTGCTGCGCTGTAAAACGTTGCAGGAGATCCCCGAAGGTCTGTCGGAGATGGAGATTGGCCAGTTGATGACGGCCCGTGCAAAACAGGATGGCGAGGCGACCTGTTTTATTGGTGCCGGTGCTTACGACCACCACATCCCTGCGGCGGTATGGCAGATCGCCAGTCGCGGTGAGTTCTACACCGCCTATACACCCTACCAAGCTGAAGCGAGCCAAGGCACCCTGCAACTGCTCTATGAGTTCCAGTCGATGATGACGGCGCTGACCGGCATGGATGTCTCCAACGCCTCACTCTACGACGGCGCATCGGCGCTGGCTGAAGCGGTATTGATGGCGGTGCGCGCCAATCGCAAGTCAAAGTCACGTCGTATTCTTATACCGCGCAGCCTGCACCCCGCCTATCGTAAAGTGGTGAAAGCGCTGGTGGGCAACCAAGGGCTTGAGTTGGTTGAGCTGCCGTTCAATCTGGAGAGTGGTCGTACCGACCTGAGTGCGTTGGATCAGTATGTGGGTGAAGATGTCGCTGCGCTGGTGATTCCTCAGCCCAACTTTTTTGGTGTCTTAGAAGAGGTTGACCTGCTCACCGACTGGGCGCATAACAATCAGGCGCTGGCCATTGGTGTGGTCAACCCTATCGCCAGTTCAATCCTCACCCCGCCGGGTGAGTGGGACGAAAATGGTGCCGATATCTGCTGTGGTGATGGCCAGCCTCTGGGCGCGCCACTCTCATCTGGTGGCCCCTATTTTGGTTTTCTCTGCTGCCGCGACAAGCTGGTACGACAGATGCCGGGCCGCATCATTGGCCGCACGGTCGATCAAGAGGGCAGCACCGGTTACACCTTGACCCTGCAAGCGCGTGAACAGCATATCCGCCGCTCTAAGGCGACCTCAAACATCTGTACCAATCAAGGGTTGATGGCGACAGTTGCCACCATTTACATGACGCTATTGGGTGCTGAAGGGCTGGAGCGCGTTGCACTGGCCTGCCATGCCAAATCGCAACAGCTGAATGAAAAGCTGGTTGCCATAAAAGATGTCGAGCCTGCTTTTAGTGGCGAGACCTTCCATGAGACAGTGCTGAAACTGCCCGCCTCAAGCAGAGAGGTGCTGCGTGCGCTGGCGAACCATGATCTGCTGGGTGGTTATGATCTGAACAGTGACTACCCAGAGCTGGGCAACGCTCTGTTGGTCTGTGCCACCGAAAAACGTACCGATGATGAAATCAACCGTTACGCCCGCAAGTTGGAACGTATTCTTAGCGGTGTCGATGATGTTCTCTGTCAACTGCACCCAAAGGATTGAAGGAGTCTCTAAACAAATCATGATTGTTTTACGCTGGCTGGAATGGCCCAAATTCGTCCTGATGATCGCTACAATAGTGCGATTATTCCAGCTCACTTCAAAACAAATTTGGGCCACTCCATCACAGCCTAAATTCAACCAGACTTATTTAGAGACTCCTTAAGATGCTGATCTACGAACAGAGCAGAAGTGGTCGCCGTGCCACCGCACAGGCCCCGCTGAAACGGGCAGAGAGCGATGCGATTCCTGAGCGTTTCCGTCGCAAAAAAGCGGCCCTACTGCCGGAGGTCTCAGAGATGCAGGCGGTTCGCCACTACACGCGCCTGTCGCAGAAGAACTTCTCTATCGATACCCAGTTCTACCCGCTTGGCTCCTGCACCATGAAGTACAACCCGCGTGGTGCCCATGCTATCGCCTCGTTGCCGGAATTTTTGGGCCGTCATCCGTTGGCCCCTGAGAGCAATAGTCAGGGTTTTCTTGCCTGCCTATTTGACCTGCAACAGATGCTGAAAGAGATCACCGGCATGCAGGCCGTCTCACTCACCCCATCCGCCGGTGCGCAGGGTGAATTTGCCGGTGTGGCGATGATTCGCGCCTACCACGAAGCCAATAATGACGATGCGCGCCAAGAGATTCTGGTGCCCGATGCCGCGCACGGTACCAACCCCGCCTCGGCGGTGATGTGCGGTTACAAGGTGCGTGAGATCGCCACGGGGCCTAACGGTGATATGGATCTTGATGCGCTGAAAGCCGCGCTCGGCCCACAGACCGCCGGCATCATGCTCACCAACCCATCGACACTGGGTGTCTTTGAGCAGAAGATCCGCAAAATTGCTGACCTGACCCATAAAGCGGGTGGTCTGCTCTATTACGATGGTGCCAACCTCAATGCGATTCTCGGCAAGGTGCGTCCGGGAGATATGGGCTTTGATGTAATCCATATCAATCTGCACAAAACCTTCGCCACACCGCATGGTGGTGGTGGCCCAGGCTCTGGCCCGGTAGGTGTCAGTAAGCGGCTTGAGCCATTTCTGCCCATTCCATTAGTCGGTAAAGATGATGATCACTACCGCTGGCTGAATGAGAGTGAACGTCCCCAGTCGATTGGCCGTATGTCCGCCTTTGCCGGTAATGCCGGTATTCTAGTGGCGCGGGTGGTGCATATGAAACATGGCGAGAACAAACATTTCGCTGTTGTTGATGCCGCCATGAATGACCTTCTGCGACCGACCTTGTATGAAGCATACCATGAGGTTTTGAGGGTCACGCAACCTTCAGCCAATGGCGATACTCAGATTGTCGACGTCGTCGGCCCGGTGTGCGAGACCGGAGATTATATTGCCACAGACAGGGAATTACCGATCCTCAAACAAAACGACCTGATCGCCATTATGACA
>JAKITT010000048.1 GCA_021647945.1 Candidatus Polarisedimenticolaceae bacterium
GTTTGTAAGGTAGAATGTGTGTTGGCCTTGGTTGTTTCACCCATTGGGTGTCGGTTTGTTTTGTCGCTAACCATTATACAACCAAGGCTTTCTGCGTTTTACGTTTTTCTATGTGGGGATTAGGGAGGTTCAGCAAGGTACATTGGAAATTGAGGCGGATAACTACTGAGGTATGAAGCCACGGCCAAGATGAAACAGTTTCAATTTCTTTCAAAGTGAGCAAGAATGGTTGCTCGGACCTACACACGGATGTATCCGTGCTGCAACGTCAGAATGCCAATGAGCAACCTGCTGTCTTCAGGATAAATTGAAGCTGTTTCAGCCCGCATAAAATCAGGACTTATTCTTGAGGTTCCTTAGGAAGTAAGCAAGGATCATAAAAATATGTCTAAAATACAGCTATTACTTACCGACGATGACGGCATCATTCTAGCCACCTTTGGCAGTGGATTACGTGAAGCAGGGTATGACGTAATTGAAGCCATCTCTGGCGAAGCTGCATTGCAGATAGTGAAAGAGAGGCAGGTTGATCTCGCCATTCTAGATGTGGATATGCCCGGTCTGTCAGGCATTGATACCGCAAGAAAAATGAGAGAGCTTAAGGTGCCGGTAATTTTTCTCTCCGCCCATGCCGGCAATCAACTGGTGGAGGCGGCAGTAGCCGAGGGCGCACTCGGGTACGTCATTAAACCCATTGATGTTGTAAAGGTCATTCCGACCATTGAGGCAGCATTAGAGAGGGCCAATGAACTAAAAACCTCCAAAGAGACAGAAAATAGATTAAATTCTGCGCTGAATACCGGAAATGTAGCCAATGTTGTCGTTGGCATGACCATGGAGCGCTATCGTATTAACCAGGATGAGGCCTTTGAACTACTCCGACAACAGGCACGTTCTGAACGGCGCAAAGTGCGTGAAGTAGCATCAGATATGATTAGTGCATGGGAGACACTGAACCGACTGAAACCCAACACCTCCAACACAAAAAACGGGCCGTTAAAGTTTTAACTAATCTGACCGATAATTTTTCACATTAGCGTATCACTGCCTCGTGCTAAGACGATTTAGCACGTTTCAGGAGCGCAAGCTTAGTAGCTTATTAATGGAGATGCCCTTTCTCCCGCATCTCCACTCTAACCAACATATATTTACAGTCGTTACTGTAGATTTTGGCCCTCCCTCCCGCCTAGTTTAGTGTTCCACATACCATTATTGCTGGCACTGACTTTTATATTTAAGACCTTTCCCTCGTCTTGGTTAATCATTTCAACTGCAGTTATGGCCTATCCACATAACAATAACTGCACTGATATTAGGAATCATGATAATGAGAAATGTAGATAGATGTGCGGCAAAAATACCGAAGAAAAACCTCCATAAGGTGGAGGTAGATAGATTCGGTGCTACTGTGACAAACATGCCCACTGGAGAAAAGGAGCATCAGTCTCTCGTGGATATGGAGACTATCAACAAGTTAATTGCGCGTATTGGGCAGGAGGGCGTGGATGAGTTACTGGCAATTCTATTTGACGATCTTCCCCAATATCTAGTTGGGCTGCATGAAGCAGTGAAAAAGGGTGACCGAAAAACGCTACATACTATCTCCCATATACTGAAATCCAGCTGTGGCGCATTGGGACTAACCGCCCTCTCTAGTCAATGCAAGAGCCTATCAGAAGTGAATGCCAAGATGCCCTTAGTTGAGGCGGAGTATAGAGTAACCAGCATTGAGGATATCTATATTCAAACAGCCGCTTTTCTGCGCAGAAATTGCGTTGGCAAGAGAGCGGGAGAGAGCAAATGAGTAAAACCTCACCGACACCTCTTATCATGGTCATTGATGATGACCGTTTCATTAGGAGGATGCTCTCACGAGAACTTGAGGCGCATGGCTTTGAAGTCAGAGAAGCTGAGTCAGGCGTAGATGCACTGGCCCAGTTGGAGCAGTGCACAGTAGACCTGATACTGCTTGATGTCTGCATGCCAAAGATGGATGGCTTTGAAACCTGCAAGCGTTTGCGCGCCATGTCCAAGTTCCGCGCGCTGCCCATTCTAATGCTTACCGGACTGGATGATATCGAATCTATAGAGTCAGCATTTGACATTGGAGCCACTGACTTCGTTACCAAACCTGTCAACCTGCCACTGGTGAGTGCGCGGATACGCTACGCGCTTCGAACACACCAAATGACACAAGATCTAGCCTTCAACCAGCAGCTGCTCTCCCACGCCCATAAATTATCGGGCCTGGGGCATTGGCAGCTTGACCCCATTGACAGAACGATCGAATTCTCTGCTGAAGCCAACAAGATTGTAGGCTTGAGAAAGAAGGGGCATATACCTCTGGAGCATTGGCTGAATCTACTCCATCCAGACAGTAATAAAAAGATGGAACAGATGCTGATTCAAATAAAGAAAGGGAAACGCTCTGCCAGCATGGATCTATGTATTCGCCCAGGACATAACCGTGAACGATATGTGCGGGTACATGCGGAACCTATGGGAGAAGATACAGAAACAGCGCCAACGTTCCTGCTCGGCACCATTCTCGACATCACTGAGGAGAAGCGCAAGGAGGCCCTGATCCAACACCAGACCCTACATGATGAATTGACCGCACTGCCCAACCGACGCATGTTTAAGGAGAGACTGGTTCAAGCGATTACAGCAGCAGAACACCGAGGTGAATCACTCGCACTGCTGTTCATCAACCTTGATCGTTTTAAGGTGATCAATGAAACGCTAGGACATGCTTTGGGCGATGATCTTTTAAAGATGGTGGCAGAGCGATTGCTCTCCTGTGTAGATTCCGTTGATACCGTGGCCCGTCTCAACGGAGATGAATTTACCATCCTCCTGCATAAGGTGCAGGAGCGTAATGACATCTCCAAGATTGCTGACACCATAGTGGAAAAACTCTCCGACAACTACATCCTAGATGGTCGGGAGGTTGTCATCAGCCCCAGTATCGGCATCTCTCTCTATCCACAAGACGGGGCTGAGCCTGACGCATTGATGCGTAATGCTGATCTGGCGATAAACCAAGCCAAAGAGAGTGGCGGGCAGAGCTACAGTTTTTCCGATGCCCAGTTGAACGCAGCAACCAATGCGCGGTTAAGCATGGAAACTGCCTTACGCCGAGCACTGGAGCGTAATGAACTCACCCTCCATTATCAGCCACAGATAGATCTGAACAGCATGACCGTTGTTGGAGTAGAGGCGCTGGCCAGATGGCATAGTGATGAGTTAGGCAATGTCCCTCCCTGTAGTTTTATACCCATTGCCGAAGAGTCAGGACTCATCCACCAACTTGGAGATTGGGTGCTGCATACCGCCTGTACAACAGTGGCAGATTGGCATGCTCAAGGGCTGACTTCAATGCGGGTCGCCGTCAATATATCCCCTGTTCAGTTCCGACGGGACTGTCTGGTCAAGCGAATTGAGAATGCCCTGTTGGCCACCGGCTTGGAGGCAAAACACTTGGTGATTGAAATCACCGAGAGCTTGGCAATGGAGGATGTGAAACGTAGTCAACAAGTTCTTGGCCTACTACGCGAGCAAGGTATGCGGATTGCTATCGACGACTTTGCTACGGGCCACTCATCACTACGTTACCTACAACGTTTTCCAGCCGATGAGCTGAAGATTGACCGGGAGTTTATCCGCTGGTTAGGATCAAGCCCCACAGATACAGCGATTGTAAAAACGGTTATCTCCTTGGGACATAATCTTGGATTGGAGGTGCTTGCAGAAGGGGTAGAGACACAAGAGCAGTGTGCATTCTTGAAGGAGCACGGGTGTGACTTGGTGCAGGGATATCTTTTCTCTAAACCACTGGCTGCCGATGACCTCACCCATTTACTAATACAACTAAAAAATGGCACATCACTCTGTGGAGATAAAGAGTGTCAAACTTGCAAAGATAGTGATATCACCCATGCAGCGTGTAATCTTGTAGCTGTTGGATTGAGTACATAAGCGGTGCAAAAGAACTGATTGCCATGGCAATCAGAGGCAAATAATGAAGAACCACAAAGATCATCTAGAGAAGCTGAATAGACATTGAACCCATGCGAATCAAACATGCCCATGGAAAGCGAGGCTAAATCATATAATCAAGGAGAGATCAAAAAGGAACTGGCAGAAGTAGGGGCATTAACTAAAAATTTTGCAGCTGAATTAGTCGCTACTGACCTGCAACACACCACCCATTACAAATACACTCTCATTTGTAGTGTTGCCACATTAAACATAACAAAAATCCGCCTGTTTCTGGTCAAGCCGTTATGCTGCCCCCATACTAGGCCTATGCTTGACTACCAAGTACATACATATGCCCCTGCCAAATCACCATCATCAATATTACTAAAGCCTAATACTCCAATGCCGTTAACTAAAGGAGTGGATCTCTAATAGAGAGGTATCTGAGATATGAAGTATTTACTTGCCCTCTTAATGACATGCCTGGCTCTTCAGCCCGCGTGGTCTGCAACACACCAAGATCAGAATGCCCCTGCAGTGGCAAAACAATCTGTTCAAGTTCAGGGTAGTAACCGTAATCAAGCCGCACCGCTAGATAAGATCACCCTGCAACTGCCCTGGAAGCACCAATTCGAATTTGCCGGTTTTTATGCCGCACGTGAAAAAGGTTTTTACCAGCGGTATGGACTGGAAGTTGAAGTCAAAGAGTATCAGCTGGGTCTGAATATTACCGATGAGGTGCTTTCAGGCCGCGCAGAATACGGCCTCACTAACAATATACTTTTTATGGATCGCCTCCAAAACAAGCCGGTTAAACTGCTAGCAAACTACTTTATCCGCATGCCATTGGTGATTATCTCCCAACTGGGCACTCACTCCCTCGAAGCACTGAAGGGAAGGCGCCTAATGATTGCAGAGAAGGATCTGCAATCACCACTTGTTCAGCTCGCTTTCCGAGCTGCCGGGCTTAAGCCTGGCGTCAATATCAAGATAGTGCCGCACAGCTTTGATACCGGGCCTTTCATCCGTAATGAAGTGGATGCCATGACGGCCTTTCGTTCCAATGAACCCTACCTTCTCGAGAGCAAAGGGGTTCCATTCCAGCTCATCGATATCGCCTCCTATCTTCCTGTGCAGGGAGATAGCTATCTCTTCACCTCCGAGCATGAAACAGAGAGCAACCCACAACGGGCGAAGAACTTTCTCCAAGCGACTAACGAAGGGTGGAAATATGCCCTAAAGCACCCAGAGGAGATGGTAGAGCTTATTCTGAGCCAATACTCACAACACAAAAGCCGGGGGGCGCTGCTCTATGAGGCTGAGAAAATCAGGCAACTCATGTCGCCTGATACCTACCCTGTTGGTTCAACCATGAAACACCGTGTTCATATCATCGCAGAAACATTGCTCCAAGGAGGTTTCGTACAAAATTTACGCCATCTGAATGGCTTTTTATTTGATACAAGTAGTCAACAAACACGCCCAACCAAACTAAACAAAGAGGAGTTAGCTTGGCTACAACAACACCCAAAAATCAGAGTCGCCAACGAAACCGACTGGCCGCCCTTTGACTTCACCATAGATAATCTCCCACGCGGATACTCCATTGACCTTCTGGAGTTGGCGGCAGCTAAAGTGGGACTGAACCTGGAATATATTAATGGCCTCACGTGGGATCAACTTCTACAGAAGGGAGAGGCACGTGAGCTTGATCTCTTCCCCGCCATCTGGAAAACAGAACAGCGAGAGCAGTATCTCGACTTCACCACCCCCTATATCACCACCCCCCACATACTGGTGGTCAGAGAGAATGAGACCAACATAGAGGGTATCGATGATCTCAAAGGACAGATCGTAGCAGGGGTTAAAGGGTATGCAGACATTGGGCAACTCAAAAAACATTTCCCAGAGATCAATATCCTCGAAGTCACCAATGTATCTACAGGTTTACGTGCCGTTGCCTATGGCCAAGCTAATGCATACCTAGGTACGCAGGGGGCTGTTGCCTATGCGATAAGGGAGGGGATGATCCACAACTTAAAGATCGCTACCGAGATCACTCTAAACAACCATTTATCCGCCAATGAGATGCATTTTGCTACGCGCAATGACTGGCCACTGTTGACCACTATCCTACAGAAAGGGCTAGATGCGGTGACCATGCAAGAGCACCTTACGCTACAAAACAGATGGATCAGCCTCCCCGGAACAGCGCCCCCTACTGAACTGATCCTTACGGAAGAGGAGCAGCAGTGGCTCAAGCAACACCCCATTATCCATGTTGCATTTAACCCCCACTGGGCACCGGTCGAATTTGCCGATGAGGCGGGCAATCATCAGGGCATATCATCGGACTACCTCACTCATCTGGAAAAACTTCTGCATGTGCAGTTTGAGGCCGTCCCTGCCCAAGCTGCGGATATAAAGAGGTTAATCGTAGATAAGAAACTAGAGATCATACCCACACTCAACCAGACACCTGACCGAGCAAAATATGTAGACTTCACCGAACCCTATCTGGAGATTCCGGTGGCAATCTTTTCAGCAAAGGATATCGCCTACCTTTCAGGGCTTGATGCCTTAGCAGGAAAAAAAGTAGCTGTGGTGCAAGATCATGCCGTGCATGAATGGTTACAACAAGACTATCCTCAACTTCAATTTGTGCCGGTATCCAATCTGGAAGAGGCGCTTCAGCGCGTCACGCAAGGGGAAGCCTATGCCTTTGTTGGTGCTCTTATCCCCACCAGCTACTACATCGGAAAAATGGGGCTGACCCATATTAAAATCATTGGCGAAACCCCATACAAATACGCACTCAGTATGGCAACAAGAAAAGATCAACCCATTCTGACATCGATCCTGAACAAGGCCCTCCAGACTATTCCACAAGCTGAACGGAATAGCATTTTCCACAAATGGACATCCATTCACTATACAAAAGCCCTGGATTTAACGCTGTTGTGGCAGATATTGGTCGTCGCATTCATTGTGTTGCTCATTATCCTCTATTGGAACCGTCGACTCGCAAGCGAGGTAGCACGTAGTCGCCAAGCGGAAGTTAAGAGCAAACGTGCCCACCAGTTTTTGCAAGGACTAACCAATGCCATTGGTGATGGTGTCATCGCCATGGACGATAGTGGCGTCTGCGTTTTTGTCAATCCTGCCGCAGAGAGCTTACTTGGCTGGTCACAGGCGGATCTGATAGGGAAAAACCTACACCGTATGATTCACTGCACATCCTCCAATGGAGAGTCACACTCAGAAGAGGCATGCGCCATATTAAATAGTGCTGAAAAAGGCGTTCCATACCGATCAGAGGAAGAGGTATTCCAACACAGAGACGGCCTGTTATTCCCCATTTCAATCACAGCAGTACCGCTAACAGAGCATGGCAAGCAAGGGGTTATTGCTGTTTTTCAGGATATTTCTGAGCGCAAAAAAAGCGAGCAGGAGCTGAGAAAGCTGCACATGGCGGTTGAGCAGAGCCCAGTTAATATCATTATTACCGATAAAAAGGGAAATATTGAGTATGTGAATCCAAAGTTTGAACAGGTCACTGGATATACAAAAGATGACGTTATCGGTAAAAACCCAAGCATACTAAAATCGGGTTTCACCTTAAAAGAGACATATAGCGACCTTTGGAAAACCATTACTCGAGGAGAGATCTGGTCTGGAGAGCTGAGAAATAGAAAGAAAAATGGCGATGCCTTCTGGGAATTTGCATCCATCTGTCCCATTAAGAATGATGCCGATGAGATCACCCACTTCATTGCTGTTAAGGAGGATATCAGCCTACTCAAGCTGCGCGAGAACGAGTTGCGTACGGCCACGGAGGCCGCCGACAATGCCAACCAAGCCAAGGGTGAATTCCTGGCCAACATGAGCCATGAAATCCGTACCCCGATGAATGCCATTATCGGCATGGGACATCTACTCCAAAATACAGATCTGAGCAAAGAGCAGCAAGGGTATCTGTTTGCCGTTCAATCATCCGCCAGCAACCTGCTCGGTATCATCAACGACATTTTAGACTTCTCAAAGATTGAGGCTGGAAAGCTAAAAATAGAGTCCATCGAGTTCAAGCTGGACGATGTTTTGAACAAGATGATGACGTTGATGGAGGCATTAGCTCAAGAAAAAGGGGTCAAATTAACACTCGCTCTCTCTAGTGAAATCCCCGTCACATTGCTGGGTGACCCACTAAGATTAAGCCAAATACTGACCAACCTTGTCAGCAATGCCATAAAGTTCACCCTGCAAGGGGAGGTCACCATTAATGTAGAGATGCTGAAAAGAGGAAGAGATAACATCCAACTTCAGTTTATGGTTGAAGATACAGGCATTGGCATTAACCAGGAACAACTGGAAAAGATATTTGCCCCCTTCACTCAAGCAGACAGCTCCCATACCCGCAGTTTTGGTGGCACCGGCCTGGGGCTCAGTATCAGCCGACAATTAGTGAATATGATGGCGGGGAAAATATGGGCTGAGAGTGTGGTTGGCAAAGGCAGCACATTCTTCTGCACACTCACATTTGCCCTCACAGAAGAGGGCAATACCACAAAATCATCCACACGCAACATCACAGCACAACAATCACCAGTAACGCTGGAAGGGTTCCATGTGCTACTGGTGGAGGATGACAAAATCAACCAGATCATCGCACAAAAACTACTCGAATCTTATGGTGTGACCGTCACCACGGTAGACAATGGAGAGGAGGCGGTAGAGGCGGTAAAACAGCAGCCGTTTGGACTGGTACTCATGGATATCCAGATGCCACAGATGAATGGCTATCAAGCCACCGCAGAGATCCGAAAAGATCAACATTTCAAGAATTTACCCATCATAGCAATGACCGCCCATGCCATGGTCGGGGTGCATGGAAAATGCATCGCTGCTGGCATGGATGGTCACCTGCCCAAACCCTTTGAGCCTGATACACTGAAACAGCTGCTTATACATTGGTTGCTTGAAAAGAGAACAGAAGAGAATTGATATGACTTCCAGCAACACGCAATATGTTCGCCGGGCAGAGGTCATCTGCCAGAACCCTGATCAAGCCGTCAAGCAGCTGAAAGATGCACTTTATCTAGAGAATATGGCCGGGGTAGTCTTTTTTTGCTCTGACAGTTACGATCCAGATATCCTGACAATCGCTTTAAAGGCCCATTTTAACTGCCCAATTGTAGGGTGTACTACCGCTGGGGAGATCGGCTCCACCTATCTGCAAGGAGGCATCGTCGGAATCAGCTTCTCATCCGATCACTTCTGCCTCCACTCCACACTCATTAATGAGCTGGATAAATTCAATCTACTCAAAGCCAAAAGCATCGCTGAGAATTTGGAGAGCCAACTCAACTTCTCTGATGCACTGAATACAAAAGAGATGTTTGGTCTGTTCCTCATTGATGGCCTCTCCAATATGGAAGAGCCACTTATCGCCACACTGCACACGGAGATGAATGGCATTTCAATCGTCGGAGGCTCCGCAGGTGATAGCCTTAAATTTAGTGAAACCAGAGTCTATGATGGCCACAGCTTTAGCTCTGCTGCCGCAATATTTATTCTGATTGAATCAAAGCTGCCCTTTCAAACCTTCCAGCTACAGAATTTCGAACCCTCTGATATTGATATGGTCATTACCCGTGCTGACCCACAAAGCAGAACCGTCTATGAGATTGATGGGGGAAATGCAGCCGAGGAATATGCAGCAATCCTCGGGCTAAAAATAGAGGCCCTCTCAAGTCACACCTTCGCCAGCCATCCGCTGATGCTTCAAATTGGTGATGAGTGGTATATCCGCTCAATCCAGAAAGTCAATAAAGATGGCAGCCTCACATTCTATTGCGCCATCGACGAAGGCCTGCCTTTAACCATCGCAAAGGGGGTGGGGTTTATTACTGCATTAAACAGCAAGACCACCGAATTAAATGGCAAATTTAGCCAGATCATTTGCACGATCGGTTTTGACTGTGTTCTGCGGAAAATTGAACTGCTGGAGAGCGGCAAAAAAGAGGAGGTAGAGGCACTGTTAAGGGCACTCAACTTTATCGGTTTCAGCACCTTCGGCGAGCAAATTGACGCCATCCATGTCAATCAAACATTAACCGGGGTGGTCATTGGAGAGTGCTTAACATGACCCACAACGAGGCGATGGAAAATGAACTCATCCAGCTTCGGCATAAACTGGTGAAGAGTGAGAAGATCAACCAAGCACTGAAGGATAGAGTTAAACGGTCAGTACGCTCTGCTGGCAACGCTTACACCCTGTTTGAAAATAATATCTTATTGCGTGAAGCGGTAGAGAGGAAGACGCATGAGCTCAGGAAGGCACTTAAGGCCGCCGAAACGGCATCAAAAACAAAAAGTGAATTTCTGGCCAATATGAGCCATGAGATCCGCACCCCGATGAATGCCATTATCGGCATGGGACATCTGCTACTGAATTCAACGCTGACAGATGAGCAGCATGAGCATCTGTCAGCACTACAGTTATCCTCCAAAAATCTACTTGGCATCATTGACGATATTCTGGACTTTTCCAAGATGGAAACCGGTAGTGTTGAGATACGACTCTCTGAATTCTGCCTCAATGATATATTTCAGAAGATGACCATTCTGACCGCCTCTCTGGCCAAGGAAAAGGGGCTTAAATTAAACACTCATATTCCTAATCAGCTCACCCAATACCGGCTAGTGGGTGACCCACTTCGACTGGAGCAGGTACTGATCAACCTAATTGGTAATGCCGTGAAGTTTTCAGAACAGGGGACCATCACTCTTGCAGTTGAGATCCTAAAACAGGAAGCCCAGCAGATTAGACTGCAATTTTCTGTCGAGGACAGCGGCATCGGCATCGAGCCAAAATTACAACAGAAGCTGTTCCAGCCTTTCACACAGGCTGATAGTTCAGATACCCGGCAACATGGAGGTACAGGGCTGGGGCTGAGTATCTGCCGTCAACTGGTGGAGATAATGGGGGGAGAGATATGGATGGATAGCATACCTAGCGTAGGTAGCACCTTCTTTTTTACCGCAGAATTCAACCCAACAATCACTCTCTGTGAGATCAAATCAACACGCTCTAAGCGCTTGACCGACCAACCACTACAGCTAGAAGGAACCCATGTTCTGCTTGCAGAGGATGACAGGCTCAATCAAATCATCGCAAAAAAAATATTGGAGTCATACGGTGTTCAAGTCACGGTTGTAGGAAACGGCCTGCGTGCCTTAGACGCAGTAAAACAGCACCCATTCGATCTCGTGCTGATGGATATCCAAATGCCTGAACTGAATGGTTATCAAGCCACAACAGAAATCCGTAAAGAGCCGCGGTTTAAAAATCTGCCCATCATCGCCATGACAGCCCATGCCATGGTGGGTGAAAAGGAGAATTGCCTGGCGGCTGGAATGAATGACCACTTCACCAAACCTTTTGAGCCAGAGGAGTTGAAGCAACTGCTTATCAAATGGATACCCGTAAGACTGTCACAGGAGAATCCTCACGCTGAAATCCAAGCCAATCTGGAAAAATTAGTGACTCATATGGATAAGAAAGCAGCCACTATCTCACTCAACACAATACTTGAACTCGCACCTGAACGATTGGCCCAACTGAGAAATGCACTGGAAAAGAGTGATTGGGAAACAGCAAAGAGAGAGGCCCACACTCTCAAAGGGGCCCTGAATATATACGGCTCAAAATCACTTACCAATCTACTTAATGAGATTGGGAACAGTGCAAATTTAAACCCACAAACAGCAACAATTATCAGCAATAATCTAAACGTTGAATTCAGTTTGGCGTTAAGATTGGTACTGGAGATGAAAAATAGATTAAAGAGCGTCAGCCCCCCTTAATTTCCTAAAGTTTTTTCATTCCCACCCGATACATGCATTAACAAATGGTCTTTTGAAATCTCCGCTAAACTCACATCGTAGTTACAAAAGAGATCACCAAACCAGAACAAAGTGGTGTTGCCATCCCCCCCGCAACGCCACTCACCGGCCCCCCCTAACCTGTGGTGCCACACGCTAACGCTGAAATTAGGCCCTTCCCCCTGCCCTGTTGCACTCCATTACATGTGGATCGCATCTTTTCAACATATCTGTTTTCTTGAAAATAAGAATTAACAGCTTATTCAGAATAATATTGGGCACTCATATGAATCTTTTTAAGGGAAATAAATTAGGTACACGCTTTCTCCTGCTGGTACTTTTTTTGGCCACTGTTGTCATTATTGAGAGTGGCGTAATCATTACGGATAGCATGGGAATTTCTGCTCAATCCACACAATTGGCTGAAAATAAAATACCCATCCTAAACAAGGCTCATGAACTGAAACTGTCTGTGGTGCAGGTGCAGCAATGGCTGACCGATATCAGTGCCACACGTGGTCGTGATGGACTCAATGATGGCTTCGATGAAGCAGAGAGTAGTGCCAAACAGTTCAGGAGATTAATCGATAAACTGATGAGCCTTGATCATGAACATGTGGGACGATATGAAACGATGCTACCCACTTTCAATGCTTATTATGGTGCTGGAAAACAGATGGCACAGGCCTATATCGATGAAGGCCCTACCGGCGGTAATCAGATGATGGCGCAGTTTGATAAAGCGGCGGCAAAGATTGCAGAAGAGGTTGATGGCTTTCTTATCAGCGTAAAAGAGGAGGCCGCAGCGACACTCTCAACACAACAGGCATTAGCAGCATCAACCGAGCGTTCTGCCATTATTGGTGCCCTGATTGTCTTGCTGGGTATTGGTTTTGTTTACTTTATTATGTCACAGGCATTGGCCTATCTACCCAAGATCGTAGCAGAACTTCAGCGGGTGGCTGAGGGTGACCTAACCGCCGCCATTGATGTGACTCGCCAAGATGAGATTGGTGATTTGATGCTTGGGTTGGAGTCGATGCGAAAACGTTTACTCAGCATGATTAGTCAGATCAGCAGCACAACAGCTCAACTCTCCTCTGCAGCAGCAGAGATGACCTTGGTATCCCAACAGAGCAGTAGCAACATCCAACAGCAGCAGTCAGAGACCAGTCAGGTTGCCACCGCTATGAATGAGATGACCGCTACCGTGCATGAGGTGGCAAAGAGCATTGCAAGTACAGCCAATGCTGCTAATGAAGCTAACCATGAAACCAGCAGCGGCAGTGAGGTGGTGGATCGGTCAATCAAGGCAGCACGGCAGCTAGTCCATCAAATTGAAACAGCCTCAAATGTGGTGCAGCAGCTAGAGCAAAACAGTGACAGCATCACCACCGTACTCGATGTCATCCAGAGCATTGCAGAGCAGACCAACCTGCTGGCATTGAATGCCGCCATTGAGGCTGCTCGCGCCGGTGAGCAAGGGCGCGGCTTTGCTGTAGTCGCAGATGAGGTTAGAACGCTAGCCAGCCGAACCCAAGAAGCCACCAAAGAGATCAACCAAATGATCGATAAACTCCAGACCGGCTCCCAGCAGGCAGTTAAGGTGATGGATCAGAGTCAGAAACAGGCAGCATCGGTTGTTGAACAGGCAATTGAGGCGGGTGCCTCTCTGGCAACCATTGCAACCACCGTAGGAAAAATTAATGACATGAGCGCACAGATCGCCAGTGCCGCAGAGGAGCAGAGTTTAGTCGCCGAGGAGATCAACCGTAATGTCGTGCAGATCAATGACCTATCAAACAAAAATGCTGATAGCGCTGAACAGAGCACTATAAGCAATAAGAATCTAGCTTGTGTGGCTGATGAACTACAAAAAATGGTCGCACAATTTCAAGTATAACAAGTGAGTCTTTGATCTCATGATACAAAACGGGACATCCCAGTCACCCTTTTGCAATCGATCTTCGACAGCTTTTATGCCCTGGACGTCCTGGTCACTGGCTCTACGCTACAACTTCGCTCTGCTTGTTGCTGCTCCGTGCCAGCTCCCAACCTGACTCGACGCTGTGTTCGGATGCCTACTTCATATCCCCTCTGGCGCTCGCGCACGACGGGGATATGGTGCGGCCTCACAGCTACCAGGGACTAACCGCCCTCGCTTTGCTCTCCATGGCGGTCAGCGAGTGAACAATATTGACCCAAGCAATGGTCATCGAGGAGCCTCATGATTGTTTTAGAGGCTCCCTAAAAGGAGAGTTATGGAGTTTGACTTTGATAAATTGGCCGACTTGGCGCAACAGGATCCGGCCGCCTTTGAAGCAGAAAGAAAGAAAATATTAGCAGCGATGATCAATAAGACCCATCCTGAAATACAGCATTCACTGGAGAGCCTGCAAACCGAAATAGATAACAGGCGTAACCAATCGAATGAGCCCATGGGCTTCTTTCTTTGGTTATCACATCTATTGGAAGATCAAATTGTTAAGGATTTTTTCCTAAGCAGAAATTGCGCTAATAGCTCACAAAATCCCACAAAGAGCGAAAAGGGGAAGGAGGCACCCGCTATTGATAATCAGACAAAAGAGTAGAGAGAGCACTCGCTACTCATACTAAGAAGGTCGCAATATCAATGACCTTCTTAGTCTGGTGCATTTAGACAACCAGACGATCGAACTCCGAAGCCGTTCGGCAGAGGCTATCTTCAATAGAGACACCGGTAAACCAGTTGCCAATCAGCGCCAGTGGCTGATCGACCAACAGCGCATCCAGCGCGGCAATACGCTTTTCATGCCCCATACGTAAAGAGGGTAGACGGTTGTCGAGGTTCGCCACCGATTCGATCTCTGTCGGGCCATTCAAACCCAGTATTTCACTGATTCGCACCAGCTTGCCAACATGATCTAATCTACCCGGACGAAAGTGGAAGGTGAAGGCACGGTAGTTATTGTCAGGCACGGGGTCTCGGGCAACCGCAGAGTAAAAGTCATCATCTACTGCAATAATGCCAGCCATGGGCGCCAACTTGAGGTACTGTTTTTCAATCAGAACCGAACAGCTTTCAATCTCAGCCATCTCAATCTCCTGCAACAGTTCTGTTACCGCCGGCAGAACTGGCTGGAGCAGACGAGCCGCCAAATCTGGGGCAATGGCCAAGGCCAGTTTTTCAGCCACCAATTGTGTCCCATCATCCAGCTGTAACTGATATCCATCGGTCAGCTTTTCAATAGCCGTTACGGCAACACGGGTGCGCACCTCAATCCCCGGCTGATCAGCAATAGCGCGTACAAATTGCTCTAAACCGCCCTCAGCTGTGAAGCTACGCATAATCTCTTTACGACGAGGTTTTTTGATAAAGAGCGAATTGGCCGGAAACGCCGCTGCCGATTGACAGATCACCGCATCCAGCGCGGGACCAAGCACCTGCTTAAAGTTCTTTTTGCCAACGATGCCGCCATAGAACTCTTCAGCGGTACATTGCTCTTTTTTCAGCGAGAAGAGTTTGGGCAGTGAAATTAGCAATTCAACAAAGCTAAGCTGGCTGGTGATTTTTCCCAGGCCTTGCGCAGTGAGCAACTGGTAGCTCAGCTTCTGTTTTGGCAGTAGATCATCCAGCAGATTGAGATCCTCCAACATTGCCAGCAGATGGCCATAGGAGTTGAAACAGGTGTGCGCACCCAGCTCTGCCCAGAATTCACCCTCAGGTGCAGTGAAGTGATGACTATGAATACATCCCCCGACACGATCATTCGCCTCAATCACTAAGGGCTTCAGCCCCTTTTTGGCTGCCATATGGGCTAAACCCAGACCACTGATGCCTCCACCTACTACAACCAGCTCATGTCGACTGTCGCTCATCTCTCACATTTCCTAATCTTAATAATCTGGTAACTATTCAGCGTGTTTAGATTTTGCCTCAAATCGAGGCATTTTCGCACGGAAAGAGGGAGCATATGTGACCGATTGAGTACGAAAATAACGAAGAGTTGAGGCAAAAGATGGATACGCTGAGTAGTTACAATCTGTAGACATAAAAAAACCGCTGATACCATTCAGCGGTTTTTATTAGCGCTTGGCAAGCGATTTATGAGCAGCCGCCGCCAGCACCAGAACTTGAAGCGCAACCACCGCAACCACTACCACCCGCCGGTGCTTCAGCAACAGCTTGAACGTTGTTGAAGACAAAGCTCTCATTGCCATTGCCCTGATCAACAAAGTCGATCTCTACGCCGCGGATATGCTGCAAGGTGTTGCTATCTACAATGATATCGAAACCTTCACAGTTGAGAATACTGTCATCCTCTTCAAGGTTCTCTGCGAAGGTCATACCAAAACTAATACCACTACAACCACCAGGGGTGACAAATACCCGAACACCTTTGATGTTCTCATCCACTTCCTTGAACAGTTCATTCATCTTGCCATTTGCAGGGGCAGTTAAGGTCAGATCTTGATCGGTTAACGTTGCAGTCATAGGAGTCTCTCTTCCAAAAACATAGGTAGCCACTCGCTGGGTAGCCACAGTAGAAATAGCGTTTAATATCTCTCCATTCTACACAGGTAATCCATTATGGCCAAACGAACTGAGAATTGACCAACAATTTTGACAACTTACAAGAGTCTACAGCGGCACTCAACTAGAGTTGATTGCGCGACCCCAGCACATAGAGATGTCGCTCCGCATCAACCAGATGCTGTCCCCAATGAAATTTAAAGCCGCTACGTAGATCATCGACGACTTGAGAGATGGGGTTATCTATATAGGGTAGGTTTTTCTTAAGCTCATAATAGATATCCGTCAGATCATCTGCCAAGCTGCCGCTGGCACTCCCCTCCTCCATCAAGTCAAACTCCATCCAATAGGAGTCTCTACAGCCAATGACTCGACGTAGATTTGTATAGAGCTCAAAACGAACATCCAGATCAGTATCCCCACCTGAACTTATTGAATCAGGGGCGACCCCCAAAGCAGCCACAGCCACGTGCAGCCGAGGAAGTACATCCGAAATCTTTCGTAACCAAGAGCTATCGGCAACATCAATTGACTCAATCAATTCACAGAAGAGAGCTGCCTCCCCTTCTATTTCATTCAAATGGCGGTTCATAACTTCACCTCACCAACATCCAATCTATTTAACTAGACACAAGAAAATTGTAGACCACTTTGTTACTCCTAACGAGAAGCCCTGTGACCACCAGGAGCCACCAACCAGCAGATAAAGCATTTAATATAGAGGCTAAATGGCTGAAAAAATAGTGTTATTAAACGCTTTTGCCATACCCGCCGGCCTAAATAATAACCGTCAATACCTGCCATTTTTCAGGGAAAAGAGTTATACAATAGCGCTCATGAAGGAAAAACATTCTGATATCCCCGTCGTATTGACCATTGCAGGACACGACCCGAGCGGTGGTGCTGGCATCCAAGCTGATATTGAGGCGATTGCCGCTAATCGCTGTCACGCTGCCAGCGTCATCACTTGCATCACCGTGCAGGATAGCTGTGACCTCCAATCCGTCATCCCTCAGCCCATTGAGCAGATTGATGCACAGGCCCGAGCGGCGCTCAACGACTACAAAGTTGAGGCGATAAAAATCGGCCTAATTGGTGACATTAAGATTGCCGCCTGGCTCTCTGACCTGCTGGCGGAGTATCACACCATTCCTGTTGTGCTTGATCCTGTGCTTACCAGCGGCGCTGGCACCCGTTTAGTTGATCAAACTATGGAGAGTGTCATCCTACAGCGGCTTCTCCCCTTCACCGATCTCATCACCCCCAACAGCCCGGAAGCCTACAGACTGGCTGCGGGGAGTGGAAACCTGGAGAGCTGTGCTGAAACACTGCTCTCCAATGGTGCCCGCTACGTATTGATCACTGGTACACATGAGCGAGAAGAGCAGGTGGTCAACCGCCTCTACAATCCAGAAGGGCTAATCGATGAGCAGACCTGGGATCGCCTGCCCGGCAGTTATCATGGCTCTGGCTGCACGCTCTCTGCGGCAATTGCGGCCTTTCTCGCACAGGGTTTCTCAATGCTTGATGCGGTGAAGGAGGCGCAGGTCTACACCTGGGACACGCTATTCAATGGTTTCAGCTTGGGCCGTGGCCAGAACATCCCAGATCGGTTCTTTTCCCTCTCTCGGCGAGATAAGCAATGAGACAGCGGCTACATGGACTCTATGCCATCACCGACACCCAACAGACCAAAAGTGATCGCCTAAAACAGGTTGAAGAGGCGCTGATTGGCGGCACAAAACTCCTCCAGTACCGTGACAAAAGTAACCATCACCAAGAGCGAGCTGCGGAAGCCTCCGCGCTGCTACAACTCTGTCACCGGTATAAGGTACCCTTCATCATCAATGATGATATCCAGCTCGCCGTGGAGGTGGGGGCAGATGGTGTCCATTTAGGGCGCAATGATGAAGCCATCCAACAGGCACGCAGACAACTCGGTAAACAGGCGATTATCGGTGTCTCCTGCTACAACGATCTCAATCTTGCGCTGGCAGCGGAGAGAGCGGGGGCAGATTATGTCGCCTTTGGTCGTTTTTTCAGTTCTACCACCAAACCCGATGCGGCACCCGCTGGAATAGCCTGTTTAAGCCAAGCCAAGCAGCAAATTTCACTGCCATTGGTTGCCATTGGAGGCATAACGCCGGAAAATGGTAGCCGCCTGATTGAGGCGGGTGCGGATATGCTGGCGGTGGTCCAAGGCATCTTTGCCCAAGCCGACATCCGTAGCACCTGCAAACAATTCCAACAACTATTCTAAATTTTGAGAGAGATAGACATGAACCAAAGCCACAACCGATTTGAACAAGCCCAGCGTCACATCCCCGGTGGTGTCAATTCGCCGGTGCGGGCCTTCCGTGGTGTGGGTGGTGATCCAATCTTCATCGATTCTGCAACAGGCCCCTTTTTCTTCGATCCTGATGGCAAACGTTACATCGATTATGTTGGCTCTTGGGGACCGATGATTCTCGGCCATTCACACCCAGAGGTGATCGAATCGGTCGCCGCCATCATCAGCAAAGGGCTCAGCTTTGGTGCCCCCACTGAACTAGAGACGCAGATGGCAGACAAGGTGTGCGAGTTGGTGCCATCAATGGATTTGGTACGCATGGTGAGCTCAGGCACCGAAGCAACCATGAGCGCGCTGCGCCTAGCTCGTGGTTACACCGGTCGTGACAAAATCGTCAAATTTGAAGGGTGCTATCACGGCCACTCTGACTCGCTACTGGTTAAAGCCGGTTCTGGCATGCTGACACTAGGCGAGCCCTCTTCTCCCGGTGTTCCCGCCGCACTGGCCGAACTGACCCTGACGCTTGAGTACAACAATCTAGAGCAGGTGAAAGAGACCTTCGCCAAAATTGGCCATGAGATCGCCTGCATCATTGTCGAACCTGTTGCCGGCAACATGAACTGCATCCCACCTGTCCCTGGTTTTCTGGCTGGGCTGCGTGAGGTGTGTGATGAGCATGGCACTGTACTGATTTTTGACGAGGTGATGACCGGCTTTCGTGTTGCACTAGGCGGCGCGCAGGGTTACTACAACATCAAACCCGACCTGACCACACTTGGCAAGGTGATCGGCGGCGGCATGCCGGTGGGTGCATTTGGAGGCAAGCGTGAGATTATGGAGAAGATCTCCCCCCTCGGCCCGGTCTACCAAGCGGGCACCCTGTCGGGCAACCCCGTCGCGATGACCGCCGGACTCAAGACATTGGAGCTGATCTCCGTTCCCGGTTTCTTCGATGAGCTGAGTGGCAAGGTCGATATGCTGGTCGGTGGCATCACCGCCGCCGCCAAAGCCGCAGGTATCCCACTCACCTCAAACCGCATCGGCGGCATGTTTGGTCTCTTCTTCACTGACGTCGAACAGGTCACCAACTTTGCCCAAGCCACCGCCTGTGATGAGGCGCGTTTCAAAGCCTTCTACCATGCGATGCTGAAACGCGGCATCTATTTAGCCCCCTCTTGCTTTGAGGCCGGTTTTGTCTCTTCAGCCCATACCGATGCCGAGCTACAAGCGACCATTGATGCCGCCGCTGAAGCCTTCAAAGAGATCGCTTAATACGCCATGGAGCCGGTGGTCCTAGCCACCGGCCCACTCATCTTATGTCTGACCTGATTGCCCCACTTCTTAACTGGATCAGCCAAAATCCCATCGGCTCTGGCTGGGTCATCTTTCTGGTGGCGATGCTAGAGTCGCTGGCCATCATTGGGCTGCTTGTTCCTGGCGCACTGATGATGGTCGGTTTCGGTGCATTGATCGCCAGTGACACCCTCGCCTTCTGGCCAACCGTTGGCTGGGCCGCTGCAGGAGCCGTCGTTGGCGATGGCATCAGTTTTCTGCTCGGCTGCCACTTCACAGAGCGCACCGCAACACTCTGGCCCTTTAGCCGCCATCCAAAGCTACTGAAACATGGCGTCATCTTCTTCCAGCGCCACGGCACTGCCAGCGTAGCACTGGGGCGTTTCATTGGTCCCATCCGTGCGGTCATCCCGCTGATTGCGGGCATGATGGGGATGTCGCCAAAGCGTTTCCTGCTAGCCAATCTACTCTCGGCACTCCTCTGGGCACCCATCTATCTACTGCCTGGAATTGCGCTAGGCTCCGCATTCGATCAAGCCACAGACGCTACCGTGCGTCTAATCACTCTCGGATTGCTACTACTCACTGTCGGTTGGTCTCTGCTCTGGTTGCTGAAACGGTTATTGCCCATCGCTATGGCAAAAGCGGCATTCAGTCTATTGTTGGCACTTATAGTCATCAGCGGTGCCTTTCTCTACTGGCAACCGGGCTATGCACTCAAACAGGAGCCTATCACGCTACAGCAGGCACATTGGTGGCAACA
The DNA here is from genome assembly GCA_021647945.1 of Candidatus Polarisedimenticolaceae bacterium. Classification (GTDB taxonomy): domain Bacteria; phylum Pseudomonadota; class Gammaproteobacteria; order Chromatiales; family Chromatiaceae; genus JAKITT01. The sequence goes on from JAKITT010000048.1 coordinate 20,725, forward strand.
GCACGGACAGCAACTGCCCCATCGCCGACATACCCCCTGCCAAGCAGAACAGACCGCTTTTAATATTCAATTCACGGGTGACCTGCAACAGCTCTCTGAAGCACTTCAACAGCAGGGCTGGCATGTGAGTGAGCGGCTCAGCTGGATGAACATCCTAAAACTCTTCTCACCCGATCTCACACCAGACAAGCTGCCGGTTATCAGCACACGCCATGGCCATCACATTGAGTCATTAATCGTGCAGCGAAAGCTGGCCGATGGTCGCCAACTGCTACTACGCCTCTGGCCCAGCCAATTCCAGTTGGCTGACCACCCTATCTGGCTGGGCCGATTGTCACAACAGCATCGGCTAGAGGTGCTTGATCTACTCTTTCTGCCCATATCCAGCACGGCTGATCCCGCCCTACTCGTACCATCACTACCGTGGTCTAACCAACAGCAACAGAGCGGTAAGCTACTGCTGATCGATGCAACACAACAGCCATAACTCCTCTCAAGACAGAGCGGGAAGAGCACCACTTAAAAATCATCTGGTCACCACAAAATCAACCACTATTGAAATCAAATCAAACCTTCACAGGTCTTCTCTAGCAAGAGGAGAAGCGTGATGAACTGTAACGCCATACGAAAGCTATTCACCACAGATCCACGTAGCAATGAGCATGAGGCACTACAACATCTGCAAGCCTGTAAAGAGTGCAGCAGGTGGATGATGGAACTGCAAAAGTTTGAGATGCTGTTACTGGGGGTCATGCAGGAGAAGTTGCCACTCGGGTTACAGGAACGACTCATCCAGCAGAGTCAGCATTCAAATACCACCATCACCCCCAAAACCCAAAGTGCTGCACTGCGCTGGTGGCAGCCGGCACTGGCAATAGCTGCCTCACTTCTACTTGTAGTGGGGTTAATTGGGCCGCTCAATAATGAGACACATAGTGAATCTCAGTTAGCCCAGCAGATGTTGAGCTGGCTCTCACAGCAACAGCCGAGTCAGTATCTCAAACAGCAAGCGCCTGTCGCCGAAGTGGATAGAATGTTCAATGAGGTGGGCGCCAAACTGGTGGCAGATATAGGCACCATTTTGCACTGCAAGATGACACAGGTGGCTGGCCACAAAGTGGGCCACTTTGTAGTAGATAGAAAAGGAGGGCCTGTCAGTATTATGCTGATGGCTGATGGTTCAAAGAAGCTATATATTCAAAACCTCTCAAATGAGAACCACCAACAAATTGAACACCAAGTAAGAGAGGCCATTCGGTAACTACTCAGCGTCAGTGAACTCCGTGCTCACCGCGCACGTGCAAAATTCAGGCAGGAGTCCTTTGAACGCAAGGCCCATAGCCACAGCAGCACTGACGCCCTGCTTCCGACAAGTCGATAGAT
>JAKITT010000049.1 GCA_021647945.1 Candidatus Polarisedimenticolaceae bacterium
AGATCGTATTACAATGAGCCATGGCCTGGTTTTCCTTGTTGGTTCAGCAAGTTATAAGCAAACTCATTGTACCAAAATCAGGGGGGATCAGGCCTCTTTACTTACTAGTTAACGGGACAGCAGTGATCAGATATATAAATCCTCCTCTGTTACAAGACCTGTAGGGCGCAATAGCTGAAAGGCATTGCGCCGAATGGAACCATCTAACATACTTCTCAGATGCCTAATTACCGACGCGCATGACACCCTGATGGCACTTTCTTTTTCACGGTCAATCTTCTGGAGCGTGGCAATAATGATTTGCTCATCCGTCACATCGGTTTATTAAGGGAGACCATTCGTGCCGTTAAACAAAGGCATCCATTTGATATTCACAGCTGGGTTGTTTTGCCTGATCACACGCACTGTGTAATTGAACTTCCGAAAAATGATGATGATTTCCCATTGCGTTGGCGGTTAATCAAAATGGATTTTTCAAAATTACTTCCTAAGCAAGAATATCTATCTGATGTCAGAAAACGCCGTGGTGAACGTGGGATATGGCAACGACGCTATTGGGAACACCTGATTAAGAGTGAAGCGGATTACCGTGCGCATATGGATTATGTCCATATTAATCCTGTAAAGCATGGGTTGGTTGGCAGCGTTTTGGATTACCGTGATTAGACTCATTCGGCGCAATGCCTTTCAGTTATTGCGCCCTACGGCCCTTCTCACCACTCCATATAATAAAAAACACCGGCGCCTATAATAAAAACAAGAAGAAGTAGCGTATTAATATAGATCGAAACAATAACTACTTTTGATAAAACTCTATACCAGTTTGGAACCAATAGATGTGCTTGAGTTATTCCTCTAAGCTTTCCACTCTTTGGATTAGCAATAGCCCGTATAAACATAATTGTTCGCATCGGAGCATATGGAATTCCAGTGAATAATAAACATTCCACATCTTTGAAATAGGGTGATTTAAAGTATTTGTCCAGAACCGCGCTTGGCATAAGAAAATGCATAGCAAGAATCACAAGAACTAATAAAAATGTTGTTGCCCATGTAAGCAACATCAAATCAAATATTGCTTCACCTATTGAGTTGATAATATCTATCGGCACAGCTTATCTATACCCATACCAGTAACAATATCAACCTTTCTTCCATTTCTATCATATATGTAGCGGCCAAATTTCCCAGAGTAGTAACTCAAAGCGGTTGTTCCAACTGCCAGCACTAAAGCTGTTCCCCAGCCGATAGGATTGGATATCAGAAATGCACCGAGTGCAACACCAGTGCCTGTACCAACAACCGTACTCGCCAACGTCTCCACAAAGATCTCATTCTTTTCATGCCGATCCCGAGTATTGGCAATCTGCATGCAGGATGCGGTCACACCGACTCCGGCCAGTGCAATGCCGCCATATTTGCCCAGGCTGGCAATCCGGCTTAGGCGGTGGAAGTTTTTATCAATATGTGCGGTAGCTGGCACACCACCGCCGCGCGCGATGCGTATGGACTCATGGGTGGTTTTGTTGCCTAACAGTAGCTTTTCCATGGGGCCGACGTTCTTCTTCAACTGATCCAGTGCTACCTTGCGTCGATAGTCATACTCTCCTTTCGTCATTTTGCCGCTCTTGTATTGAGCATACAGGTCGCTGACTTTACTAATGAGCGTGGTATTACCAGGGCTTAGCAGATTGCTGGTGGCTCTAGCCGCTACGCTTCCTGGGGCCACAAGGTAATTGGAATTATGCTCTAACCAGGCGAGTGCCCAGTAATAATCAGCATCATGCTGTGGCACCTTCTGTGTTGTGGCATTTCCTGGTCTCTTTGGTATTGGGGATGTGGCCTCATTATTATGAGACAGGGCTGAAATTTCTACGGGGCTTCGAAATGCCTGAGGAATCACCCCCAAGTGAATTTGGTCACCGGGAAAAACACGGTCTGGATTTTTAATTTGCGGATTCAGGGACAAGAGGAATTCCAACGATTTCATGTACTGCAAATCCGATGGCAGATGTCCATACATTGTGTGCACTATCCCGGATAGGGTGTCCCCAGGTTTGACCGTGTAATCGTAGTAAAGGGTATTGGATTTTGTATCCATGAACTATTCCTTGTTAAAGAGACCCTTGTTGCCTCTGTTGATCTCCCAGAAGAGGCTTCATTATGGCATGCAGGCCCTGCGATGGATGATGCTTGGACCAAGAGTTTTGGCTGACGATGCTACAGCTAGGTCGTATCTCGGTCAATTGAAGCCTTGGATCACTTCTTAGTAAACCTTATGGTGGCTGTCCACGTAAGCTTTTGTAAATAGCCACTTACAGCCATGAGCTGCCATATGTAGCCCGGATAAAACAGCATGTAATCCGGGAGTATTACCTTATGTCTCTGGTATCCTCCTGATTTCGTTTTCAGCTCACCCTGGCTTGATGTCGTTCTTGTGGGTTAATCAATAAGGTGTAGGGTGTGCAATGCGCACCATGTCCATCTCCCCGGTCACATCAAACAAATATTTAAGGCACCACATCCAAATTGGTATTGGTAATACACCGTTACCACGAATGGTGCGTGGTACGCACCCTACCTGGCTGATTAAGAGTGAAGCGGATTACCGTGCGCATATGGATTATGTCCATATTAATCCTGTAAAGCATGGATTGGTTGGCAGCGTTGTTGATTTGCCTTATTCTACTTTTCACCGGTTAGTGAAAGGTCTGGTTTATCCCGTCGATTGGACGGGTGGTTGTGAGCATACTTTGGATTACCGTGATTAGACTCATTCGGCGCTATGTCGCCACGCTACCTTGGTTCTTCATCCTGTTTGGCGCGGTGCTGATCATCACCTACTGGCCCGCACTCTCACTGATGCTGCCTGGCCGAAGCTGACATATTGAGTTAGGCCTTACCGAGCCACTATTGAAAACCTAGAGGTCACAGCGGAGACAATGGAATCTATTTGCCACCTCCAACCAGTTTCACAGCGTATGAACAAAAAGAGCGACAACAAGAGTCTATCCAGGCCATCTTCACGAAGTGAGATCAACGTCTTTCTCAGCAAGGCAGCCACTATGCCTGTCGTGAAACCAGGGAAAGAGCGAGGGCGCCTCATTTTTGCAATGGATGCCACAGCCAGTCGTGGCCCTACATGGAACCAGGCTCGCCAAATTCAAGGTGAAATGTTTCAGGTGACCCAGAGCTTGGGTGGACTCGATATCCAGCTCTGTTACTACCGAGGCTTCAATGAGTTTAGCGCCACACCATGGCTGGCCGATGCCAATACGCTGATGCAGAGAATGAGCGGCGTCAGTTGTCTCGGTGGTCATACCCAAATCGAAAAAGTGCTGAATCATGCCGTGGCAGAGCGAAAAAACGGGCGGATCAACGCGGTCATCTTTATTGGCGACTGTTTTGAAGAGAATCCTGACCGGGTTTGTCAGGTTGCCGGAAGGCTGGGTATTCTCGGTCTGCCCGTCTTTCTATTTCACGAAGGGAGGGATGCAACAGCTGAAAGTGTGTTCCGGCAGATCGCCCACCTCACCAAAGGAGCCTATAGCCGCTTTGATGAAGGGAGTGCCGAACAGCTTAGGGAGTTACTGCGTGCCGTGGCAATATTTGCAGCCGGTGGACACAAAGCACTGACCGACTTCAGCAATCGTAGCGGTGGAACCATTGCAAAACAGCTCGTGCATCAGCTAGAAAAAGAATGAACTGATGCGGATATTTAGCCTGCTGGCACTGCTGATCATTCTCTATTTTGCGCTACGCTGGTTCGTCAAGACACCACCTGAAAGAGTGGCACGGCTACTGCGCCAGATTGGTATTGCTGCTGTTGTCATCCTGTTCATCTTTCTGGCAGCTACCGGTCGCCTGCACTGGCTCTTTGCTCTGCTTGCCTCTGTTGTGGGCATACTGCTGGCTATTGCCCGTAGCCTGATGCCACTGTTGCTCCGATTTGCCCCTACGCTCTACCAGTTCTATCAACGCCACCGCTTTACACAACCACCACCCGAAGCGTCAGTCAGCGGTCAAACCTCAACTGTGCAGAGCCACTTTCTCCGCATGACCCTGGATCATGACAGTGGCGAAATGGATGGTGAGGTACTGACAGGTCAGTTTGTAGGGTGCAGGCTCAGTGAGTTGGAGCAGGAGCAGCTTTCTCAGCTCTTCGAGGAGTGCCATAGATGTGATGATGACTCCGCTGCACTGCTAGAGGCCTATCTCGACCGGAAATATGGTGATGATTGGCGTGGTGCAGAGCAAGCGTCGCAACAGAGGAGTGATCACACAGCACAAGATAGTCACCTGACCCACAAGCAAGCGTACGAGATTCTTGGTCTTGAAGCGGGTGCGACTCACGAGCAGATTGTTGATGCTCATCGTCGTCTAATACAGAAGCTCCACCCGGATCGAGGCGGTTCAACCTATCTGGCTGCCAAAATCAATCAGGCTAAAGACCTGTTGTTGGAAGGGTAGAAACAAGCAATGGGGTCATTAACGCATCATTTGTCAGCTAATGTTGCAATGCAAGACCTGACCCTGTTGTTTTCAACCTACGCGCTTAGATTGGCCAATATGATAAGCAAGTTACGCATATCAACGACTCATCATAATTTTGTTTTTTCCATAGCAAAGCGTAAGTTTGGCGCATATTGCGCCATAGCATCACCATGGGTGCACACTGAAACCACAAGAAAAAACAGGCGCTTACGTTAAGCTAGCTCTGCTCTGCTCTTTCTCGTCACTCCTACCATTCGCGCCACATTCGCGCTACACACTTTCGTTTTGCTTTTCTGCGGTGTATGTGGTTATAATAGTGCAAGGCAATAAAAAAGCCGCGACCCTTGGGGGGAAGCGGCTTTTAGTAAGGCCATTTAATATGTTTAAGGAGTTCGTATTGACTCCACCTATGATCTATTACGATTACGAACAAGCATACGAGGCGCGAGTTCAATGGAAAGTGTAACTGATTTCATCAAATTCCTCAAGTCACGCAAGTCATACCATGCGCGAAAAGCACGGCAGATAGTCAGCGTAAATCCAGATGCCGCTAAGAAACACGAGCAAACTGGATCAAAGCACGGGGAAATTATAGATTGGCTTGAATCATACGAAGCCAACCCTTCCTGTCAATCATCGCCTGCCGATGATGATCTATTTTCATTAAACCCACTCGACATGCAAAGCCTTCCTGAGGATTTGAGCGTGGAACTCAGTGTATCTCAAAGCGATACAGAAGATGCGCAGATATTAGAGCTGCTACGCATTGCTAACAGATCACTAGATTTGAATGAAATATTGATCGGGTGTTACAGAAAATACGATATAAAGCATAAGCGTAACTTGCTAACAGCAAGGATCTACCGATTGATTAAACGCGATCTTGCCCATAACGTAGGCAAAGGCACTTATGCTCTCGGCCCCGCTCCAGAGGAAGAGGTTTCTTTTTTTGCGCCTAGCGGAGGCGGGAAATAGATTTAAAGTGTTTCCCGAGAAACAAATATACATTAACAGGGGATAGATTGAGGTGTTATTAGATTAAGGCTGGTGTAGGCAGCCAAAACCAAGCAGACACAAAAAAGGCGCTCCCGCGAAGAACCGCCCCTTGTGCTGACCCGTAACAGATCAATTGCTGAGGTTACCGAGGTTTTACCCTTGGCAGCCCGTGTACGCTAGCACATTTGTAGTATTGCAGGTGTGGCACGGTTTGGCAAATTCGACCTCATTCTCTACATAAGGAGAATGACATGAACGTAGTAAAAGCTGTTCATGTTATTGCTTATATGCGCTTCAGGCTTGGTCGGTGGGAGCATGTTTGCTCGCACTGGCGTAGCTGGCCGCATTAAGCAGTAATAGAAGGCGGGAGCTATGCTTCCGCCTTCTTCCTCTCTTTTTGATAGACATGCATTATCGCTACACCGTCATCATAGTTTGGCTGTGTCTTAGGGCCGTAGGGTGCAATAAGTGAAACGCATTGCACCGAATGCTTATTAATACCGCCCCTATACAAAAAGTGTGGAGTGGGCAGGTGCCAAACCAATACATCATGGTGGGTTACGCTATCGCTAACCCACCCTACATTTGATTAAACTTTATATCTGTTCTTGGCCAACCCCGGCTGTGTTGCCAGCCGAACACTAACGACTGCAATGGGCACTAACCAGCTGTTTACAATGTGGGGCAAAATGCCACCAATGGATCGATACTAGCCGTGTAGCCCAACTGTTAATGTCTGATGATTGTTATCATCTTTTGTTTTTGATCGCTATTTTATTATTCTTTAAGTGCGATAGATGCCATTTTCATAGTGCTTTCAAATGACTCTGCACCCGCAATAAACAGACCATTATGACAAAACATGGCGTCATCAATACCCGTCACTTCTTTAAGCGCATTATCAGATAAGCCTGCCCATTTTTTAGGCAGCGATTTTCTGTCTTCGAATGAACCTAGTTCAACAGGTACTGTTTGAATTCTCCACTGACCGGTTGGAGATGGGTAAACCATATATAAAGCCTCTTCAGATAAGGCGTGAACCGTTGTTTTCCACGGGGTATATTTTTCTAATACAATCACTCTAGGGTCTTCTGCATTATCAATAGCTTTAGCTACAATCTCTTTCGCACTAATGCCACCATTAGCCGATGCAATGAATCGTGTTAAAACGCGCGATGCAAAATCAACTGCCTCATCAAAACATGTATCAAAGTGACTATCTTCTTGCCAAGTCGGGTTAAACATTGAAATTGTGTGGCTAAGGCTAATACCTTTAGAAACACCTTCGACATGACCACAATCGACGGCATCAATCGTTGATACGAGACCTGCATCAACAGAATTTGCTACGCTTTGGTTACCTTGACATATTTCCAAGCCATATTTCTGCCAAATCAAACCAAATGAGGAATAGGGAATACCATTTTCACGCTCACCTGCACCACCACGTTGATGATGATCAAAACGGTCTCTATCTGGATCATATTCACCACCTACATCAATCACAATATCTGCCTTGGCGATAAGCTCTAAATCACGTGTGCGAATGAGCTTAAAAGAGGGGAGTATGCTCTTAAATGCAGCGATACTGAACACGTCATCTGCATGAAAATTACCGTTGTGAGTTGCTATAGTTTTATCATTCATTTGTTTTGTGTCATGTTAGAAAGGGATAACAATAAGGAAATACTTATGTCGAATTCTATTTTTACTTTGTAAATAAAACATAAGTATTAATTGAACCAACCATGAAGGGCTACTTCAACATGTGCGCGGCATAGGCTGCTGTAAATGCCGCTTCTTGGAATACTTTTAATCCAGTATCTGAAAAAGAAATAGGTAAGGCATTTTCCGCCAATGCAGATTTAATTTGCGTTGGCGAAAGCACCACTACATCTATATCAGCAATTAATTGAATGGCGGACTCTAGCTTAAAACCAACTGCTCCCCCAGAAAACTTCCCCTTGAGCATGCGCCCTCTTATGGCGACCTTATTGACCTTGTAGTCGCCTATCAATTTCGTAAATTCAAATTGAAACTGCTGGAGATCTTCACGTGTGTGCTCTTTCTTTAACGTCAGTTTACGTACTCTGCAATCGGGTATATTAAACCGTTGGTCTTCTAAATTAAGTAAACAAACAACGGCATCATTGCTCGTCAGCTCAACACCACAAATTCTCATTTATATTCCTTCGTCGAGATATTTCGACTGTATTTTCTATAACATAACAGCTGTATTTATGCCGTTTCCGATACTCTATTAGCAAGCTTTGCAACCAGAACGCCCGCTACCATACCTGAGGCGTGTCCTATCCATGAGATATGTGGCCTAACATCCATTAGGCTTATAATTAACCCGCCATATAAAAAGACGGTTACCGTAGCCAGTATGATGTTTTTAGGAGAACGTGAATAGTAGGCATCTGCAAGGAGATAGGCCCAGTAGCCAAACACAACGCCACTTGCACCTGCATGGTAACCACTGGAGCCAAAGCCCCAAGTCCCCAGGCCACCAACAATAACCAATAGGAGTGTTACCTCCCAAAACAGTACGCGCTGTTTAATTTGGATCAACCACCCCAATAAAAGAAACGGCACTGAATTGCCCAACAGATGCCAAACGCCATGATGTATCCAGGGTGCAAGAAAGATATGCCACAGCCCCTCTGTGGTGCGGGGCAGAATGCCATAGGCACCAAACTCAAACCCCAGGAGGGTTTGTGCAACCTGAATAATCCACATTAATACAAGAAGGTAAAACGCGTCAGGAATGCGCAACAGAGCTACTGATTTAGACACGCTCTAACCTGCTGCTCAGTTACTGTTTGACCATCATTGAGTAGGGTAATGATAGCTTCACCACTGCAGATCTGGGTGGGTTCTGGGTTGCAGCGTACTTCACCATCGGTCACATAGGCCATCGGTATGCCTGTGCCCGAGGTAACAAATTGACAGATTAGGTCCTGCCAGCACCTGTCTTGAAAGCTGATATCAAAGCGGTGCATGTGGGCATTATCATGGGTAAAAAGATCCTCCAACACCTCCTCTGTTCCAGGCGCAACCAGTGAGCGCACCAGAAATCCAGGATAGGCACGGATTGGACGTACCACAACATTTGCTCCAGCTCGTCGCAGACGCTTTCGGTTATCATCGTTGATCGCTTCTGCCAAAATCATCGCTTTGCTGCCAATCTCTTGAATACGGTCCAACACATCAAAGGTGAGACTATCGGACTGTGGGTCCGAATAATCATTTGCAATAACAATGATATAACGTGCATCTGATACATTGACTGCAGATAGGTTATCTGAGTTTTCAGCATTACCGGCAAAATGAACCACACCCAACGCTGCAATATCTTTTGGCAGCATCTCTTTAAATTTATCCGTTAGGATTTGAACGGGATATTCAGTGAGTGCCGGCGTTGCTCTAATTTGCTGCAATAGCTTGCGCAAATAATTATCTGAATCAATAGTAGGGGTGTTTATTATCAGGATATGATCTTTCATATTCCATCTCCATCGGCCATATTTTTTTTCTGCACTAACCCACAATCTATGCTCAATAAATTCGGTGATAATATGAGCCAAGATTGAGATGCCCAAAACATAGAGACAGATAATCGTAACGATGCGTCCGCCTGTAGTGCTGGGGCTAATATCACCGTAGCCCACCGTGGTCACTGTCGTTAAACCCATCCACAGCGCATCACCTAATGATTGTCCTTCAAAAAACATCATGCCTGCTGCATCAATAAGGACAAGCACAAATAGAAGGGCAACGAGCTTTATTAGCCTGACAGAGAAGTCCGGTGTGTTGTGGCGGGTATATTCACTGTAACGGTGCTTCTTTCGACGCTTGTTGAGCAAGTGAGTGATAATCAACGAGGTTTATCCTCATCTGGTTGATAGTGTTGATTTACCTCTTCTAATACTTTGCGTTTAATCTCTGCTTCATCAGCTACTTCCAGGCCATAATGTTTAGCCAGCTGAGCCAGCTCTTCCGGATTAAAGGACAACCCAATACGTGGCCGTTGCACTTTCACATAAGGTAATCCAATAATTTTCCGAACAATATCACTGGGTACTATGGATGCATCTGCTGCGTCATAACGAATTTTGCGCAGCGTATCCTGCTGAAAGGTAAAGTGCATTTGTAACTTGCGGAGAACGGTCTTCTCTTTTGACCATTTGTTATTCACTGGGCCACATATCCTCAATGACATCAACCGGGCAGAGAGCAACCAGGGAGACATCTGTATCACCATCTCCCCATATTTCAATAGAGAGAGCGCGTGAATCTACATCACCCACACATTCGTGGTAACGCAGCTCTTCACCATCATCATCTTCAGGCACCTCTCCACCACAATCTCGATTATAGTAGTAGGCCTCACTCTCTTTCATTCGTTGGGTGTAGCTATCTGCAAGCCAGCTTGCCAACTCTTTAGGCTTCTCCTTTACCCCCAATGTAACGAACTCTTCCCCCCAGAGTTCTGAAAATTCATCTTCATCAAACAGGGTCAAGACGGTTTTTTCTGGCAGTTTAATAGAGAAGCAGAGCTGCGGGTCACCATCATTATCATCAATTGAAAGATAATAGGTTTTGTTATCTTCACTGCGCAAGGTGAGCTCTTTAGTGATCTCTGTTTCAGAGTATTGATAACCACCCACCTTGGTGACTTCAAACTGCTGCCCCTGTAACTCATCAGGCAGTGAACGGCGCTGTTTAAAAGCAATAATGTCGCCCACTTGTAATTGGCTGGGTTCGGTTAATACCCGAGGCTCACTTTTATCGCCACTGAAGAATTTTTTAAACATTCAACTTACCTAAGGAAACCCTGAATAAGTCATGATTGTTTTAGACTGGCTGAAACTGCCTCGATTCGCTCCGAAGATCGCCGCAATAGAGCGACTATTACTGCTCACTTCGAAACAAATAGAAACAGTTTCATCTCAGTCTAAATTTAATCAGACTTAATCAGAGGTTCCCTAAAATACAAAGGCGCCTTTCGGCGCCTTATAGGTTTGATTACGCCGCTTTCTGCTTTGCTTTGAGTTTCTCAAGAATAGAACTTTTCTTGGAACCGGTAGAGCCACCAACACCACTCTGTTTTAGACGGGCATCCAGATCATCACCCTGCTCTTGATCTTCCATCCACTCACCGGCTTCCATATTGTCTCGCCAGTTTTGCTGTTTGGCTTTGACACGATCCAACGCTTTTGAAACCCGATGCTGGCTGGAGCTGGTTGCAGCAATATTATCAGAGATACTTGTCGTTGCCTTTTGTACTTCCTTAATGGTCTTTACCTTTTCCAGCTCACGCTTGTTTTTCTGAATGATCTTTTCACGTGCCCGAATCAGTTTGTTGATGCCGTGCACTTCACTCTCAAGCGTGCTGTGCTCACTGCTCTTTTCATCGCGCTCAGTGGCGATCTCTTCCAAACGCCCAGCAACCTCTTCTGCCAGTGCCTCTTCACCCATATTTAGGGCGTCAATCGCTTTGGCTTCATAGTCATCATAATCAGTGTTCAGACTATTGATTTCACGTTTCAATTTTATTTCAGAGCTTTTTAGACGGGTTAGGCTCTGTTTTGCTTTTGCGATGGCCGTCTCTGCATCACGGACTTCCTGCTCAAGAATACGTATGGCATTGGCATCCACAATCGCCTCACCAGCTTCACTGGCACCGCCACGTATAGCAGTAAAAATATCTTTTAAAATACTCATATTAAACCTCAGATTATGCGAGTAAAGATTGGATGGCGTCTAAAACATCAATGGTGTTTTCTGCCTGAACTTCCAATTCATGAACAATAATTTCAAAGCTGGTACCCAAGGCTATAGCACCAAATAGAATGTAGGTATTATCCTGCAAACCAAAAGCGCTTAGCGGTACAGCTGGAGCAAGTTGCAGTAGCACTTTGTTGAGGTTATCAACTTCATTGGGTATCACCTCACTGATATTAAACAGTGGGGTAACAGCCAACAGTTGTGTATCCGTAAGCGCTAAATGAAGAGGAAACTCATCATTATTTGAACAGACAACTTCTAGCACACCATTGTCCATCAGCAAGGCATCAAAAGAGGTGCCTTCATCTGTAACATGGTCGTTTAAACGAAACGCCAGCTCTTCAAGCGTAATGGTCATACAATGCTCCTGTGTAGTATTGACTGCCATAATATGGCGGCCGACTTAAAAGATATGTCATATTATGGCATGCGTCAAATCTAATTTTGCATGGTTGCGAAAAAAACACCGTTCTGTTTTGCCCAAGCCTCGTGGTGATATTGATAAACCTGATGGCTGCCAAGACGATTAATCTCAATATTTTCAGTGTCGTCAAAGTAGGAGGGGGCAAATACAAATGCAGCCTCCAAAGCCGCCTTTGAGAGCCAATGATTGGCTACTGGCAGCTCACTAATCTGGGCCATCCGTTGTGATGGCGTCAGGCCCCGGACGGTACCAATGGTCCAGCCCCACTCTCCAAAGGTTGGCACGTTGGTATGGTATTGCTCGGTTAGATAACCCGCAGCCTGCATTGTTTTTCCAATAGAAACAAAGGCTTTCTTTGCGTGATAGGGTGATGTTGACTGCACAACTAACGCCCCATCCCCCGAGAGCAGCTCTTTAAGCCGGGCATAAAAGAAGTCGGAATAGAGCTTATTCAGATCAGGGTGGCTGGGGTCAGGAAGATCAACAATAATGGTGTCAAAATGACGCCCTTCTGAGACCAGTTTCTCCACTTCAATGAAGGCATCACCGATGATGATTGAGACCTTTGGATCATTAAAGGCATCCTGGTTCAAATTCAACAACGCTTGCTCAACCTCATCTGGTGCATCTGGATCTTCTCCCTTGAAGAGAGAGACCATATCTTCATCTAAATCAATCAGCGTTACATGTTTGGGGTTCCATCGCAGGATATCCCGCACCGCCATCCCATCACCACCGCCGATCACCAGCACTTTGTCATGCCGGGCAGATAAGAGCAGCGCAGGATAGGTTAGATAGCTGTGGTAGATATTCTCATCACTACTGGAGAACTGTAACCGCCCATTGATGTAGAGACTCAGCAGGCTTGGCAGACCCTGCCCCACATGGCGACGGGTCACGGTGAGGTGCTGATAGGGGGTCACCTTGCTATAGATCGGCGTATCTTTAAACAGGGTGTAGTTCATTTGCAGAACCCAACCCGTACCATTCAAAGCCAACACAACCAAAACAACAGCCAGCCCTGTATGTGCAATCCAGAGCCGAATAGGCCGAATAATCTCTGATTGATAACGCCATAGAAAGATGAGACCAACAACGAGGTTAACAGCGGCTGTCCCGATTGCCGCCGTCATAATCGGAATGTTGAGACAGATCGTCACCCAGATCGCTGCACCAATGCCCGCACCAATATAGTCAGCGCCATAGATGGTGCCGGTATTGTGAGCCAAGTGTTTGCCATGGATATGCTCACGTATTCGTGCAATCAGTGGGATCTCCATCCCGATCATTGCACCTAATATAAATCCAGCAACAAAGGGGGTATAGAAGGCGATATTTTGCAGTGCAGCAATGACACCACCATCTGTAGTAATCGAAGGGTGCAGCCCATAGATCTGCTGCAACCACACCGGCAGGGTGTATGTGAGGGCAAGCATGCCGGCCATTATTAGAATGGAGCAGCCACCCAATAGACCGATGCTGACTTCAAGCCAGGCAAAGCCGGTAAAGGGGCATTTAACCCATCGAGCCAGAAAGGCACCAATACCCATCGCCACAATCATGATGCCGATCATGGCGTAGATGGTGCTCTCTACTGCACCAAGAATACGCCCTGCATAGTGCGCTAATAGATACTCATAAATCAGCCCGCATCCGGCCAAGATCAGCATACTGCCGATTAGCTGTATATCATGGCCTAATAACCGCCTGGGTGACGGAGCAGTGGCTTCCATAGTCAACTAGGGTGACTCTGAATAAGTCTGGTTGAATTTAGGCTGAAATGAAATTGTTCCAATTTGTTTCGAAGTGAGCCGTAATAGTTGCTCTATTGCGGCGATCTTCGGGACCAATTGGGGCGATTTCAGCCAGTCTAAAACAATCATGACTTGTTCAAAGTCTCCCTACCCAAGTAGCGAGCTAACAATCAAACCAACGGCGATAAAGAGCGAAGCCTCAATGCAGGCCACACCAATATTCTGCTGCTCATCCACCTCTTCAATGACATTGATATTGTGCAATACCGCACGACGGGCAAGTGCAGCAAGGCCACTAATAAGCGCCGTAATAACCAAAGCCACAAACAACCAATTGAAGACCAGCCCAACTAGAGCATACGAGTGATAAGCAACCAAGCCAGAGGCCGCTTTAACTCCAAATGCCGCACTTATGAGATGCCCTGCATAGCGAATAGCCAAGGCACTATTACCCTTCTCAAGCGCGTGTTGCAGCACTTCGCCATTGTGGCGTTTCTCATAGATTCGTCCACGCAACCGAGTGACTGCCAACAGTACAACCTGCGCCACAAAAAAGACCAAAATGACGGAAAATATGCCCATCCAAGACTCAGACTCAACCCAATGGGCGGCCGTATTAATGATCAAACCCAGCGCAATTAGATTGGCAGCCTGCACAATGCCGGCGGCAATATTATTTTCATGCACCTGCTGTTTGAGTGAAAAGTGGTGAAAGATCACCTGATCATTAATGATCGTCCCCACCTTCAATAACACAATGCCAACAACGGCATAAACAAGCACATTCCAGGCTTCACTCAGCATGCCTTCAGATGCCTCCCCGCTCACTGCACCCGCTAAAACCAGAGCCAAAGCCAGCGTTCCACCTGCTACCGAAATGCCAAAAGCGTAGTTATCCCGCGTCGCCAGTTCAGTCGTTGTATCCACACCTGCCAGCAGCCCTTGAAGATAACGCAACGCACAGATAGCACCAACGGCGATGAATAGATCAATAAAAATGATACCGACCGCCCATAGTGAAAAATCATCATTCATTTTGTTTCTCCGGTACTCATTATTTTCCGCCACTAAAACTGCGGCGGGTGCGTGAATATGAATTACGAGCAGATGAGCCGCCTTTGGCAAACTTACTCGGCGTTTTAAAGCTACTCCGCTTACCCTTACTCGAAAATTTGTTTGCAGATTTAACAGAGCTTCGCTTAGCAGTAGCCGATGCTCCGGCCCTGGTTTTGGCATACGGGCTCTTGAAAGACTTGCCGCTTTTTTTGAACTTCTGCTTTGTTTTAGCTGCTTGAGTCGTTTGGGCTTTCCGCTGTGAGGGCGAGGTGTAGTAGTTACGCCCATAATCACTGTAGTAGCTATAGCCCCGGTTGGCTGCCCAACCGCCATAGTAGATAGGTGGCCTAAACAGGTTGCTGAACATGGCGTACATGCCATACCACTCCCAAAAGGAGCGCCCCTGGTTATCTTGCTTCCAACCGCCATAATTGGGGTTACCCACCAACTGGCTGCCCGGCCCATAATCGCCGGTTTGATTAGCTTGCTGGGTCGCCTCTTTACTCATCGCCTCAACACGCGCCAACTTGCCCTTCGACATATCAGCCAACACATTGATAGGGTCAGTCAGCATCATGCCAAATAGCACAGGGTCGGCCGCCACCTGAATGGCATTCAACTCCTGCTGCAACGCAACCACCTTTTGTTCGCCACCTTTAACCACAGCGGGAATACTCTTATTTGCACTATCCAGCCGGTCTTTCAGCCCTCTAACAATGGGGCCGTTCACTGTTGCATCGGTTGCCAATGTATCAACAATCTCTCGCAACTCCGGAGATTGGCGCTTTACAACATCCGCATAAGCGCTCAGCAATTTACTGTTTCGGATAGATTGCTGATTGATTTTGGTAACAAGCCGTTTGAGCTCAGTCTTAGCTTCAAACGATCCCGCTTGAAGCGACTTTTGCCACAGCTCTTCGTCCGAAGTACATCCACTTAGCCCCAGTTGGACAAGCAAGAGGATGCACATCATCGAGATAATTCTCATAGCTCTCCCGTAGATCATCATGAGTTTTGTTCCGCCACCTCATCCAGCATCAAAAGAGCCAGAGTGAAGGTAAGAATTTGAGGGGTTTGCAGAGAGACTCCCTGCATTGATAGGTAGGCCGCGTTCAATGCTTTGCACCGTAGTCACAGAATCTGGACAAGCCAGGGTGATGATATCAGCAGCCAGCATAGGTTTGCAGTCACCACACATAAAAATATCGAAGGCCGCATAATCATGCTCAGGCCAGGTATGCACCGTGATATGAGACTCAGCCAAAAGCACAACCCCGGTTATGCCCTTCCCTACACCAAAAGGATGAAAATGAGCCTGTAACACAGAGGCACCACCCGCTTCAGCTGCAGAGACAAGCAGCGCCTCCAGCTCCTGCTCATCAAAATGAGCATGCCGACCCTGGCATTCAATAATCAGATGATGGCCAATATTCAATAGTTACCTCGCCTTAGCCGCGCCATAATATGTCAAAGGGTATAGCTAACCAGCGATTTGTCAATCAAATAGACTGTAGTCCATTTTAAATTTCCCCGCGTCTCGTCATATATTTACAGCTGAAACTCGTTATAGCACCATTTTTTAACAGAGAACCAATGGGGTAGGTTATCATTGATTTTGCACTTTCCTGCAAAACGAGATACCTCTCTGTCTGCAGATTAATGTCTGTTTATGTTGATTTCAGTAAAACAGTGAATACCTTGCGAACAACCGCTTAAGGCACTCACCAGCCACTCACCAGCCACTCACTATAGCGGTGCAAGATTCCTCCACCTCCAACAAGTCATTCAGAAACTAACGTAACGAATAAGTGCTCTCAGCCATAAGCAGACATAAAGTTTCCTGATTACCCACAAAGCTCAGCCATTGTAATAGGCCAATATTACGATGTTAGGTCAGCAAATACGCATGCTACTTTATTGGCTGTGGTATCCACTTCATTGGCCTTTTTCCACTCCAGACACTTTATGCTCGTGTAGGGTCGCATTTATGCGACCAGCCGAACCTGCAAACATGCACATGAATGTGCACCTACAGCCATATTAGGCCAATGGAGTGGATACCCCTTTAGTGATATTTAACCTGAATGCCCTTAATTTACGCCACTTAAGAGGCAGCGTCACCACATGTGCATTGTAAGCTATTGATATTATTCGTGATTGTAATCACGTCATGTAGCTGAGCTTTGTACGTAATCAGGAAAGAGTATGTCTCGGGTGAGTCATTTGGCTATCTGGGTAGAAACTACCGTCTGAAGGTGGTGGTAGGTGATGCCAAGAGTGTAAAGCTCAAACATGGCCAGCTGATTGTGACACTGCCAGAAAAAGAGCTAATGTAGTGGTCAACTAACACCTGAAAAGATCCAGAAGGCAATAACGGCATGGTATCGGAAGCATGCCGAGCAAAAGCTAATAGAGAAGGTAAAACGATATGCTGCTCTAGTGGGTGTGTCCCCTACAGCAGTGAAGGTGAAGAGTTTCAAATCAAGATGGGGAAGCTGTCATAGCAATGGTGAAATCCAGTTCAATTGGATGATCATCATTGCGCCCAACCACATTGTCGATTATGTGGTTGTCCACGAACTATGTCATTTGAAGGAACACAACCATTCGCCAAGGTTTTGGAAATGTGTGGGGCAGATTATTCCTGATTATGAGGTTTGTAAGCTGTGGTTGAAGGAGAATGGGAGAAGCTATTAGTCTGATATGGGGTGAGCTTGAATGGGTGCTTAGTGCCCATTGCTTCCTTTAGAGCTTAAGTCTTTGAAGGTCTGCTACAGAGTGAATGGCTGAAATGTCGCGAAAATGGTCATATGTTTTCAGTTATAGATAAGGTCTTATGACAATGTAAGCATATCAACCATCCTATTGATATCTAACCGATTAGACCGAGGTTGATTAATATTTAATTCCTCCGGCATCTTTTCTGAGGTTGTGGGGCTAACAGCTCCGATTACCTTTCCAATCTCTCTGCATCGAACCATGTTATCCTATGCGGCTATTTAACCACTTCTTAGTGGGGACCTCTTGTTGACAACTGGCTAAATCTGGCTGGCACGATCTCGTCGCCTCTCCTGAGTGCAACACGAGCAATTATCATGTCTATTATCTCTCCTATACCGCCACAGGTCCGCCCTTATTCTCAACAAGCACCCCCAGTTTATGCTGATAAGTCACTCTTCAACGCCACACCTGCCATAGACTCACCTTCTACCTCATCAAATCCTGTTACAACCGCTATCATTTATTGCGAAGGCAATTTCGCTGCCCCTGATGGCAAGACAGCTAACGGGCTTGTCCGACATTCGGAAAAATACAAAATTCTCTCAGTCATCGATAGCGAAAAAGCGGGCCTTGATGCTGGCTCAGTGCTTGACGATAGGCCAAATGCTATTCCCATTTGTCGTGACTTTGAGGATGCACTGGCCCAGGCAGGCGGCATACCTGACACTTTCATTTTCGGCATAGCACCCTCCAGTGGTATGTTGTCACCACATGAGCGCGGTCTCGTACTTGAGGCTATGGCTCTCGGAATGAACATCGTCAATGGTCTCCATGAATTCTTGAATGATGACCCGGTGTTTGCTGCGGCATCTATTACTCACAACGTTACAATCCTCGACGTTCGAAAGCCTCGCGCCAAAAAAGATCTGCGGATGTTCAGCGGTCGTATTGCCGAGGTTACCTGTCCGCGTATTGCAGTGCTCGGCACCGATGGCGCTATTGGCAAACGTACTACCGCGACTATCCTGACTCAAGCCCTAAATGATTCGGGTGTAAAAGCGGTATTGGTAAGTACCGGACAGACGGGGCTGATTCAGGGTGCCCGCTATGGCATTGCGCTCGATGCTATACCGTCACAGTTCTGTTCAGGTGAGGTGGAAGCCAGCATCGTTGAAGCGTTCGAAGGCGAGCAGCCTGATGTCATTATCATTGAAGGACAGGGTGCGCTGAGTCACCCTGCCTACTTGAGTTCTATTTTTATCCTGCGGGGCAGTTGTGCAGATGGCGTGGTGTTGCAGCACGCACCAGGGCGTAGCCATCTTTGTGACTTCAAAGATGTGGTCATGCCGACACCGGCCTCCGAGATTAATCTCATCCAGACGTTTGCACAGACCAAGGTGATCGGCCTTACCATCAACCATGAGAATATGACAGATGAGCAGGTTGGTGAGGCGATCACGCAGTATGAGCACGAATTGGGTATTCCCGCCACAGATGCATTGACGCGATCCCCTGAGCGTCTGGTCGAGATGGTTTTTGCAGCATTCCCCACGATTAAAGGTAAGCTAGCTGACTGTGCGTAGTGGGTGCGCCGCGGTTAGAAATTGACCTAGACAAGATCTACCACAACGCTCGGACACTGGTCGAACGCTTGGTTGTGAGAGGTATTTCGGTCACGGGAGTGACTAAAGCGAGCCTCGGTTGCCCAGCGATAGCCACAGCAATGCTTCGGGCGGGTGTGCTTGGACTGGGTGACTCCCGCATCGAGAATATCGAAGTGATGCGGGATGCGCAGGTAGCGGCGCCTATGACACTGATCCGCTCACCGATGCTTAGTCAGGTGGAAAGAGTGGTGAAGCAAGCTGACATAAGTTTCAACACTGAACTTGATGTTATAAGTCAGCTCTCATCTGCCGCGCAGAAGGTGAAGCGGATACACGGGGTCGTACTCATGGTCGAGCTTGGTGACCTGCGTGAAGGCATCATGCCGGGGTGCTTGGAGAGCGTCGTGCGTGAGACTATTCGGCTCCCAAATATAGTGCTCAAAGGTATTGGAACTAACCTTGCGTGTCGCTGCGGTGTCTCACCCGATGCCAACAACATGGCTGAGCTGTCCGCGCTGGCCAATTCGATTGACGCGACCTTCGGCCCCATACTAAGCATCGTTTCTGGCGGTAACTCTGCCAATCTCGAGTGGGTGCTAAGCGGTGCAGAGACAGGACGGATAAACAATCTTCGATTGGGTGAATCGATACTGTTAGGGTGTGAGCCAATGCACCGTCAAGCCATCGATGGCCTGTATACCGATGCCATCACTCTCATTGCCGAAGTAATCGAATCGAAGCTTAAGCCATCACAGCCATGGGGTGAGGTTGGCCAGAGTGCGTTTGGTGTTATGCCATCGGTCACAAACCGGGGCAATATCTTCCAGGCGATCCTGGCCATCGGGCACCAGGACATCGATCCGAATGGCCTCCAATCGCCTACTGGAATTGAGATCCTTGGGGCGAGTAGTGACCATCTTATTGTTGAATCTGGTCGTTGTTTGCCCGTAGGTACCGAGATCAGCTTCCAGTTAAATTACAGTGCACTGATGCGCGCGATGACCTCACCCTTTGTCACTAAGGTCAAGAAGAGTCGGGGTCATCACATGCATGTGTCTGATAGTTATGACAAGCCCTAAATCATTGTTGTCAGGTACTAACACGATTTTTTGTTGGCATGGCACACTCCTTAAGAGTTAGTTTAACTGTAGTTTTTAGACCGTAGTTTGCTGATCATTATTTGTTGTTCAATGTCGGCTTTGTGCCCAAGGACTAAACCGCTATCGCGGTAATAGTAGCCGTTTTTAAACCACGCCCACTAAATTAAGTTCGACCTGTCACCTATGTTTTGAGGTACAGGGCATCCAGCCCTGTCTCTGCATAGGAGCAGTCCCATGACACAGCATCAACAGTCTATTACTCCGCTACGCCAACGCATGATCGAAGATATGAACATGCGCAAACTCAGCCCTAAAACCCAGAGCTGCTATATCCGGGCCGTCAAAAAACTCACCCTCTTTCTTGATCACTCACCGGATACGGCTACGGCTGAAGAGCTGCGTTGTTTCCAGTTACATCTCGTTAATAGTGGTGTCTCTAGCATCACTGTGAATGCCACCATTACGGGGCTCAAGTTTTTCTTTGAAATCACTTTAGATCGTTGGGATGTTTTAAGGAAGATGAGCACGGTTCCTGTCCCTCGTAAGTTACCCGTGGTGTTAAGCCAGGAAGAGGTCACACGTTTAATAGCGGCGGCTGGCAATCTCAAGTATAAAGCGGCGCTCTCCATTGCCTATGGTGCGGGTCTGCGGATCAGTGAGGTGGTGTCACTTAAGGTAGGTGATATCGATAGCAAGCGTATGACTCTGCGTGTTGAACAGGGCAAGGGCCGCAAAGATCGTTATGCCATGCTCTCTCCTGTTCTACTTGAGACGCTACGTGCCTGGTGGAGTGAGGGGCGTGCACAGGGCAAGCTGCTGGAGGGTGGTTGGTTGTTTCCTGGTCAGAACCCCGTTAACCCGATGAGTAGCCGTCAACTCAGTCGTGCCTGCCTGGCAATTGCTGCCACTGCTGAGCTTGATAAACGTGTCACCATGCACAGTCTGAGACACAGTTACGCCACCCATCTGTTAGAGCAGAAGGTCGATATCCGTGTCATCCAGGTGTTGCTTGGCCATAGTAAGATTCAGACCACCTGTCGCTATACCCAAGTGGCGACAAACCTACTGCATGAGGTGGTCAGTCCACTGGATAGACTAAGTCCACCGAGCTAAGGCCGTGTCTCGTCCCGGTCTGGAGGTTGCGGATATCTTCCGCGCTCAAGGGCCGCACTGGCGCCAATCACAGGTGGGTCATCTCAGCCTGGGACAGCTCAAGGTGATGTCAGCCATTGAGTGTTGTCGTAGTGCGCAACTGGGTGGACATGTGCTGCATTGTCAGGCTTGTGATCATCGGCAGGTGGCCTACAACTCCTGTCGCAACCGACACTGTCCCAAGTGTCAGGCCAGTGCGGCCCAACGCTGGCTGGAGGCCCGTCAGGCAGATCTGTTGCCGGTCGATTACTACCACTTGGTCTTCACCTTGCCTGCCCCTATCAGCAATATCGCTTATTACAATAAGCATGTGGTTTATACGATCCTGTTTAAGGCGGCAGCTGAGACGCTACAGAAAATTGCCGCTGACCCAAAACATCTGGGGGCTCGGGTAGGGTTGACGCTGGTGCTGCACACCTGGGGTTCAGCTATGACACATCACCCTCATGTGCACGGCATTGTACCGGGCGGTGGTTTATCGGTTGATGGTGAGCGTTGGATCAGTTGCAGGCCCGGTTTCTTCCTCTCTGTACGTGTGCTCTCACGGCTGTTCAGAAGGCTGTTTCTTGAACAGCTCAATAGAGCTTACCAAGCGGGGCAACTGCACTTCTACGGTGAATATCAGGCTCTAACGGGTAGCCAGTGCTTTGCCGCTTGGCTCAAACCCTTGCGCCAATGTGAATGGGTCGTTTACGCTAAACGCCCCTTTGCTGGCCCCAAGGCTGTGCTGGCTTATCTCTCTCGTTACACCCATCGAGTGGCCATCGCCAATAGTCGATTACTCTCATTTGATGACACTGCTGTCCCGTTAACTAGTAAGTAAAGAGGCCTGATCCCCCCTGATTTTGGTACAATGAGTTTGCTTATAACTTGCTGAACCAACAAGGAAAACCAGGCCATGGCTCATTGTAATACGATCTTC
>JAKITT010000050.1 GCA_021647945.1 Candidatus Polarisedimenticolaceae bacterium
CGCTGTTGGCTGCATTGTTGGCTTTATCGTATTGGGCACGTTTCTCTTCGATCAGCTTCTGCTGATGTTCATCAAGACCGTCGGCTTTGAGTAGGCCGATGAAGACGAGGTGACGATGGATGACATCACCAATCTCGGCGACCAGTGAGGGCATATATTTGCCGCCCTTTTTGAAGTAACCACCCGCGGGGTCGAAGACGGACTGTAGTTCATCAACCAGAAAGGTGACATCGCCACCCTTGCGGAAGACGGCGGAGATGATGCGTGTGAGGGCGACGATCCACTGGAAGTGATCCATGTTCTTGGAGTTGATGAAGACCTCAAACGGGCGGCGCAGCTCATGCTCAGTACCCTGGTTGAGTATGATGTCATTGATGGTGACATAGAGTGCATGTTCGGTCAGTGGGGTCTTGATCTTGTAGGTGGAGCCGAGCAGCATCTCGGGGCGTGCCACCTTCTCGTGCATCTGCACGATGTTGCTTTCCGGTTTCTTCTCCGGCTCGCTGGCGGCCTGCTGTTGGGCCTTGGTATTTTTATCAGCAACGCTGTAGCTGACGATTTTCTGTTCAATTTTGATAGCCATGATCTGCTCTTCAAAGGTGATAAATTAGTGTTGAGTTGACGGGTCAACCCTTCGGGCGTGTTGAAGGGTATTAGAACTTCCCGTAGTAGCCCTCTTTTAGGGCATCAAATAGGTTGGCGGCGGTGTGCATCTCACCGTCGTATTCGATCTCTTCGTTGCCTTTCACTTCGACGATGCTGCCATCATCCAGTGTGAAGCTGTAGGTGGTGTTTTCGAGGTCTTCCTCTTTAACCAACACCCCTTGGAACACCTCGGGGTTGAAACGGAATGTGGTGCACCCTTTGAGGCCCTGCTCGTAGGCGTAGAGGTAGATATCTTTGAACTCCTCATAGGGGTAGTCGGTCGGCACGTTGGCGGTCTTGGAGATGGAAGAGTCGATCCACTTCTGTGCGGCGGCCTGCACATCGACATGCTGCTGCGGGTTGATATCGTCAGCGGAGATGAAGTACTCCGGCAGCCGTTCGTCAGCCTTCTCGGAGAAGGGCTGCGCATTGGGGTTGATCAGCGCGCGGTAGGCGAGCATCTCGAAGCTGTAGACATCGACCTTCTCTTTGCTCTTTTTACCTTCGCGAATGATGTTGCGGGCGTAGTGGTGGGCAAAACTTGGCTCGATGCCATTACTGGCGTTGTTGGCCAGTGAGAGGGAGATGGTACCGGTGGGGGCGATGGAGCTGTGGTGGGTGAAGCGAGCGCCCACTTCCGCTAGTTCCGCGACCAGTTCGGGCTTCTCGGCGGCGATCTGCTGCATATAACGACTATATTTTGCGTGTAGCACCCTGCCTTTAATAGTGTTGCCCACTTCCCAGCCATCGGCGGCCATCTCGGGGCGCTGGCTCAGCATGGCCGTGGTGATGGTGAAATCTTCATCCATCATCGGTGCTGGGCCCTTCTCTTTGGCCAGATCCAATGCTGCCTGCCAACCGACCAGTGCCAGCTCTTTGGTCACTTTATCGGTGAATTTGAGTGAATCGGCATCGCCATACTGCATCTGTAACATGGTCATGGCGGAACCAAGGCCGAGATAACCCATGCCGTGGCGGCGTTTGCGGACGATCTCATCTCGCTGCTCTTGTAGTGGCAGGCCGTTGATCTCCACTACGTTGTCGAGCATGCGGGTGAAGATGCTGACCACTTTCTCGAACTCTTCCCAATCAAACCAGGCGTCGGTGGTGAAAGGTTGGCGGACAAATTTTGTCAGATTGATTGAGCCAAGTAGACAGGCACCATAAGGCGGCAGTGGCTGCTCACCACAGGGGTTGGTGGCGCGCACATCTTCGCAGAACCAGTTGTTGTTCTTCTCATTCACCTTGTCGATCAGGATGAAACCTGGCTCAGCGTAGTCGTAGGTGGAGGACATGATCACATCCCACAGGCGACGTGCTTGGATGCTCTTGTAGATCTTGCAGGCGACTTTGCCAGTTTCGCTGACGATGTATTTGTCCTTTTGCGGCCAGTCACGCCAGATCACCTGCTCAGGATCGCTTAGATCAATGCCATCCTCTTCGCGCTCTTTTTCGGTGATCGGGAAGGCGAGATCCCAGTTATGGTCATGTTTGACCGCTTCCATGAAGTCTTCGGTGATCAATAGCGATAGGTTGAACTGACGCAGCCGACCATCTTCACGTTTGGCGCGGATGAAATCCATCACATCAGGGTGGCCGATATCAAAAGTGGCCATTTGTGCGCCACGACGTCCACCCGCTGATGAGACGGTGAAACACATCTTGTCGTAGATATCCATAAAGGAGAGAGGGCCAGAGGTGTAGGCCCCTGCACCGCTGACATAGGCCCCTTTGGGGCGCAGGGTGGAGAACTCGTAACCGATACCGCAGCCTGCCTTCAGAGTGAGGCCTGCCTCGTGTACCTTGCCGAGAATGTCATCCATTGAATCGGTGATGGTGCCAGAGACGGTGCAGTTGATGGTCGAGGTGGCCGGTTTGTGCTGATTGGCACCGGCATTGGAGGTGATGCGGCCCGCTGGGATTGCGCCGTGACGCAGCGCCCAGATGAACTTCTCTCCCCACTCTTTGCGCAGCTCATCACTCTCTTCAACTTCAGCCAATGCTTTGGCGACACGGCTGTAGCTGTCATCAAAGTTCTGATCGACAGGATCGCCCTCTTTGGTTTTAAGGCGATACTTTATATTCCAGATATCAAGTGACGCCTCTTGTAGAGGGATGTCAGATACGTTGGATGGCACAGCTTTGAGATGCGCAGATTTCATAGTTAGGTTGATCCTGTTGCCCTGTCTGGTCTAGATATGATGGCCGCACCGCAAGCGGCTGGCATCCCTCAACCGTGTTAAATGGCGCAGTGGTAAGGCTTTGCGCCTCCCCTAGTCATTTAAAAACGATCAAACACTAGATGTAGTGTTTATGTGCAGGAAGATTACGGCGATATATGGGGGGTGTCAAGGGGCGCAAAAAGGCGGGTGTATGTACCATAATGTATGCTTATTCAATAGGATAGATGTATTAATCCAATATCTATGCCAATAAATAATTAAATTAGAGTGAGTACTACATGTAGTGTTGTAAAATATGTGTAAATTCCTTGTTTATGGGGTTTTTTCCTATGAAAAATGCTATTTAGGGGCGCACTGAGTGCGTAGGATTGGTGGTGACTCTACTATGGTCATAGAGAGGAAAATTTGAAGCCGGCCTCTGTCTCTCCAGGGTTCTTTGTGAATGATGTCGTTTTTCCTTGATCAGTTATTAGTGACTGCCTGCTGTGTGTCACTGAAATGGAACCCGTTGGCAATACGCCAATGCAGCAGTTGAAAGGATATTCTGAGACGATTCCAACTTAAATCGATATGCCACATAGGGTGCGCTGGCGCATTGACCAATCGATAACCACCCGCATAGAGCCGTTGGATACTCTCTAAAACATTCTGACGAATGGTTGGGTTACTTGAGTCGAGATGTTTGCCAAGTTGGTTAAATGAGAGTCTGACCTGCTGCTTCTCTATCTCAATGGGGATGAGTAGTCGTCGAGCCAGATTTTTGATCGGGCCGACAGGGGAGTTAATCTGGCTGAGCTGGAAGCCATGCCCGCCAAAATAGTGGTGTAGGAGAAAATGGTGAGAGGGGATGCGCTCAGCAAACTGCACTTTAAGCTGCTTATCAACCTCTCTTCTACCGCAGATAACATCGGAGACTATCTGTGTGATGGTCACGCCATTCTGTTTCGTGGGGGACGCCATCATAAGTGCCGACAGCAGGACTCTCTGCTCCTCTGATAGTTGGTCACAGTGGTAACCCGTCATGGAAAAATTGGCTTTGCCAGAGAGGTTGGCGAGGAACTGTTCAGTGTATGCGTAGTAACGTGAAGTGTGACACAGCAGCTCTTCAGCGTGCTGCATATACTCTAGTTGGGTGCCTGTTTGCTCTGTTTTAGACCGATGCATAGGCGACTTACCTCCATATAAAACGGCTTTCTTAAAGTCTAGCTTAGCAAATGGGAATTGTTATTCGGGAGAATGCCGGGGCGTGATAGTAATCCGCCTAAGGGGGGCTGAACAGGTCTGGTTAGTCACTGAAAATTGATATAACCACAGAGAACCCTTTATGAGTAAAGATCCTCGCTGCAAGTGGACGGGGTGTTCGATTTGTAGGTTCGCCTTGACCTCCATGGATGGGGCAAATGCAGTGGAATTGTTGGGAACAATTCCTGTAAGGCAAACATATGCGGCTGAAGCCGCACCTGCAGAAATGTTTTTCTGCACCAACAGTAGGCGCTTTAGGCGAGCAGCGGTAAATTAAACCCATAGCGATTAATCCCCTCTTTTTCTCTGTGCCCTCTGTGGTTTATTCATTATTAGAATATGCCATGAGGCAGGCGCCATACACGTTGGGACGGCAGAGCCGATGGTTTACCTCAACTGATCACCAAGCGCCAACGGCGTGTCAGTGGTTTGGATGACAAAATTATCGCGCTATATGCTCGTGGACTGAGTACACGAGATATTCAGGCAGAACTTCTGGCTCTTTATGGGACAGAAATCACACTTACCGTGGTATCCAATGTCACCAATGCCGTGGCGGATTTGGTTATGCGCCATTGCTAGCCGTGATGCCATTATTCACTCCCCCTTTTTCACAAACTGCCAAGAACATTGAAGAAATAAATTCCTTTGTCGTTATATGACTTAGATATGGACTGTTTTTTGCTTTGTTAGATAGCTGTTTTGTTTAGGGACAATGAGATGTACTACGACTATTTTGGCTTGGAGTTTCCTCCATACAGGATCACGCCAGACACCCGAGTGTTCTATGCCGGGGGGGAACGGGGGGCAATTCTTGATGCGGCGGCCTATGCCATTCGGAGTGGTGATGCGATCACCAAGGTGGTTGGTGAGGTCGGTAGTGGTAAGACAATGTTATGCCGCATGTTGGAGACAAAGCTGCCTGCGCGGATAGAGATCATCTACCTCGCCAATCCCAGCCTGACGCCTGAAAATATTCTGCATGCTATTGCGCTTGAGCTTGATCTACCTGAAGCGAACGAGCCTAGTCGCCTGAAAGTGATGAAGGCACTTGAGGCCTATCTGCTTAAAAAACATGCCGAGAACTACCAAGTGGCACTCTTCGTTGAAGAGGCGCAGGGTATGCCGCTGGAGACCTTGGAGGAGATCCGCCTACTGAGTAACCTGGAGACCCGCCACCACAAGTTGCTGCAGGTGGTGCTGTTTGGTCAGCCTGAGTTGGATGTGGGGCTCTCAGCGCCGCATGTCAGACAGATCAAAGAGCGCATCACCAATAGCTTCTACCTGAAGCCGCTGGGCTCTCAGGATATCTCTGAATACCTGATGTTCCGTCTGGAGATAGCGGGTTACCGGGGACCCAATATCTATCAACCAGCTGCTATTCGTAAACTCACACGCGCCTCAAAGGGGTTGATGCGTCGGATTAATATCCTGGCCGATAAGTCGATGCTGGCCGCATACACTGATGAGAGTCACATCGTGACAGCGCAGCACGTGAGCGCGGCTATTGAGGATAGTGAATTTGTGACAACGTCAGCGATCTGGCGTCCAGCGCTGCTGTCTGCAGTCGCGGCGGGGGCACTCACTGTTGCTGTTGGCCTTGCTTTGATGAACGGTCAATCGTTTTCCCCCGTGTCAGTTGCAGATTTCGACAAACCGGTGGCAGTGATGATACCGCCTGTTCCCCAACAGGTGGCATCCACTGTTGAAGTTGCATTGGGCGCTGAGGATATCTCGGTTGCCCAGACGGTAAAAGATGATCTGTTACAGAACCGGATTGATATCACTCGCCGTTGGCTGCCGGGGGCAAACCCTAAACATTTTAGTATTCAACTCATGTTGGCTGAAGCTGCAGGTGAACGTCGGGTCGTGAGATTTTTACAACAGCAGAGCAGTCAACAGTGGATCGATCAGCTCTATGTCCACAGGGTTAACGTGCGTGGTCAAGAGATGTTGGGTGTTCTATATGGCGAGTATGCGAGCTATTCCGCAGCTGAAGCGGTTTTGAAACAGTTGCCATCTGGATTGGCTCGCTACCGTCCCTACCTACGTAACCTCCGCCAGATTCAGGCCGAATCGATCTTTCTCCAGCCTGCGATTGCCATGCTGATGGACGATTACTGAAGATAATGATGATGACTATTCAATGGAAATGGCTTCTTATGCCGACCAGCACGCTACTACTCTATGCCTGTGCTGCCTCCAATCCGCCCTCTCTCTCTGAAGCACATTTGGCGGGTGATGAAATTGTCCAGGTTGAGAAGATGGCGATACCCAAGGCGGTCAACAGTGTGCCTATGCTGCCGCCTCCGCAGGCGACGGCACCCCTTGAGACCTACACGGTGGTGGCCAGTGAGGTCTCGATCAAAGAGTTGCTGTTTGAACTGGTGCGTGACAACCGACTCAATGTCGATATTCATCCCGATATTGAAGGCACCGTCACCCTGAATGCGGTGGATCAGACACTGCCTCAGATTATGGACCGTATTGCCAAACAGGTCGATCTGCGTTATCAGCTGGATGGCTCCAATCTGGTCATCAGCCCGGATATCCCCTACTGGCGCAACTACACCATCAATTATGTCAATCTGTCGCGTGAAAGTATCAGTGAAGTGGGTGTGGCGACCAGAATAGCGACGGCCGGTGGCTCTGTCGGCGGCTCGGGTTCGAATGATTTTGGCAATATCTCAACCACCACGGTTAAAAGTGAGTCACGCAACCATTTTTGGCAGTTGATTGAGACTAACCTGAAACAGATTTTAGATATTACCGAGGATACCTCTGAAGGTGATCGGGGAGGTTCTACGAGCACCGAGGGAGACGGGTCGAAAGAGAGCCGCGATGGGGAGAAGAAGAAGGTGACAGCCTCCGTGATCGCCAACCCCGCAGGTGGGGTGATCTCAGTTCGCGCTTCTCATGTGGATCACCAACAGATACAACATTTTCTTGACCAGATCATGGCGAGTGCACTGCGCCAAGTGCTGATAGAGATGACTATCGTTGAAGTGGAACTGAGTGACCGCTATCAGGCGGGTATCAACTGGGAGAGCCTGACCGCAGGTGACGGTTTTGATGTGATCTCCTCATTGACCGGTACCAACCTCACCACGGCACCCTTCTTCTCACTGGGTTATAGCGACTCATCCAGCCGTGGAAATATGTCGGCTACCCTGCGCATGCTGGAGAGTTTTGGTGATGTGAAAGTGCTCTCCAGTCCGAAAATCATGGCCCTGAATAACCAGACTGCACTACTCAAGGTGGTGGATGAGAAGGTCTACTTCACGGTTGATATGGAGATTGCAAATGCCACCGATAACTCACCTGAGAAACGAACCTTTACCAGCCAGATACATACCGTTCCTGTCGGTATGATGCTGAATGTGACCCCTCAGATTACTGAACAGGGCATCGTCACACTGAATATCCGCCCAACCATCTCCCGCATTACCGGGTTTGTTAAAGATCCAGCGGCTGCACTCGCTGGGGTCGGTGTTGATAACCTGATTCCAGAGATTCAGGTCCGTGAGTTGGAGTCACTGCTACAGGTGAGTGATGGGCAGATGGTGGTGATGGGCGGTCTGATGCAGAATAAGGTGAAGAAAAATAGATCGGGTGTACCTATTCTCTCCTCGCTGCCGATTGTTGGCGATCTGTTCAGTTATCGTGATGAAGAGTTTACCAAGACCGAACTGGTCATCTTTCTGCGACCCACTGTGGTCAAGAGTGGTGGTTTGGGTGTTGATCTGGAAGCCTATAGGGCTTATCTGCCGGATGCAGATAGCTGGTCTGCCGAGCGTGGGGCTCCCTCGCTAAATTTAATCAAAATGGATGAGTAGATCATGAGTCTGCTGATGGATGCATTGAGGAAGGCCGAACACGCCAAGCAGGATGGTGATGAGAAGGCATCTTCTTTGGTTGAACAAGAGCCCGCTTTAAAGCAGCGGTCTGAGCGCCCCAAACGGGTGTTGGAAGAGGTCCTGACGCTGGAGATCGAAACTCCGGCTGAGTCAGAGCTATCGCTAGCCGATGAAGCACTGCAGCAGATAGATCAACTGGCCACAGAGGAAGAAACGGTTGAGACTGAACTGAGTTTGGATCTGGATGGCCCGGACGAGCCTCTCGAAACAGAGCAGGCTGCAACGGAATCGTTGGATCAGGAAACAAACCTTGAGCAACCGCTAAACCCTGTTGTACCCGAACTTGAGCCGATTGAGCCGTCACCCGCTGCGGAGAGACCTCCAGTAAAACAGCGGCCCCGAATCGAACCGCCACGCACCCATGCAAGGCGACATAGCCCGGTTGTTAAACGCAAGAGTCACCGCCCCCTGTTTCTCACTATTCTGCTGGGCACCCTGTTGCTTGGGGCTGCGGCTCTCTACCTCTATTTTGAGGTAGAGCTGGAGAGCAATTTGAGTGACCTGCTGGTGCCGTCTGCCATGATGCAGGATTCGGCTGTGATGGATGCTGATGGCATGATGGTTGAAGTGACTGCTGCTCCCGCTACTACAGAGCCACAACAGCCCGCTACGCCGGTCAAACCTGAAGTGGCCAGGGCTGAAAAAGTTGAACAGCAACAATCCAGGGTGGAGCTGCTGAAGCAGCCTCCCGTGGCTGCCGTGAAGCCACCACTAAAACAGCGGCTGGCTACACCAGAAAAAACACCAAAAGTGCCGGTTCAGGTGCGCCGTACGATACAGAAAGATTCGCTTCAAACATTGTTAGAGAGAGGCTATGCCGCCTATCAGCGTGATGAAATTCCGCTGGCTAGAGAGCACTACCAGCGTGCGCTGCAGCGCGCCCCAAAGAGTCGCGATGCACTGTTGGGTTTGGCCGTGGTCAACCAGCAGCAGGGTGACATGCAGCGGGCGCATCGCTACTATCAGCAGATCCTGCAGATGAACCCAAAAGATAGTCATGCCATTGCTGGAATGCTCTCATTGCAGAGCCGTGCCGTACAGGGTGAGAGCCAGCTAAAACTGCTGCTGGAGCAGGAGCCCAACGCCGCCCATCTGCACTTTGCTCTGGGCAGCCAGTATGCGACTCAGTCACGTTGGGCAGAGGCGCAACAGGCTTTTTTTGAGGCCTTTCATAACGAGCCACAAAATCCTGACTATATCTTCAATCTGGCCGTCAGCCTCGATCATCTCGGTCAACGTAAGATGGCGTTAGTCTATTACCGGCGTGCGTTGGAACAGGCTCCAGGGCGGCTTTTTGGTTTTGATTTTGAACGACTGAAACAGCGCATAACACAGCTCGCCGCCAGTGGAGCAGTCCAATGAGCGGTGAGAAGAAACCGGTAAGAATTGGTGATCTGCTGATTGAGAAGGGGCTGATCAGTCAGGATCAGCTGCGTATCGCACTGATCGAGCAGAAGAAGCAGAACAAGCCGGTGGGTAAAATTCTGATACAGCTTGGTTTCGTCAGTGAATCGATGATGCGCGATGTGCTGAGCAGCCAGCTCGATCAGGAGAGTGTTGACCTCAGTAAGGTGGTGCCTGATCCTGAGGCGATTGCACTGGTGCCAGATGAGATCGCCCGTCGTTACAACATTCTGCCGATCACCTATGACAACGAGGAGAAGATCCTCACGGTCGCGATGGCCGATACCTTCAATATTGTCGCATTGGATCAGACCGCCGCACTGTTGGGCGGTGATCTTGAGATCAAACCGCTGCTGACAGGTGAGGCGGAGATCGTCGAAGCGATCGATCAGTTCTACGGTTTTGAACTCTCTATTGAAGGCATTCTGCATGAGCTTGATACGGGAGAGATCGATGTCCACTCTCTGCAAGAGGGGAGTGATGAGTACAGTCAGCCGTTGGTGCGGTTGGTTGACGTGCTGCTGGCCGATGCGGTGAAACTGGGTGCCTCTGATATCCATTTTGAACCAGAGGAGAGCTTTCTGCGCATCCGCTATCGTATCGACGGGGTTTTGCGTCAGATACAGACGCTGCATAAAAAATATTGGTCGGGCATCCTGGTGCGACTCAAGGTGATGTCGGATATGGATATTGCCGAGACCCGTGCACCGCAGGATGGTCGTATCTCACTCACCCTGACCGGGCGTGCAATCGATTTTCGCGTGGCCGCCCAGCCGACCATTCACGGCGAGAATATCGTGCTGCGTGTGTTGGATCGTGAGAAGGGCATCGTGCCGTTGGATCAGCTCGACATGACCGAGGAGAACCATGCGCTACTGAAACTGATGATGGCGCGGCCTGAGGGCATTATCCTGGTCACCGGGCCGACCGGTAGCGGTAAAACCACCACCCTCTACTCGATGCTCAACTACCTGAATGATGAGTCGGTCAACATCATGACCCTGGAAGATCCGGTTGAGTATCCGATGGCGATGATCCGTCAGAGTGCCGTCAATGAGGCGGTGAAGCTCGATTTTGCCAACGGCATCCGCTCGATGATGCGCCAGGACCCCGACATTATTCTGGTCGGTGAGGTGCGTGATGAGGATACTGCCGAGATGGCCTTCCGGGCAGCGATGACGGGACATCAGGTCTACACCACGCTGCATACCAACTCGGCTCTGGGCGCCGTGCCGCGTCTGCTCGATATCGGCATTAAACCGGACATCATGGCCGGTAATATCATCGGTGTCGTTGCACAACGACTGATTCGCCGACTCTGCCCAGACTGCAAACAGGCGGTTGAGGCGGCTGAGCTGGAGCGCACGCTGATGGGCATCGAAGCCGAAGAGCCACCAGTGACGATCTATCACGCCCAGGGGTGTGGTAAGTGCAACAATCAGGGTTACAAAGGGCGTATGGCGCTTATGGAAGTGTTGCGCATGGACCGTAAGATGGATGAACTGATCTCACGCCGTGCGCTGATGAGTGAACTGCTGGAGATGTCACAATCCTCCGGTTTTCAGACCCTGGCCGATGATGGAGTACGCAATGTACTGATGGGCAAGACCAGCCTTGATGAGGTGTCGCGTGTAATTGATCTGACAGACCGGGTCGTTGGTTAGAGAGATATTCAGAGCTAACATGGCAATTTTTAAATACAAAGGGATCGATCTGGACGGCAAGATGGTGCGAGGTCGTCTGGTGGCGGTCAACTCGGCTGATCTTGAGTCACGACTTGAACAGATGGATCTTGAACTGATCAACAGCAAAGAGGTGATCAGTGGTGGTGGTTTTATCAGCGGCCGTAAGATCGGCCGTCGTGAGCTGATCAATTTCTGTATCCACATGGAGCAGATGATCCGTTCTGGTGTCCCTATCCTTGAAGCGCTGGGTGATCTGCGCGACAGTTTGGACAATCCCCGCTTCAAGGAGATTGTCTCAGTCATCATCTCCTCTATTGAGGGTGGGCAGACCTTTTCCGAAGCCTTGAATCAGTTTCCCACGGTATTTGATGAGATCTTTGTCAATCTGGTTAAAGCGGGGGAGCAGAGTGGCAAGTTGCCGACGGTGCTGCATGATATGACCGAGACCCTCAAGTGGCAGGATGAGCTGGCCGCGCAGACCAAAAAGATTCTGATGTACCCCGCATTCGTCACGTGTGTTGTGGTTGGGGTGACCTTCTTTCTGATGATCTATCTGGTGCCGCAGATGGTCTCGTTTATTGAAAATGCCGGTAAAGAGATCCCGTTCCATACCCAGTTATTGATCATGACCTCAGATGTCGTTATCAACTATTGGTATCTATTGGTGGGTCTGCCGGTGGTCGGTTGGGTGACCGTCTACTATCTGGCCAGCGTTTATCCCAGGGTGCGCTATCTGCTCGATAAGCTGCTGTTAAATACGTGGATAGTCGGGCCAATCCTGCACAAAATCATCCTGACCCGCTTCGCCAACTACTTTGCACTGCTCTACTCCTCTGGCGTTACCGTGCTCGACTGCATGAAAATCAGTGAGAGTATTGCCGGTAATCGGGTGATTTCAGCGGCCATTCATGACGTAGGCCAGCAGATTGCCGACGGTAAGACCATCAGTGAAGGCTTTGAACAGGTCAATATGTTTCCGCCGTTGGTGCTGCGCATGTTTAAGGTGGGTGAGAATACCGGCAGCCTGGATGAGGCGCTGGCCACCATCAGCTACTTCTATAACCGGGATGTACAGGAGTCGATCGACAAGTTACAGAGTCTGATCGAACCGGTGATGACAGTGGTGCTTGGTCTACTATTGGGTTGGGTGATGCTGTCGGTATTGGGGCCGATCTACGACATCATCGGTGAGATTTCGGGTTGATATGTCTATTCAACGCATCTTCTATGTGACCCCTTACGAAATGATCGTCTACCGGTTAGATGGTAGCGCCTGGTATCAGGATGCCCGTTTTCCGGGTGGGCCTGAATGCTTGCAAGCACTCGACGAGTATCTCACTGATGGCAAAGAGCTTCTCAGTTGTATCTATACCGACCTGATCGAAGAGGAGTACCGCAACGACACTATTCCCCACCTCAACCCGCGTGACCGGAAGACCTTAATGGCGCGTAAACTGCGTCAACAGTTTCGTGCAACCCCGTTCCGCGCCTCTCACGCCCAAGGCAGGGTGAAGAGGGGGCAACAGAAGGGCACTCGGCGTGATGACAGGGTGCTGTTTGCCGCGTTGACCAACCCGGATAATCTCAACTTTTGGCTCGACAATCTGGCCGCGCATAAGGTGCCACTGATCGGCATCTACTCCCTGCCGATGATCAGTCGACGGCTGCTGAAGCAGCTTCACCTCAAATCTGAACACAGCCTGTTGATCACAGAGCAGTTGGGTTCATTGCTACGGCAGAGCTTCTTCAACGGTTTTGACCTGAAGGTGAGCCGCCTGACGCCGATGAACTTCCACAATCATGATGAACAGATTGTAACCCTGCTACGTGAGGTGAAGAAAAATCAACGCTATCTGAACAGAATGCAGCTGCTGCCGCATGATGCCCAGCTCAGTGTCTATATTCTGACCAATGGTGAAAATATTGAGCGCCTGCGGCAAGGTTGCCCCGATAGTGCCAATATCTGTTATCACTTTATCGCTATCAACTATGCCACCGAGCAGCTGGGGCTGCAGGGTGAGATGGAGGCTGAACAGAGTCAAGAGCTCTTTCTGCATCTTCTGCATGAGCGTCTCTCATCCATCAACTACGCCCGCCCCATTGACCAACGTTACTATCGGATGCGCCAGTTGCGTAAAGGCATGGTGTTGGCCAGCTTGCTATTCGCAATCATCAGTACCGGAGTCAGTCTGAACAACCTACACCATGTGGAGAACCTGCATGCCGATCAGGGTCAGCTTGCAGGTGAGGTCAGGCAGTTGGAACATGATTATCAGCAGGCCTTAGCTGCGTTGCCTGATGTGTCGATAGAACCGGTCGATATGCGGTCGGCCGTCACCGCCTACGCCAAGTTGAAAAAGAGCCGTTTTACGCCAAGAGGTTTGTTGACGGCATTCAGCAAAGGGCTTGATAGCCATCCTCGTATCCAGCTTGAAGGGATTGAGTGGCAAGCATCGGACAAGCCAGGAGGGGAACAAGAAGAGACGATGGATTCGATGGCCGCTGATAGGTTGGATAGTGGGATGATGGATGCTGACATGATGAGTGAGAGCCAGATGGTTGAGGAGAAGGGGCCAGTGGCGTTCTACCAGATAGCAACCCTGAAAGGGCGTATTGAACCCGTGGGTGTCGATTATCGGGCTAATTTTAAACTAGTGGAGGCATTCATTCGTAGCTTGCGCCAGACACAC
Organism: Candidatus Polarisedimenticolaceae bacterium; assembly: GCA_021647945.1. Lineage (GTDB taxonomy): Bacteria > Pseudomonadota > Gammaproteobacteria > Chromatiales > Chromatiaceae > JAKITT01. Next base: position 13,767 of record JAKITT010000050.1, read on the forward strand.
TTTTTTGTCGAAGTCTCTTCCGCGAAGATGCCACTGGATGTTGATTCTTCATCTGATCTCTCTGGAGGGTATCTAAGAGAGAAAAAGAGCCCAAAGGGCACCTTTGAGATCAGGGCAGTAGTTCGGGTGGCTCAAGATGCGGTTTGATTTTGATTGGGTCTATCTGAGATCAGCTGTGGCCACCACAGCCATCTCCCTAGTGCTGGGCCTATCACTGCTGCTGTTCAGTTTTAACTATCTGACGGAGGCTGAAGAGCAGCGGGAGGAGACGCAGAGAAACCTCTATTCATTGACCTCGAAATACCAGAAAGCGCGCCGGGATAAACATCTGATCAACGACTATCTCGTGCCCTACCGTCGGTTGGTACAGATGGGTATGGTTGGTAAGGAGGATCGCCTCAATTGGGTTGATACGCTAAGGGCCAGTGTGCAGGCGCTTCAGGTTCCTCGTATGCAGTTTCAATTCTCTCCTCAGCAACGTTTTGATAAAGGCATCATGGATGCGGGCAGTCAATTGGTGGTCTATTCCAGTCGAATGAAACTTGATGTTGGGTTGCTGCATGAGATCGACCTGCTTCGTCTGGTCGCCGAACTGGAGCGACAGATACCCGCCCTATTCACCGTCGATAGCTGTTCGATCAACCCTGTTAGCGGAGAGCGTGTCTATACAGCTGATCAACACAATCTAAATGTTAGATGTGATCTGCTCTGGTTCACCATCGACTCCGGTCATCAGATGGCTGCCATGGAAACGGGGCCATGAGCGGGTTATTGCGACAGATGAGTTGGCTGCTAGTGGCTCTGCTTATCGTCTCCAGCGTTAGTGCAGATGATGAGATGGGTCGTCTCTTCAGTACGCCTGCAGATCGGCAGGTGCTTGACCGGTTGCGCAGTGGTCTGGAACAGTCGAAAACACGGCTTGATGTGGGGGCTGGTATGGTTGGCGAGGTGTTACTGCCGAGCAGTGAACCGTTCTATCTCAATGGCCTGGTTCAACGCAGTGATGGACGGACAACGGTTTGGGTCAATGGAGAGCGGATTGATCAACAGAGCGGTACCGATGAGCTGAAGCTGCGCAGTCGCGCAGATCGGAAAAGCCGGGTCAAACTTAGGCTCAATGAAGAGCAGCGCAACGTGGTGTTAAAGCCGGGACAGGCGTGGGATCCTGCCAGTCAGCAGATCATCGAGCGTTACCGTGTCAAGAGACGTGCGCCGCAGGTGCCGTCTGAACAGCCCTCTGCTCTGATGAAGGAGACTCTTGATGCCGTGATGATGGAGCTGCCCTGATGGGGTTGACCACCAGCAAAAAACGGCAGGAGGGAGCGGTACTGTTGGTGATGTTGACCATTGTGATATTGGGCGCGGCCAGTATGCTGGTCTCCAAGTTGGGCAAATTCAATCACTTTCTAAAGCGTGATCAGCAGACCATGATGGTGCTGGCCGAGGCGAAATCATCACTGATGGGCTGGTCTGTCTCCCGGTTGGTGCCAGACCATCCTGGGTTAATGCCTTTTCCAGATCGGGATGGTGACGGTGTGAGCAACTGTCCCGCCATCGGTAGCAGTGTGACAGCGAGTGACCTGATCGGCCAGCTGCCCCGTTACAATGGAGTAACCGGTTGCAGCGGTACTCAAGGGCTGGGGGTGTTGCCGCTGGATAGCGCCAGTGAGCGGCTCTGGTATGTGGTCAGTCCCAATCTTGTCTATGATGTGGAAAATGATATCTACCCCAATATTGATGACAAACTTCGAAATGAGACCGCCAACTGGCTTCAGGTGATGAGTCCCGATGGCAGTACCCTCAGTGATACCGTGGCTGTGGTCATCTTTTCACCGGCGGTGGCGCTACAGGGTCAGAATCGGGCCGGTTTGATCGCTACGGCTAACTATTTGGAGCGTTACACCACGTCGCCACCGGGCAGTATGGTGGTCGATAACGCCAATCCAAACGATCGAACCTATATTGCAGGCAATCCAAATGATGCCAGCAACCGTTTTAATGACCGTCTGGTCTATATCACCGTTGCGGAACTGTTGGCACAGGTTGATGCCCGGGTGGGGCCTTAAGATGGCGCTTTTCTCGCAACTAGCCACCTCTTCAGGGCATCACTATCGACCAGATTCTTTGAAGAAGGGAGCAGCTAAATGATACCAATCAGAAGCAGAGAGTGTGGTTTTACGTTGATTGAGATGGCCATTGTGCTGCTCGTTATCGGGCTACTTCTGGGGGGGCTGTTGACGCCACTCTCCACAAAAATAGAGGGTGAACGGTACAAAGAGAGCCGCAACGAGTTGAGCAAAGTTGTTGATGCATTGATGGGGTATGCCGTCTCTAACCAACGGTTACCCTGCGCCGATACGAATGGTGATGGTGTTGAGGATGTGGGTGCCAACTGCAGTAATGAAGGTACTGTCCCTTGGTTGACCCTGGGGGCCGGTAGAGAGGATGCCTGGAAACACCCGATTCGCTACCGGGTGGATGCCGGTTTCACCACAGCGCCCATACTGGATCCTGCGGTGACCATCAGCAGTTTCAGTATCGTTGATCGAGCCGGTGCCGCGTTAACGCCGGCTGATCCAGGTGGTCCGGTGGTGATTCTCTTCTCTTGTGGCAATGATGGCCTGCCAAATGGTGAGAATAATGCGAACGGTGCGGACAACAATCCGACCTGCGAAAACCCAGGCAATCCCAATACGATCTATGTACAGGATGTACCGGATGCAAACTTTGATGATCACTTGATCTGGCTATCAAAAAACAGACTTCTGAATCGTATGGTCGCCGCTGGAAAATGGCCATAACACATCACCCGTCATCTCCTTTCAAAGTGTCGATAAGTCACTAGATTGTCGCTAACTAGCCGACAATGGTCGGCTTTGTGCGTTATTTTGCTTGATGTCCGATATCTGCGAATTTAATTCCCGTGATTATTAAAGTCGACTGCTTTATGCGTCGATAGTTTAAGAGATTATGAATTAAATACTTCTGGCCAACAGGCTCAGTTTGATCCGAAAACATGTTTTGAACTGAATAAAAATAACCAGGAGCCCTTGTTAAGGAAAACCGACCAAATTGGAGGTCAACAAGATGAATTCAAGACGTAAAAATGCCGGTTTTACACTGGTCGAAATTGCAATTGTACTGGTTATTATCGGGCTGCTGCTCGGTGGTGTATTGAAGGGCCAGCAGATGGTTGAAAATACCAAGTACAAAAATTTCAAACAGCAGATTGACTCCTATCGGGCGGCTGTCTACTCCTTTCAGGATCGCTACCGGGCACTGCCGGGGGATTATGCGTTAGCCTCAACTAAAATGACGGCGCCTGCCGGTGTGACTATTCGAAATGGCAATGGTAATGGCGCTGTTGCAGGTGGATATTGTGATGCAGCGAATGAAGAGGCCTGTGTTGTTTGGCAACATCTGATCCTGGCTGGCCTGATTGGTGGTGATGCCAGTGCTACCGATGCGACCGCACGCCGGGTACATGCTTATGGTGGGGTGGTCAGTTCCATCTCTACAGGCAACTGGGCCAATGGCAGAAATGAGTTAAAGATCCTGATGCAGGGTATACCGGGTGAAGTGGCACAGCGTCTGGATGATGAGCTGGATGATGGCAATGCGACCTCAGGTGATGTGGCTCGGTATGGTGGTTCAGGTGCGACCTATGACGTAGCGCAGACCCTGAATGTCTTTGTCACCATGTAAATAAAATGATCTATCAAGTGTAGAAGAGCGTGCAAGAGACCTCTGCCCGTCCTTCAATACGCCACACTTCACATTCGACCTCATGGTGCTCATCTAATGTTAACGGGCTGATAAAGAGATATAACCACAGAGAACCCAATTTGATTAATTCTCATTTTTCTCTGTGGTTTATTCTTATTGGAATTTGCCATGAGGCAGGTGCCATCCACGCTGGGATGGCAGAGCCGGTGGTTTACCTCAATTTGGATTAATAAATGGTGCTGAGTCTGCTTGCCATTATTGAACCGCCCCGAAAGTCGTGGAGCGGTGAACGCTTCACCGCCCCAGACTTAGTGAATCGCCTCTACGCTTGCAGCATGCCGTGCAGCTGATCTTTTAGATGAAGCCTCTTCTTCTTTCGCCCCTCAAGATAGAGATCGGAAGAGACCTCCGCTCCCCCTTCAATGCGCCGCACCTCACGCTCGACCTGATGGTACTCATCAAACAGTTTTGCAAAGTGTGCGTCACTGCTTTTTAGATGATGGATCTGCTCACGGTATTCAGGCAATTCATGGACCAAGTCATGTTTCTCACCAAACATTAAATCTATCTCCTCTGTTGTCTATCGGTTGTGGAAGAGAGACTCTTCCGAAGCTATTCTCCGCCTCTCTTTGAGATGCCACAATTGGATTTAGTGCGGTGGTTGAGGTGAATCAATAGAACAGTTTTTACCTAAAAACGGCATGTTTTTTGAGAGGAGTTGGCCGCTTTTATGCAGACAAGACTTTTGTGGTTAATGTGTGGTTTAAATGGTCTGTTAAGCTAGAATGCGTCGTTTCCCCGTAGCCGCACTATTTTCATATGATCACCATCAATCAACGTATTGCCGAAGAGCTCTCTGTCAACTGTCAACAGGTGACCGCCGCCGTGACACTGTTAGATGAGGGCTCGACAGTGCCCTTTATCTCCCGCTATCGAAAAGAGGTGACGGGGGGATTAGATGATACGCAGCTGCGCACCCTCGAACTGCGCCTGACCTATCTGCGAGCGCTGGATGAACGACGTAGTACGGTACTGAAGAGTATTGAGGAGCAGGGCAAGCTCACCCCATCACTGAAACAGGAGATTCTCAGCGCCGATACCAAGACCCGGTTGGAGGATCTCTATCTGCCCTACAAACAGAAGCGTCGCACCAAAGCACAGATTGCCCGAGAAGCGGGATTGGAGCCGTTGGCACAAGGGCTGCTGAGTGATCCAACGCAGAACCCAGAGCAGTTGGCAGCGGACTATATCGATAGCGACAAAGGGATTGCCGACACCAAGGCGGCACTTGATGGTGCCCGGCAGATTTTGATGGAGCAGTTTGCCGAGCAGCCAGCTCTGGTGGGTGAGCTGCGTGACAACCTGTGGAACCACGGCACGCTGGCGGCCTGCATGGTGGCAGGTAAAGAGAGTGAGGGGGCTAAGTTTGCCGACTATTTTGAGCACCGTGAAGCGATTCGCTCCATTCCGTCACACCGCACCCTGGCCCTGCTGCGGGGGCGTCGTGAAGGTTTCTTGACCCTCGATCTGCTGATTGATGAAGATACGCCAACAGGGCAACGTACCCCCAGTGAACAGCGCATTGCCCGCCGCTTCAATATCAGTGATCAAGGCCGTCCAGCGGATTGTTGGTTGCTGGATACGGTGCGTTGGGCTTGGCGGGTGAAGATCTTCACCCGTCTCGATCTTGATCTGAAGAGTCGATTGCGGGAAGAGGCAGAAGAGGAGGCAATCAGGGTCTTTGCGCGTAATCTGCATGATCTACTGCTGGCCGCACCGGCAGGAGCGCGCCGCTGTATCGGGCTTGATCCTGGCCTGCGTACCGGCGTCAAAGTGGTGGTGATTGATCAAACGGGCAAACTGCTGGCGACTGAGACCATCTACCCTCATCCACCCAAAAAAGAGTGGGATCGGTCGATTTCACAGCTGGCCAAATTGGCTAAGCAGTACCGTGCCGAACTGGTCAGCATTGGCAACGGCACCGCCTCGCGTGAGACCGATAAATTGACCGCAGAGTTGATGCGCAAACACCCTGAGTTGAAGTTGAGCAAAATCATGGTCTCTGAAGCGGGGGCTTCGGTCTACTCCGCCTCTGAGTTGGCAGCCAAGGAGTTTCCCGATGTCGATGTGACGCTACGTGGTGCCGTCTCTATCGCTCGGCGGCTGCAAGATCCGCTGGCTGAACTGGTCAAGATTGACCCCAAAGCGATTGGCGTCGGCCAGTACCAGCATGATGTCAACCAGAGCCAGTTGGCTGGCAGCCTAGAGGCGGTGGTTGAGGATTGTGTGAATGCGGTGGGGGTTGATGTCAATACCGCCTCTGCGCCTCTGTTGGCTCGCGTTGCGGGTCTTACCACCACCATGTCGGAGAATATTGTCGCCTATCGCGATGAGCATGGGCCTTTTCATGAACGGAAAATCCTGCTGAAAGTGCCTCGTTTGGGGGCTAAAAGTTATCAGCAGATGGCCGGTTTTCTGCGTATTGTTGATGGTAAAAATCCGCTCGATGCCTCAGCCGTCCACCCGGAAGCCTATCCGATAGTGCAGCAGATATTGAGCCGCAATCATCGGCAGATCGGTAGCTTGATCGGTGATGCCAAATTTCTGCGCCAGCTCAATCCTGCCGACTACACCAATGCGCAGTTTGGTTTGCCCACGGTGAAAGATATTCTGGCTGAACTGGAGAAACCAGGGCGTGATCCACGCCCAGAGTTCAAGACCGCCAATTTCCAGGAGGGGGTTGAGAAGATCTCTGACCTAAAGCTGGATATGGTGTTGGAAGGTGTGGTCACCAATGTCACCAACTTTGGTGCCTTTGTCGACATTGGGGTACATCAAGATGGTCTAGTGCATATCTCGGCGCTGGCGGATAAGTTTGTCAAAGACCCTCATGATGTCGTTAAGGCGGGTGATCTGGTTAAGGTCAAAGTGATGCAGATTGACCTGCCACGAAAGCGAATTGGTCTCACCATGCGCTTGGCAGATGATTCACGCAATCAGAACAGCGAGGCGAGGCGAGAGCGGCCTACCAAACGCCAGAAGCCACAACAGCAAACAGCCGCCCCAAAAAGTAGTGCTATGGCACAGGCGTTTGCCAAAACGAGGCGCTGATTTATGCTCTATTCGTCTCCCATGACTCGTAGGCGCTAGAAGTACACCATTCATCATTGCGTGTTGTGATAGGCTACACTACCTATATTAGCATTCTCTGCTATTCTGGCTAGAAAGTAGTAATCAGTGAAATGTCGTAAGGAGGTTCTGAATAGGTCATGATTTCTTTAGCTTGGCTAAAATTCACTCAATCTGTTCCGCAGGTTGCGCGGCTATTACGCCTCTCTTTGATATCAATGGGAGTGATGCTGTCGCAGCCTAAATTTTCTCAGAACACGCTTAAGATTAGAAATTAAGTCATGGATATTCTTGACGCAAAAAAAGCGACGGTATTAATCATTGATGATTCACCCGTTAACATTCGGTTGTTGGGCGATGCGCTGAAGGCTGAATATAAGGTCATTATTGCAAAAAATCGTAAGGAGGCGTTGGATCGTGCTTTTAGCCAACTGCCCGACCTTATCTTCCTCGACATCGAAACGCCTGAAATTAGCGGTTATGAGGTGTTCGCCAAACTAAAAGAGGACCCACGCACCAAAGAGATCCCCATCATCGTCATTACTGCTATGAGTGATGGCTTGTACGAAAAGGCCTGTCTTGAGCTTGGGGCGATCGATTTCATAAAAAAACCATTTAACCCAAGGTTGGTTAAGCTCCGTGTACACAATCATATTGAACTGAAGATGCTGCGTGATTATTACAAGGATATGTCTTGTATTGATGAGCTGACAAAACTACCCAACCGACGAAAACTAAAGGATTTTATGGGCTTTGAGTGGGCGCGGTTGGGCCGTTCAAATGCGCACCTTTCGGTGATCATGATTGATATCGATCACTTCAAGCAGTTCAATGATAACTATGGTCATCTTGCCGGTGATGAGTGTCTAAAACAGATTGCAGAGGCGCTGCACAAAGCCAATATTCGATCCAAAGATCTATTGGCTCGCTTTGGTGGTGAAGAGTTTATTTTTGTCCTGCCCGATACAGATCGTGTCGGTGCAATGACCGTTGGTGAGAAGCTGTGTAGTGTCATTGCCGCATTGAATATTCCACATGAATTCTCGGCCGTCTCCGATCATGTCACGATCAGTCTGGGTGCAGCCAGCATCACCGGCCATAGTGAACTCAGCTCGCCCGATGAGTTGATCGCCGCAGCGGATAAAAACCTCTACCGTGCCAAATCCAAAGGGCGAAACCAGCTCGTAGGGTAACTACTCAGCATCAGTAGTGTCCGGTTAGAAACTTGCAGTAATTTAAAGGAAAAATATTTGTAAAAAAGTTTGGATAAAAGCGTTTTTTTGCTTGACATGAGTTAAAAATCGTTCGGCAGCATTTTGATAAACCCAC
>JAKITT010000051.1 GCA_021647945.1 Candidatus Polarisedimenticolaceae bacterium
TTGGGCGCAGCCATAAGTCGCTAGAGTGATGCAGCACGCCGAATTGGGGAGACCAAACGAATGCCTGCACCATCGGGAAAAATAACGAAAAACACTGTCAAGCACTTTTTTCGCTGAGTAGTTACCTATTTGAAACAGATAGAAACAGCGGCATACTTCTATCTTGTCGTTATTGCTGATGATTGTAGCGTGAAACAATGTGGAATATATTCTACTCCATTGGCCTAATATGGCTGTAGGTGCCGTTTGCAGGTTCGGCTGGTCGCATAAATGCGACCCTACACGAGCACAAAATGCATGGAGTGGAAAAAGGCCAATGAAGTGGATACCCCCTTATTCTATATTTTGGATCTGCTCACGCATCTGCTCAATCAATACCTTCATATCCACGGCAATCTTGGTCAGCTCCGCACTGTTTGATTTGGAGCTGAGGGTGTTGCTTTCGCGGTTTAGCTCTTGCATCAGAAAGTCGAGTCGGCGACCAATGGGCTCTTTGCGCTGTAGTACCGCTTCCACCTCTGCCAGATGGGTATCGAGTCGATCCATCTCCTCATCAACATCAAGGCGCTGAGCGATCATCGCCATCTCTTGCTCTAGACGACTCTCATCAAGCTGCTCCATCACCTCCTCTAAACGGTTACGGATACGCTGACGCATCGCCTCAAGGATTTGCGGCATCAGGTCACGCACCTGTAGCACCAGATCACGCATCTTCTGGCAACGCAGGTTGATCATCTCCCCCAGACGCTCACCTTCACGCTGCCGGGTATCAAGCAGTCCATCAAGCGCCTGATCAAGCAGCACCATCGCCTGCTTCTGAACCGGGCCGAGATCCTTCTCCTGCTCTTTGATAACACCGGGCCAGCGCAGCAGATCCATCGGTCGCAAATTGGCTTCACACCCCATAATACCCGCCACCTCTGTGCCGGCAGTGATCAACTGTTCAACCAGATGCTGGTTAACCTGCACACCCGCTTCAACGCCGCTACCCGGCTTAAATCGCAATGAGCAGTCAATTTTGCCACGACTAAAACGCTTAGCCAGCCGTTCACGTACCAGGGGCTCGAATGAGCGCAGCTCCTCTGGAATGCGGAAATGGGGTTCCAGATAGCGGTGGTTAACCGACCGCAACTCCCACACCATCAGCCCAAGCTCTCCGCGATACTCTTCCCTAGCAAACGCTGTCATACTGCAAATCATTACAAATCACCTATCATTGTTGGGTGGTCACGCCATAATTAGAACAACCGGAAGCCTGTATCATAATGTGCAGAGATGCGACTTGCACCGCCCTGCCGACTAAATTTGTGGATTTATGCTGAACTGCCAAATGAAGCCTGCCTGTTAATGTCGACCCAGAAACGACGTGACAGCCTGCCTGCAGGCACCATTCTCGACTGTTATGTGATCATGAAGCTTATCGCCAGTGGCGGTTTTAGCCTGATCTATCTAGCGGAGGATATCGACACGCAGCATGAGGTGGTGATCAAGGAGTTTCTACCCAAAAAACTGGCCCAGCGTGATGATAAAGGCCACCTAAAGATCATCAACGAAGAGCAGATCGATCAACTCAACCGCGGGCGGAAACTCTTCTATAGCGAAGCCAAGGTGCTGGCCTCGCTGCACCACCCCAACATCGTCAAGGTGCGTGGCTTTTTTCTCGACAACAACACCGGTTATCTGGTGATGGATTATGAGCGTGGAAAGAACCTCGCCAGTTATATCAAACGGCGCAAAGGGGGGCTAAGCTCGCGCTTTTTGCTGACAGTTTTCCCGCCTCTGCTAGAGGCACTGAGTCTGATCCACTCCAGAAACATGCTGCATCTCGACATCAAACCGGGCAACATCCATCTACGTGCCGGTGGCAACCCCCTATTGCTCGACTTTGGTGCGGTTCGCCAACTCTCCGAAGAGCAGCACCGCCGCGGACAGGTCGTTACACCCGGCTTCTCACCCGTTGAACAGTACTACTACAACGGCAACATCGGCCCGTGGAGCGATATCTACGCCGTGGGTGCCAGCATGCGCGCCTGCCTTGATGGCACCTCACCACCCTCCACCATCGAGCGCCATGCTAAAGACAAATTAAAACCGGCCAGTAAACTCTACCGCCGCAGTTATCCCGCCTATCTATTGGAAGCAATCGACTGGGCCATGGAGCTGGAGGTTGAAAACCGACCACAAAACGCCGATGACCTACTGGCCGCCATCGTCAACAAATCAACACCCGACCTGGATAACGATGTTGACCCAGAAACCATTATCTCCACCTTCTACGAGGCAGAAAAATGAAGGAGTTCCTATGTGAATCGGCGCAACACAGTCGACTGGGCAACAGAGATAACAATGAGGATCGTCACCTGATACTGCAATCACCCGACGCCACGCTGATTGCCGTTGCCGACGGCATGGGGGGGCACCCAAAGGGGGAGATGGCAGCACAAATCCTGATCGACACCTGCCATGAAGAACTCAAAAATAGCGAACCACCCGTTACCCAGCCTAAAAGCTTTATAAAAAATCTATTTCTCACCGCCCACAGCAACATTGTCGAATATGGTTTACAACACGAACCCACCATTCACCCGCGCTCAACCGGCGTCGCCTGTCTCATTCAAAATGACCAAGCGATCTGGGGTCACATCGGTGATAGTCGCCTCTATCTAATTCGAAATGGGCTGATCTACCAACGCACAAAAGACCACTCATATATACAGCGCTTAAAAAACCAAGGCATGATCACCGAAGCAGAGGGTGACCGACACCCCAACCGCAATTATGTAACACGCTGCCTAGGGGGATCGGAAACACCCCCAAGAGTGACGATAAGCGACCCTTTCACCCTAGAAGAGGGGGACATTTTACTCCTCTGCAGCGATGGTTTCTGGGGCCAGATGGATGAAAAACTGACCATTCAGACGCTCTCCAATGAGAGCATACTGCTCGACGATGCACTGGAACGTCTGACCAAACTTGCAGAAAAAATGGCCATACCCAATAGCGACAATGTCACCGCTATCGCACTGCGCTGGCGACACAAGGAGAAGACAAAGATAGTCAGCAGATCAAATGGCGAGGGCTCTGATGATGAGATCGATAATGCCATCGACATCTTACGCCAAGCCATTAATCACCATGATCTTGAGAAATTTTAGCTCTTAAACCGCACCATTCTGCGTTAAAATAGCCCACTTTTTTATATTCAGGTGGCCAGAGACAACGTGTTGTTTGCCGAGTAAACACCCATCAGCACAGCATTTGACCACCCAACTCGCACAGCAAAACACGTTATCCATAGATAACCATTTGCACCGCTGGTGCGTTGTATCAAACCACCTACATCAACTACTCATACCCCCTAAACTTGGAGCCACATAGACCCATGAGACCATCTGGACGCAGCCCTGACCAACTCAGAGAGATCACCATCACCCGCAACTTCACCAAACATGCTGAAGGCTCAGTACTGGTTGAATTTGGCGATACCAAGGTGCTCTGCAACGCCTCCATTAGCAATCAAGTTCCACGCTTTCTAAAGGGCAAAGGCCAGGGCTGGATCACCGCTGAATATGGCATGCTGCCGCGCTCAACCAACGAACGCATGGGACGTGAAGCAAGCCGTGGTAAACAGGGTGGCCGCACACTGGAGATTCAGCGCCTGATTGGCCGATCACTACGCGCAGCGGTCAATCTTGAGGCACTTGGTGAGCACACCATCACCCTCGATTGCGATGTGATCCAGGCCGACGGCGGCACCCGCACCGCCTCCATCACCGGTGCCTATGTCGCCCTCTGTGATGCCATTGAGCACCTGAAAAAACAGGGCAAAATAAAACGTGATCCACTCGTCTGTCGCATCGCCTCCGTCTCCGTCGGCATTTATAAAGGTGTACCTATCCTCGATCTCGACTACGCCGAAGACTCCAACGCCGAGACAGACATGAATGTGGTGATGAACAACGGCAACGCCTTCATCGAAGTACAAGGCACCGCTGAAGGGCACGCCTTTCAGCGTGATGAGCTGGACGCCATGCTGTCACTGGCTGAAACGGGCATCCAGAATCTACTCAAAAAGCAGCAGCAAGCACTCGAATCATGAGACAACGCATTGTTCTGGCCAGCAATAATGCCGGAAAACTGCGTGAATTTAATCGCATCCTGGCCGACCAGCCGGTAGAAGTGGTACCGCAAGCTGAATTTGGATTCACCGAAGTGGAGGAGACCGGCCTCAGCTTTGTTGAGAACGCCATACTAAAAGCCCGCCATGCCGCGCAACAGAGCGGTCTGCCCGCCATTGCTGATGATTCAGGTATCGAAGTCGATGCGCTAAATGGTGCGCCAGGCATCTACTCCGCTCGATTTGCCGGAGTAGGTGCCACAGATCAGCAGAACCTAGAGAAGCTGCTGTTGGATATTCAAGATGTCGCTGACATCGCACGAACAGCGCGTTTTCAGTGCCTGCTGGTCTACATGCGCCACGCTAACGATCCCACCCCACAGATCTTCCAAGGCACCTGGGAAGGCTCCATTCTGCACCAACCTCAGGGCAAAAATGGCTTTGGTTATGACCCGATTTTTCTTGTCCCAGGTTACCAGTGCAGCTCTGCGGAGCTTGAGCCGGAGGTAAAAAACCGCATCAGCCACCGTGGTCAGGCCATGCAGAAGCTACTCGCTGGACTCTCTCTATAAGGCAACCATTCACTACAACGTGACCCACTTAACAGTATTTGCTAATATACAGTTCTAGATGCCAAAACAACGGCCGATAGTAGTAATACACAAGCCAAGCTTACGGATCTGAGCAGCTTACAAGTTTATGTGGCCTGGTTGGCGACAGAGTTACCATCTTTTTCAAGGTGGTAACTCACCCTCTTCTTAAACGGCAGTGCCATTGGCACTGCCGTTTTTTTATGGGCAACCCAATCTGTAGATAACACTCGTTATATTGCTAGTCACAATTCCAACAATAATCTCTATAAGATCTTGTAATATATGAATATGGAGGGTTCTATTATCAATATAATGCGAGTCAGACTATGAGTCATTCCGCCTTCAGGTAGGTCATCAGTATCAACCGCCATCACCCTTGGCCATCTCATAGGCAATAAGATCTTGTAAGGTTCGCCCCTCAGACGTTGGGTAGATCTCACCGTTAGGCTCTAATTGACCCATCCGATCAACTCGAAAAATCCTGAACTCCTGCCTCAATTCACACCAACCACCTAACGTCCAGACGACACCCCAGAAGAAGAGACCTAGTGGCCAGACAGTACGGCTGGAGCGCTCTCCATCCTCTCTTCTGTAGTCAAATGTGATCTTTTCACTCGACTCAATTGCCAACCGCACTTGTGCCAGTTTTGCTGCAACATCGGCAGGCAGTCGGCGCATAGGGGAGATCAGCTTAGTCTGATCAATGTGGCGCTTCATATTGGATGGCAGAACCGTTTCAACTTTGCTTAAGACCGAACCTGCTGCCTTAGCCAGTTGAGGGTCTGCCCAACTTTTGACGATGCCAGCACCTAAAGCCAAGGCGCTGATCTCATCAAGTGTGAACATCAGAGGAGGTAGGTCAAAGCTTTTGCGGAGCAGGTAACCAACGCCCGCCTCACCCTCTATCGGTACACCTGAGAGGATGAGATCCTGAATATCTCGGTAGATAGTACGTTCAGAGACCTCCAGCTCCTCCGCCAGCCATGCCGCTGTGGTGATGCGGCGGCAGCGCAGGAGCTGGATGATCTGGAACAGTCGGTCGGCACGGCGCATATCAGTCAGCCCGCATCTTCAGCAGGGTATCCTGAAACCGCTTAAGAGGCCCCTTAATCACTACATTGATACTGAATCAGGTTCAGCGTAGCACCCTGTGGATCCTGAATGACACAGAAGTGGCCGACATCCGGTATCTCCTTTGGCGGCATAATGATCCTGCCACCCAGCTCCTGCGTCTTTTTTACACAGAGAGCGATATCATCCACCGTCACATAGGAACCCCACATCGGCGGCATCCCAGCAGCTTCAGCAGGTATCATCATAATACCGCCCAGCTCCTGTTCGCCCACCTTGATCATGCTGTAGGGCACCCCTTCACAGGCAATATCCTCCATCGTCCAGCCAAGCAGCTCACTGTAGAAGGCCTTGGCTGCATCCACATCGGAGGTCATCAGTTCATTCCAGCTAAAGGCACCATGTTGTTTCATTGGGTTGCTCATAATCGTTTTCCTATTCATTGATTAATGGTCACTGTTGAGCGGTTACTATAAAACAGTGCTCCTGACACCATCCTGTCAGGATAGATGAGACGCCTTAGGTTCTCATATTTTGGCTCTCAACCTGACAATCTGAGGCAAACACCATACACTGCCTTCAATTCAGTCCAAAAAGGCGATACAGCCATGACAAGAAATACAATGAAGCTCTATTCTGCTCTATGCACCCTACCCGTTCTGGCTTTTGGCCTTATCTTCTCTCCCGGTGTTGATGCCAGGGGGGGAATGAGCATATTCGACGGCCCTCCTACAGAGGAGCAGTGCCGCAACTGTCACGATGATCTCAACCAGTTTCCAATGTTGAATGACACCAACGCCAACCGACACCACATCCTGATCGGTACACCGATCCCTCCGCTATGGGAGTCCAAGGCTCCTGATGCATTCGGAGGGGTCGCCGGCGACCCTTACCAGTGCCTGTCATGCCATGATATTCATTTATTAGAGACTGTCAGAAACTGCCTGCAGTGCCACCCAGAGTGGCGGGTAACTGGGCACCCCAGACGCGGATATAATGTTCACCATGAGACTGAGACCTTTCAGAATCGCCAATGCAACGTCTGCCACAACCGTGGGGGAGGTAGTGGCGGAATGGGTGGCGGCGGCATGCGGGGCCGGTAGTATTGTCATTGCGAGGAGCAATAGCGACACGGCAACCACTGACAGTGGCGGCTGATTGTTTCGCTTCGCTCTGCTCGCAATGGCTATAGAGGTTTTTTCTTGGTACTAGCCATAAACCACTTTCGGCAACCAGGTAGCTAATGAGGGCCAGTAGGCGAGCAGGCCCAGCATGAGAAGCTGGATAACAATGAAGGGGGCAACGCCTCGGTAGATCTGGGCAGTAGTCACTTCAGGTGGCGCGACACCGCGCAGGTAGAAGAGGGCGAAACCAAAGGGCGGGGTGAGGAAGGAGGTCTGTAGGTTGATGGCGATCATCACGCCGAGCCAGATGGGGTCGAGACCCATTGAGAGCAGGATCGGGCCGACGATGGGGACAACAACAAAGGTGATCTCGATAAAGTCTAGGATGAAACCGAGCAGGAACATCACCAACATCACCACCACCATGGCACCCACCACACCGCCGGGCAGATCAGTCAGTAGCTCGGTCACCACCTCATCACCGCCAAAACCACGGAAGACCAGTGAGAAGATGGAGGCACCGATGAAGATCAGGAAGACCATACTGGTCACTTTAGTGGTGCCACTCATCACCTCTTTTAGCGTGCTCAGGTTGAACTGACGCTGTGAGATGGCCAGCAGAATCGCCCCCATAGCACCCACTGAGGCGGCTTCTGTGGGGGTGGCCATGCCAGTCAATATCGAGCCAAGAACAGAGACGATCAGCAACAAAGGCGGCATCAGCACCTTCAACACTTGAAGCAGCAATGCCCCCTTTTCATACTGACGATCCTCTAGCGGAATGGCTGGCGCTGCATCAGGCTTTATATAAGCGATCAACAGTTGATAGATCAGATAGAGCCCCACCAGCATCAGCCCCGGAATTAATGCACCCACAAACAGATCACCCACTGAGAGGGTCTCTGGCGAGAAAATACCCATGTCGAGC
Organism: Candidatus Polarisedimenticolaceae bacterium; assembly: GCA_021647945.1. GTDB lineage: Bacteria > Pseudomonadota > Gammaproteobacteria > Chromatiales > Chromatiaceae > JAKITT01. The sequence goes on from JAKITT010000051.1 coordinate 7,834, forward strand.
TGCGCCTGTTGATAGGCGGCGGAGAGCACATCCCCCAGCAGTACGAGGATGATCGAGGGGGGGATGATCTGCCCCAGCGTTCCTGCCGCACAGATGGTGCCTGCGGCGAGCGCGGGATCGTAGTTACGCTTCAGCATGGTGGGCAATGAGAGCAGCCCCATGGTGACCACGGTGGCACCGACGATGCCGGTGCTGGCGGCCAGCAACATGCCAACCAGGGTGACTGAGATACCCAAGCCGCCGCGCATTGGGCCGAAGAGTGCTGCCATCGTATCGAGCAGGTTCTCCGCCACCCGCGAGCGCTCCAGCATCACCCCCATGAAGACAAACAACGGCACGGCGATCAGCGTTTGATTGGTCATGATGCCGTAGAGCCGGTTTGGCAATGCCTGTAAAAAGGCATCATCAAAGTAGCCAATCAAGCTACCGAACCAAGCGAATAGCAGGGCGGTGCCACCCAATGAGAAGGCGACAGGATAGCCAAATAGCAGCACCAAGCAGACGGCAAGAAACATCAACAGTGGCATCAACATATCCATCAGCGACGAATCACGATGAGTGATCGTAGAATCATCGCCATGCCTTGCAGTAACAACAGTGACGCCATCACTAAAATCATCGACTTCAGCAGGTAGACGCCACCCAGGCCACCGGCCTCCTGTGAGGACTCCAACATCGACCAGGAGGCGATCACATAATCCCAACTGACAAACAGGATAAAGAGACAGACCGGGATCAGCAGAAAGAGAGTGCCGAGCAGGTCAACCCAGGCTTTGCCACGTGCAGAAAATTTACCAAAAAAGATATCAACCCGCACATGCCCTTGGTGTTTCAGGGTGTAGGCGGTGCCGACCAGAAAGAGCACCGCATGCATGTAGGTGATCGACTCCTGCATGGCGATCCAGCCGGTATCGAATACGTAGCGCAGGATCACCACTGCAAAGGTGGTGAGCACCATCAAAAGGGTGAGCCACGAGACCAGACGACCTGTGAATTCGTTGATCGCTTCGATGCCGCTAATTAGCGCACCGGCCCAGCTTTCAAATTGGCTCATGGGACAATCAGGGCCAGAGATTTTGGTAGTAGTCGGCTCGTGCTATGCGGTCACGTAAAATCTGACCATACTCCTCGGGGTCTTTAATATGCGTCATCTCACCATCACGCGGGAAGCTTTTATCCAACAGGCGGGAGAGCCAGAAACGTAGCGCAGCGGCACGTAACATCACCGGCCAGAGCTGTTGGTCTTGGGCAGTAAGTGGAAATGAGTGGTGGTAGTTGGAGAGGAGCGCTTGGGTGCGTTGTTCATCGAGTGAACCATCACTCTTTTTGCACCAATCATTCACCGTAACGGCAAGGTCATAGAGCAGGTGGTCACTACAGGCGTAGTAGAAGTCGATGATGCCGGTCAGCTGGTCACCATCAAACAGCGCATTGTCACAAAAGAGATCGGCATGGATCACACCACGGGGCAGGCCATCACGAGACTGGCTGGCCTGATAGGCCATCTCACTCTGCAACTGCTGTTGATCAGCCGTTGATAGTTTTGACATCACCTTAGTGGCCGCTTCTGGCCACCAATCGACATCTCGACTATTTTTTCGCTGCGGTTCAAACCCTTGACCAACCCGGTGCAAACGACCCAACATTCGGCCCAGCGCCGCGCACTGCGCCTCATTTGGTTTCTCAACACCGCGCCCCGAAAGACGCTGCACTAAGGCGGCTGGCTTGCCATTCAGTTCACGCAGAAAATCACCCTGCCTGTCTGCCAACGGGCTAGCACTCGGCACCTCATGTTTGGCCAGATAGGCCATCAGATCGAGAAAGAATGGCAGCTCTTCTGCTGTCAGCGCTTCAAACAGAGTGAGTACATACTTACCTTGTGTCGTCGTAACAAAGTAGTTGGTATTTTCGATACCATCACTGATGCCCTGAAAAGAGCGTAGCGTGCCAAGGGAGTAGTTCTCTAAAAAAGATTCGAGCTGATCTCGCTCGACCCGGGTATAGACGGACATGGGTGCCGCTCAGTTATTGCTGTTGAATGGAGTATTTTGGGGGCAAATAATGAAGGTATTTCAGACGAGGTGCAAGTTGCTTGCTTGATATTGCCATGAATCCACTGACCTCAGCAGATTCATGACATAGCGGATCAAATGGAAAAGTGGCTGATCTTCTGCCAACAGTGAATAGTCAGGGCTACAGTCAGGCCACCCACCATGCAGATAATCAGCCACCTCATCCAACTGCTTTGCAAAATGTGCTAACTACACATCACAAGAAAACCAATATTAAAAAGCAACCATCAGCAAAGCCTTACACATCTCTATCGACCAGCATTAGCATCTCTTAATGAAGTTGAGTCAGTGGATTCCTTAAGCTGGGTAAAACATGTCCTTCCAACCCAAATACCACTATAATTTGTAGGTGCTTAGGCGGGTCATCCAGATCAATCTACACTAAACATCACCACAAAAAACCCGTATATTCCCGAATGGGCCTACCAATTTGCAGGGTTTATAATTGAGGCTGCTACAGGATCAGAGCACAATCAAAGCAAAAAGGAGCTGACGCATGCCAAAGAACAGAGCTATGTGTACTGTATGCGCCACCATTGTCGGTGTCGATGAGAGCGTGGCGGAGTACCACAAAGTCTATTATCACCTCTGCTCCGAGCAGTGTAAGGAGACCTTTCTTGCACACCCCAGCCTCTATACCGGAAAACCGGGTGCTACGCGCCAGGTGCAGGTAAAGTGTCGCATGCTGAAGCTCAACAAGGCGATGTCTACCGATGAGAAAATGGTGACCTCAGACCATTTGATGCATCTGGTGGGCGTACACAAGGTAGATATCAAAGGCTCCCACCTCTATGTCACCTACGATCTACTTCAGATCACCGAATTACAGATCGAAAAGGCACTGGAAGAGGCGGGATCAAAACTGGGTGGCAACTGGCTACACAAACTAAACCGTGCGTGGATTCACTACAGCGAGGAGACCGAACTCGACAATCTGGCCGCGCCTAGCACCCCTTGCTGCAATCACCCACCGCCGGGCTCTTCCAAACCCTCTCGCTAACTTCTGATTACCAACTAAACAGCACCCAACGCGGTACTGACATTTCATCTATCGCCTGCTCCCGGCTCTCTAGCGAGCCATCACCATCCGTATCGACCAGATAGTAGACCGGGCCAAAATTTGGCACCACTTTCACCATGTAGAGCTGGCCATTCACCCGATACTCATAGTGCGTCTCCTCCTCGCCTTTACGAATGATCACATCGGGTTCAAGCACTTCACCACTCTCTACCTGCTGCGGAATCATTGGCGGTTCAATTAGCTCATCAGCCGCTTGGTCTGCCAATACGGGCAACGCCAAGAGCAACCCAGCAACAGGTAGTAGATACTTCATCTCATCTCCTAAAATTCAGATAGTTAGGGAAGCTCTGAATAAATCATGACTTATTCAGAGCTTCCTTAGAGTTCCAGTAGGATCTCTTGTTCAGCGGCAGAGGGTTCAAAGCTGCGATGCTCATAGTGATCAAAGATGGCATCAACCACATCTTGCGGCTCATCACACACCATCATTAAATCAAGATCTTCGGGGCTGATCGTTCCCTCTTTGATCAGTGCTGAGGTAAACCAATCGAGCAGGCCCGCCCAAAACTCAGAGCCGACCAATACAATGGGGATACGTTGGATCTTCCCAGTCTGCACCAAGGTCAAAATCTCTGCCAGTTCATCTAGCGTACCAAAACCACCCGGCATCACAACATAGGCAGTGGCATATTTTACAAACATCACCTTACGTGAAAAAAAGTGTTTAAAGTCGAGTGAGATATCTTGGTATGGATTTCCACTCTGCTCATTGGGCAGCGTGATATTGAGGCCAATACTCGGAGATTTGCCGGCAAAGGCCCCCTTATTGGCCGCCTCCATAATGCCGGGGCCACCGCCACTCACCACTGAGAATCCACTATCTGATAACAGACGGCCGATATCTTCAGTCAACTTGTAGTAGGGGTGCTCTGGATCCGTTCTGGCAGAGCCAAAAATACTCACCGAGGGGCGAATTTGAGCCAACGCCTCAAAACCCTCAACAAATTCAGCCATAATTTTAAAAACTCGCCAGGACTCTCTTGTTAGCTGTTTACTAGGGCCTGATCGTTTATGGGCACGTCTATCTGCTATCTTCATTTTTTGTCCTTTATAATGGGCGGACGCTGGACTCAGAAAGAGCCTAAGGAACCTCTGAATAGTTATTCAGATCATATTTTTCTCAAAGACTCCTTTATTCCGACAGCCTTCTAAATATAATAGCAGCCCGTCACACACCCCGTTTTCAAAGAGCACCATGGCCGACCTCAATATCCACCAAAAATCTGCTGTTCACTATATCGATGGCCCACTACTCGTACTGGCAGGTGCCGGGAGTGGCAAGACCCGCGCCATCACCCGCAAGATTGCCTACCTGATTCAGGAGTGCGGACTGGCACCCCATCAGATCACCGCCGTCACCTTCACCAACAAAGCGGCCCGGGAGATGAAGGAGCGCGTCGCCGAACTGCTCAGCAGCGAGCAGACCAAAGGGCTAAAGATCTCCACCTTTCATACGCTAGGACTCAACATCCTCCGACGTGAGCACTCACTCACCGGCCTAACCCCCGGCTTCACCATCCTTGATGCTCAAGATGCTGAGAGCCTGCTAAAAGAGCTGTGCAAAAAGACCCACAGTGATGAGATCAGTGAGGTGAGGGCTGCCCAGTGGTGCATCTCCAGCTGGAAAAATAACCTGCTATCTCCCCAACAGGCGCTCTCCCAAGCAGAGGATGAGTTGGTCGCCAGCACAGCCCAGCTCTATGCCGACTATCAGCGCACTCTACAGGCCTACAACGCGGTCGATTTTGATGACCTGATCCTACGCCCGGTGCAGCTTTTGCTATCAGAGCCGGAGGCATTAGAGCGCTGGCAAAACCGCATCCGCCACATGCTGGTCGATGAGTACCAAGATACCAACCTCTGCCAATATGAGCTGATCAAACAGTTGGTCGGTGTACGTGGCGCACTCACAGTGGTGGGTGATGATGACCAATCAATCTACGCCTGGCGTGGCGCACGGCCAGAGAATATGGCCCAGCTAAAGAAGGATTTCCCCCGCCTAAAGGTGATCAAACTGGAGCAGAACTACCGCTCCAGTGGGCGCATCCTACGCTCCGCTAACCAACTGATCAGCAACAACCCCCATCTATTTGAAAAAGCGCTCTGGAGTGAACTCGGCCCCGGTGATCCCATCCGTATTTTGGAGTGTAAAAACGAGGTGCATGAGGCAGAACAGGTGGCAATGGAGATCCTCCACCACCGCATCAGCAAGCGCACTAAATATAGCGACTACGCCATCCTCTATCGCGGCAACCATCAAGCGAGACTCTTTGAGAAGAGCCTGCGTGAGAACAACATCCCCTACTTCATCAGCGGCGGCACCTCCTTCTTCTCCCGCACGGAGATCAAGGATGTGATGGCTTACCTGCGCCTGCTCGCCAACCCTGATGACAACGCCGCCTTCCTGCGTATTATCAACACACCACGTCGCGAGATTGGTGCCAGCACCTTGGAGAAACTGGCCGACTATGCCCGTCAGCGTGAGGATAATTTGCTCAACACCTGCAACGCCTTCGGCCTTGAAGAGCTGCTCAGCACCCGTCCACGCGAACGGCTTCAGCAGTTCAACCACTGGTTCCAACAGATCCAACAGCGCGCCGAGAGCGACGACCCCATCGCCGTCATTCGCACCCTGCTACAAGATATCGACTACCGAGGCTGGATCGATGACAACAGCGCCAACCGAGAGAGTGCCAAACGGCGCTGGGACAATGTTGAAGAGCTGATCGTCTGGCTCAACAATCTAAACAAAGGGGAGCTACAGGAGAAGACCCTGGCCGAGATGGTCAACCATCTCACCCTGATGGATGTGCTGGAGCGACAAAACGAAGAGGAGGGCAGTGACCAAGTGACCCTCATGACCCTGCACGGTGCCAAAGGGCTGGAGTTCCCACACGTCCATCTGGTCGGTGTCGAAGAGGAGCTACTACCACACCACAGCAGCATTGATGAAGACAATGTTGAAGAGGAGCGCCGCCTCGCCTACGTCGGCATCACCCGCGCCCAGCGCACCCTCACCATCAGCTACGCTAGCAAGCGTCGCCGCTTTGGTGAGATGATCCGCTGTGAACCCAGCCGCTTCCTAAAAGAGCTGCCCGAGGAGGATCTGGAGTGGACAGGTCGCAAAAGCAAGCTCACTGAAGAGGAGCAACAAAAGCGCGGATCAGCCTGCCTGAGCAGCCTCAAAGCACTGCTTGCCGAGGAGTAAGCCATGACAACAAACACCCTAGCAAAACGCCCACTGGGCAATACAGCCCTCCAGATCAGTACCCTAGGTCTTGGTGGCTGGAACACCTATGGCGACTTGGTAAAAGCGCAGACAACGGTCAATCAGATCATCCACACCGCCTTTGACCACGGCGTTAACTTCTTCGACATGGCCAACAACTACGCCGATGGCCGCGCCGAAGAGATGATGGGCATCGCTCTCAACACCCTGCCCCGCGATGCACTCATCCTGAGCAGCAAAGTTTTCATGGCTAAAGACCCAAACGAGCGCGGCCTCTCAGAAGCAAAAATCAAACGTGGTATCGAGAGGAGCCTCAAACGCATTGGCACCGACTATATCGACATCTACTTCTGCCACCGCTACGACCCCAATACCCCCTTGGAGGAGACCATCGCCACCATGGGTGAGCTGATCCAGCAGGGCAAGATTCGGCACTGGGGCAGCAGCACCTGGAGCGCCAGCCAGATCGCCCAAGCCCACACCATTGCCCATGCCATCGGCGTCGCCCCACCGATGGTGGAACAGCCTGAACTCAATCTTCTTAGACAGATCGACTACCCGCTTGGCAGTCGCCGTGAGATAGCAAAAAAGGGGATGGGTGTAGTCACCTTCAGCCCACTGGCATCAGGGCTACTGAGCGGAAAATATGAGCGCGGTATTCCAGATGACTCCCGACTGGCAAAGATCGACTGGCTACGCAACAGCATGCAGAAACAGCTCCAGCAACATTCCGCTCAACAGCTAAAATCCCTCGCCAACCAACTCAACTGCCAACCTGCGCAATTAGCCATCGCATGGTGTCTCACCCAGCCCGGCGTCTCCAGCGCCATCACTGGTGCCAGCCGCCTTGAACAACTGATAGAGAATCTAGGTGCCGCAGAGATCACCATCAGCACCGAAATCATGCAAAAATTGGATCAAATCTACGCCCCCAGTTACCTAAAGAAACTAAAATGGAAAGCACGCATGCTACTATCCAGGATGCGTCAATAACAAACTTGCACGTAGACACCGAACACCTGGCAAGAGTAGACTATGCAACGCTTTTCAGGGGCATTCTAACCGCCACTTCAAAGCAATCTGCAACACCACGCGCCCGTAGCTCAGCTGGATAGAGTGCCGCCCTCCGAAGGCGGAGGTCACAGGTTCGACTCCTGTCGGGCGCGCCATCTTACTCCCTATATAAACATCAACTTAAAGGCTGAGGGTTTAGCTAAGAAGTTGGGGTGATGATGCACTATGAATGCTCAATCTGTCGGCCAGATCGAAGGCACCCAAAGTTCACTGAATGACATTCTCAAATGTGGAAGCCGAAATCTTTGGTAGCCAACCCCCCTTCACCAAGGTGATGGACATAAAAGAGCTGATTAATGTTACCTAGCCAGCAGCCAACCAATTGATGAATAAATTTGTTAATCATGGTCTGCTGGCCGAGATAACTGGAAAGGCGTGTAATCAGCAGTTTCATTATGGCTCCTACATCGACCTGTTTTATTGAGATTTATTAAAGAAGAGATCATTAATGCCACTACTCGATTGGTTAAATTAAAGAACAAGCCGTTGATTATCTACGCCAGCAAAGGCCCATTATTTACAGCCACGAATTGGTCGATCAGGTATTCATACAGAGCCCTACTGCCGCATTGGTAATTTAGTCAATGCAGGTATCAGCCATCGGGAAACATCATCAAAATACCTCAAGGTGCTCTGTGATATTGGTATGCTGTAAGAGATCAAGGCAGGAAGAGAAAAGCTGTTTGTTCACGCTAAACTGTTACGGTTGTTGACGAGCGATAGCGGGCCCATGAGCCAGAATAGAATGAATGAGACCATAAAAACATAAGGCAAGAGATGTTCGAACAAACCTTTAAAAATATAGACAATGTTCTCTGGAAAGAGGCCGGCTGTACCACCGAGCTGGATTACACCGAGCAATCTTCATGGATGCTCTTCCTGAAATATCTGGATGATCTTGAGCAAAAGCGTGCCATGGAGGCAGAGCTTGTTGGCAAACCCTATGAGTTCATTATTGATAAACCCCATCAATGGTCTAACTGGGCGGCACCCAAAAAAACGGATGGATCATTCGATCACGACAAGGCGCTGATCGGTGATGATCTGATTGAGTACCTGAACAGGGATCTATTCCCCTATCTGCAAGGTTTCAAACAACGCGCCACCGCGCCCGATACCATCGAATATAAAATCGGTGAGATTTTTGGCGAGGTCAAAAACAAGTTCCAGAGTGGTTACAGCCTGCGTGATGCACTGGAGCTGATGGATGGTCTACGTTTCCGCTCACAGAAAGAGAAACATGAACTCTCCCACCTTTACGAAGCCAAGATCAAAAACATGGGCAATGCGGGGCGTAATGGTGGCGAGTATTACACGCCACGCCCACTGATCCGCGCCATGATCCACGTCATCAAGCCAAAGATTGGTGAGCGTATCTATGATGGTGCGGTGGGGTCAGCGGGCTTCTTGTGTGAGGCCTATGACTACCTGCGGCAAGGCGAGTTGACCACCAGCCAGCTTAAAAAACTCCAGAGCAAAACCTTCTACGGTAAAGAGAAAAAACCGCTCGCCTATGTGATTGCGATCATGAATATGATCCTGCACGGCATTGATACACCGAATATCACCCACACCAACACACTGACGGAACCTCTTGCCGAGGTTCAGGAAAAAGATCGTTTTGATGTAATTCTGGCCAATCCACCCTTTGGTGGCAAAGAGCGCAAGGAGGTGCAGCAAAACTTCCCCATCAAGACCGGAGAGACCGCCTTTCTGTTTCTGCAACACTTCATCAAACATCTAAAAGCCGGTGGGCGTGGTGCAGTTGTTATCAAAAACACCTTCCTGTCGAACTCAGACAATGCCGCAAAAGCACTGCGTAAAGAGCTATTGGACAGTTGCAATCTGCACACTGTGCTGGATTGTCCGCCCAAGACATTTTTGGGAGCAGGGGTAAAAACAGTGGTGTTGTTTTTTGAAAAAGGCGCACCAACAAGAAAGGTTTGGTACTACCAGCTTGATCCAGGGCGTAGCCTGGGTAAGACAAATGCCCTGAATGATGATGATCTGAAAGAGTTTGTTGAGTTGCAGGCTGGCTTTGCGGACTCAGATAAATCATGGTCAATTGATGTGGCTGATGCTGATCAGGATACATTTGATCTGTCGGTTAAAAACCCCAATGCACCTGAAAAAGTACCCTTGCGTGACCCGGAAGTGATTATCAACGAGATTAAAACACTGGATGCCGAGAGCAACGTAATCTTGGAAGGGATTAGGGGGATGTTATGAGTGTTGGGCAGGTGAAAGTACGCTTAGGAGATGTTTCCCATATTAATTATGGATATACGGCAAAAGCTTCGTTTGAAATTAATGGGCCAAAATTTCTAAGAATTACTGATATTCAAAATGGGCGGGTGTGTTGGGATACAGTTCCATCGTGCCCAGTTAGTGAAGATGACTATATTAAACATCAGTTAAAAGAGGATGATATTGTTTTTGCACGTACTGGTGCAACAACAGGAAAAAGCTATCAGATAAAGAGTCCACCCAATTCAGTAGCAGCATCATATTTGATTAGACTAAGACTGTATGATCAAAGCATATTGCCATCATTTGTATCGTACTTTTTTCAAACCCTCGATTATTGGAATGTTGTTAATGCGGGGACAACTGGTAGCGCTCAAGGTGGTTTTAATGCTTCGAAATTGAGTGGCTTACTTTTACCTAAACTTCCGCTACCAGAACAAAAACGCATTGTTGCCATTCTTGATGAAGCATTTGAGGGGATTGATAAGGCGATTGCCAATACCGAAAAAAACATCACCAACGCCCGTGAGTTGTTTGAAAGCTATCTCAACAATATCTTCACTCAGAAGAGCGAAGAGTGGATAGAGACCCAACTAGAAAATATTTGTTCTATCAAGCATGGTTTTGCATTCAAAAGTAAGTTTTTTGCCAAAGAGGGTGACTATGTGTTGCTAACTCCAGGCTCTTTTTACGAAAGTGGTGGGTATAGAGAGCAAAGGAAAAAGACAAAGTATTATGTGGGGGAGATTCCAGAGGGATATATTCTGAAGAAAGGTGATTTTCTTTTTGCCATGACTGAGCAAGCAGTAGGTCTTCTTGGTAGTTCTTTGATTGTTCCTGAATCTAATTGCTTCCTACATAATCAACGTCTTGGTCTCGTACAAGTGGCTAATGATATTGAATGGAATAATGATTTCTTCTTTCATCAATTTAATACCAAGAGATTTCGTGCAGCAGTTCAAGAAAGTGCTTCTGGCCTTAAAGTTAGACACACCTCTCCGAAAAAACTTGGAGCTGTGTCGATCTGTTTTCCACCCACCAAAGCTGAGCAAGAGGCTGTTGCAGACAAGCTCAATAGACTTTGGGTTGAAACCCAACGCATCAAGGTAGTCTTCCGGCAAAAACTTATGGATCTTGCTGAGCTAAAACAATCCCTCCTACAAAAAGCCTTTTCCGGCGAGCTAACATCGGACAATAAAGTTATTGCCTTTCCTGTTTCAAAAACGGCAAAAGAAGCTGACCCATTAACACCAGAATTCACAGCCAAAATTCTTGCTTTTGCCTATCATCGACATGCCTTAAAAAACCGACAGAATACCTTTGGCCATGTAAAGGCCCAAAAAACCCTGCATCTAGTCGAGAGCATCGGTGGTGTTGAGTTAGGCCGCAAGCCAATAAAAGATGCCGCTGGGCCAAATGATTTTCAACACATGCTTAATGCTGAAGCGTGGGCAAAAGAGAATCAGTTTTTTGAATTTGTGAGTCGCAGTGAAGGTAAGGGTTATGACTTTAAAAAACTTCTCCGATACGATGAGCTGATGGCGGGGGTTTTTGCCACCATCAAACCCTATCAAAAGAGAGTGGAGCGGGTGATTGATCTCATTATCCCTAAAAAATCACGAGAGACAGAACTGATAGCCACGGTTTACGCAGCATGGAACAACCTTATTCTTGATGGTTGTGAAATTACCGATAAGGCGATCATCCGGGAGGCCAGAGAGAACTGGCATGCCGATAAGATGAAAATTCCCGTGACGGAGTTTCAACAGGCGATTCGTTTTATACGGGATAAGGGCATTATTCCTGACGGCAAGGCCAAGCGTGTTGGTGGTCAGGAAAATTTGTTTTGAATGTAATAAATCCCCTGTCGAGCTGATAGCAAGAGTGAAAGTGTAATGAAATTTGAAGAATTTATATCTGGAGAGTGGCGACAACAGTACCAATATAAAAGCTTTTTGCCGGTTACAGTTAACCGTGAGTGGTGTTGGGAATCACCTCAAATCAATACCTTGCTAGAGAAAGCTTCTCGCACCTTGGCAGAGCTGGATTCTTTTACCCAAATTGTGCCGGATGTGGATCTTTTTATTCAGATGCACATTACCAAGGAGGCCAATAAATCCTCCCGCATAGAGGGAACACAAACCGAGATGGATGAGGCGGTCTTGGATATCGAGCAACTGGCTCCAGAAAAGCGCAACGACTGGGTGGAGGTTCAAAACTATATTCAGGCCATCAATGAGGCGATTGCTGAGATGGAGCGCCTGCCACTTTCCAACAGGTTGCTTAAGCATACCCATGAAATTTTGATGCAAGGGGTGCGAGGGGAGCATAAAAGCCCTGGCGAATTTCGTATATCTCAGAATTGGATTGGTGGTAGCAGCTTGCAAGATGCGGCTTTTATACCGCCACATCAGGATAGCGTCACTGAGTTAATGAGTGATTTGGAGCTGTTTTGGCACAATGAGCAGGTTAATGTACCAGAGTTGATTCGTATTGCCATCAGCCATTATCAGTTTGAAACGATTCACCCCTTTTTAGATGGCAATGGACGTATTGGCCGCTTGCTGATTACCTTGTTTCTGGTGGATAAAGGTCTGCTTAGAAAGCCTTCATTATATCTATCTGACTTTTTTGAGCGGAACCGTGGCAGCTATTACGATGCGTTAACGCGTGTGCGGGAGTCGAATGACCTATTGCACTGGGTGAAGTTTTTCCTCTCTGCTGTGATCGAAACAGCGGGGTCGGGCAAGGAGACATTTAGGGCGATTTTAGCTCTTCGCCAAGAGGTGGATGGGATTATTTTGGGATATGGAAAACGGGCCAAGAATGCTCAACTGCTGTTAAAGCACCTATATCGTCGTCCTGCAATTATGGCGAATGACGCGGCTTCATTGCTTGGAGTGAGCCACCAGGCAGCCTCTGCTCTGCTTAAAAAAATGCTCGATGATGGTTTGTTGGTCGAGTTTACGGGCTATAAGCGCAACCGGGTCTTTGTTTTTGAGCGATATTTGGCACTGTTTAATCACTAATAGCTTATTCCGCCTGTTTTTTTGCGTGTAACGGTGTGGTCTGTTTGCTTACATTTGGGTTTTCATATGTAAGGATACGCGTCTTTCGTTACATATAGCTTCTGTTGTGTAAGTTTAAGCTGCATTGGGAAGCCGATGAAAAATGCAGGCTAGAGATTTTCTTGATTGGATGATGGATATCAGATGAACGAAGCTGAAACCCGTGCAGAATTGATCGACCCCGCCTTGAAAGAGGCAGGCTGGGGCGTGGTTGAGGGCAGCCGGGTTCGGCGTGAAGTGATTACGCTCGGTCGTTTGCAGGGGGCAGGCAAGCGAGCAAAACAGGATATTGCCGATTATGTGCTGTTTTATAAAGGACAAAAGCTGGCCGTTATTGAGGCTAAGCGGTGTGATCTGCCTGATACTGAAGGGGTTGGACAGGCCAAAAAATACGCCGAAAAGCTGCAAACTCGTTTCACCTACTCTACGAATGGCATCGGCATCTATCAGATCGACATGCAGAGTGGTGCTGAGTGTTATGTGGAGCGTTACCCTACCCCTGATGAGTTGTGGCATCAGACTTTTGTCGAGGCCAATGAGTGGCGCGACCGTTTTGGCCACGTGCCATTCGAGGATAAAGGTGGGCAGTGGCAGGCGCGTTATTATCAACACAATGCCATTAATAAAACGCTGGAATCCATCGCGAATGGCAATGATCGCATTTTGCTTACCCTTGCCACCGGCACAGGTAAGACCTTTATCGCATTTCAACTTGCCTGGAAGCTCTTTCATAGTCGCTGGAACCTGAGCCGTGAGCCAAGCCGTCGTCCGCGTATCCTGTTTTTGGCAGATCGCAATATTCTGGCTGATCAGGCCTATAACTCATTCTCCGCATTCCCGGAAGATGCACTGATCAGGATCGACCCCAAAACAATTCGTAAAAAAGGGCGAGTGCCAAAAAACGGCAGCATCTTTTTTACTATTTTCCAAAGGCTATGTCATCGTTAATTGTTGGTCACTACTGACACCCAACGCAGCAAATAAAAAAGCCTGTGGTGTTAAGGAAGTTTTTGCATGATCAATGAGCCGCCTCCAACCTAAGTAATTGGCTAGATA
>JAKITT010000052.1 GCA_021647945.1 Candidatus Polarisedimenticolaceae bacterium
CAAACTCCCGATACAATCGAGGGTAACTAACACCAGCGACCAATGTCCCAATAATTTTGGATTCATCATAAAATTGTTCCACCACTACATATTGTACCAAGAGGAGCTAAGTATCCACCCCGCTTCTCTAATATATATTTCTTAGAATAGTGTTATGGGACTATTTCAGATTAAAGGGAGTCCAGAGATAGGCTGAGCAGTAACAACAGAGGTTAATCAAGTGCCTTGGTGAGTGCAACCAACAACTTATGAACCTGTTTGAGGCCATCGACAAGGTTTGCTTCAATCTCTTCCATAGTGATAGGTCCATCATTTATTCCGGCAGCCCAATTAGCGATGACCGAGCAGCTGGCGTACTCCATATCAAATTCACGTGCGAGTGAAGCCTCAGGCATGCCGGTCATCCCTACCAGATCGCACCCATCACGCTGTAGGCGAGTCACCTCCATGGCGGTCTCAAGCCGCGGCCCCTGCGTCGCACCATACGTGCCACCATCAATCGCTTTGACACCACTCTTCTTGGCCGCTTTTAGAAGTGCCTGACGAACATTTTCACTATAAGGTTCTGTGAAATCAATATGGGTGACCTTCTGTAGGTCATCTTCAAAAAGAGTGTGTTGCCGACAATAGGTGTAGTCAATAATCTGATCAGGCACCGCGATCATACCTGGCTGCATATCTTTTCGAATGCCACCCACGGCTGCCACACCGATCACACGATGTATGCCTGCGCTTTTGAGCGCCCAGAGATTGGCCCGATAGTTAACTTTGTGTGGGGGGATGATATGTCCAGAGCCATGACGTGGTAGAAAAGTCACCTCTTTACCATCCAGTAAGCCATGGGTCAGTGGTGCCGATGGCTCACCATAAGGGGTGTGAACCACCTCTCGTCTCACCACTTCAAGCATTTTCAGGTTGGTGAATCCAGATCCACCAATAATTGCAAGTGCCGTCATTATTATTTCCTGCCTTTTATATTTACAGGGGGTATCCACTTCATTGGCCTTTTCCCACTCCAGACACTTTATGCTCGTGTAGGGTCGCATTTATGCGACCAGCCGGACGTGCAGATGAATGTGCACCTACAGCCATATTAGGCCAATGGAGTGGATACCCCTTTATATTTAATTTAGTTAGAGAATTAACTAAAGCCCATCAACCGCATAGATACCCGCTGCATTTCTTAAAAAACCTTTGTAATCCATACCGTAACCAAAGAGGTAACGATCTTCGACGTGTAGACCGATAAAATCGGCCTTGAAGCCATTACTCCGATTATGAATTTTCTCGACCAAAACAGCACTATAGACCGCCTTGGCCCCCTCTTTTCGACACGCCTCAACAATCGCATCCAAGGTGTAACCTTCATCAAGAATATCATCGACAATAAGCACCACCTCTCCATCGAGCGATTCATGCGGATGACAGAGCCACTTTAGCGCTGAGCCGGTGGTGTTACCACGATAACGGCTGGCATGCAGATAGTCTTGTCGGAGTGGAAAACCGAGCCGGGTCAATAGATGACCGCAGGGGATCAACCCCCCATTCATCACACTCATTATGATGGGGTTCTGCTCACCCATCTCATTTGTAATGGAGGCCGCCATTCGATCCAGCGCCTGCTCTACCTCGGCTTGTGAGTGGAGCAGATCTGCATTTGCCATCACCGCAGCTGCCTCAACCGATGAAATCTCTATTTTCGCCATACTATCTCTCTAACCCAATGGTTATATACACTATCTAGGTAAAATATCTAATGACATCGCATTTGATTGTTCAAACAGCGCCAATGCCTCTAACGCCTTTTTCCAGCGTGGGTTTAGATGCAACTCAGATCGACTCTGGTGCTGTCGTCCATGCATACGCAGCAGACGGAGCTGAGCTACCGGACAGCTATAATCGGCCAGCGCATCAACAACCTGCTCAGCAGCAGGTCGATTATTACAGACCAAGACCATATCGCAACCTGCATTGATCGCCGCATCAGCCCGTTCGCTGAAGCTGCCCTGCCCCTCTGTTGCCGCCATCGCCAGATCATCGCTAAATATCACACCCTGAAATTTGAGCCGTTCTCGCAATACAGTCTGTAACCAAAAGGGGGAGAAACCAGCCAAATCGGGGGCTATTCGCTGATAGATAACGTGCGCTGGCATAATTGCCTCAAGACCACAGTTGATCAGCCGTTCAAACGGCAGCAGATCCTCCATCTGAAGATCCTGATAGGGACGCTGGTCCACCGGCAGGGCGTGGTGTGAATCCTCCGCCACTGCACCATGGCCAGGGAAATGTTTACCCACCGAGGCCATGCCCGCCTCTCTTGCACCATAGATCCAGGCGCGCGCCAATTCAGCAACAATGGTCGGTTTTTTATCGAAGGCGCGATCGCCGATCACCTGGCTCACCCCCAGACCAAGATCCAACACCGGCGCAAAACTAAAATCGACCCCCTGACAACGCAGCTCTGAAGCCATCAACCAGGCAATCTGCTGAGTCACCTCTTTCGCGTGTTGGGCACTTTTTTGATAGAGCTGACCAAACCAAGCAGCCGGAGGAAGGCGGCTAAAACCATCACGAAAACGTTGCACCCGCCCCCCCTCCTGATCAACCGCAATCAACAGATTGGGTTCACGCAATTGGTGGATCGCCGTCGTCAGTGCATGTAACTGCTCTGGCGAGTCATAGTTTCGACTAAAAAGAATGACGCCCCCCACGGCGGGGTGCCGTAGTAGTTCACGATCATTTGCTGATAACTCAACCCCTTCGAGGTCGAGCATGATAGGCCCAAGACTCATATTCAATCACAGTTTCTCATACTATTAAGCTCTTTATGTTAACTCTAAAATCTCATAATTCATGCATAATATTATCTATTCATTGCACTATTTAAAGACAGATTTAGGGTAAAAACCTGTTGGAGCCAACCATATGTCGAGTGAATGTCTCCCTACCCCTTCCATTATGAGGTTAAGTTTTCAGTGCTAGTAGTCGCAAATATATGAAGGCGTGTCATTACTCGGTGACGAGTAGCTACTCAGATAAGGACTGAAAATCATCACTACATCTAGCAAATTTCCAAAAAAAGGGCGCATTATGCGATCAACTGTTTTTCTACCACTCCTTTTTCTGATGCTCTTTTCACCATCACTCTTTGCTGGAGATGATGAGGAGGAAAATGAGGAGTTAAAAACGGCGCTCTACTACGAATTAGCCCCCTCATTTGTCGTCAACCTCAACAAAGGTGGCAACTATATTCGCTGTGATATCCAGCTGATGACACGAGATGACGAGTCATATGAGATGATCAAACTCCACTCACCGGCACTCCGACACCATCTACTGCTACTGCTCACTGAGCAGGATGGGAAGAAATTAAAGAGCGCCAAAGGAAAAGAGTCTCTACGAAAAAAAGCACTTTCGACCGCCAATAAGGCACTAAAAGAGATCGTAAAAGGGACAAAAATCGAGGCGCTTTTCTTCACCACATTTTTTGTCCAATAGCCATCAAGGAATCTCCGGTCTACAGAGGGAAGAAGATCGGCAGCAGTATTGAGAGGGAGACCCAAACGATGATGGTCAGCGGTATGCCCACTCGCAAAAAGTCTGAGAACTTATACCCACCTGCACTAAAAATCAGCAAATTAGTCTTATAGGCAACGGGTGTTGCGTAGCTCATGTTCGCACCAAACAGCACCGCTAAAACAAACGCTTCAGGCGATAGCCCCAGCTCATGGGCGATACTGACGGCAATGGGCGTACCAATCACTGCAGCCGCATTGTTTGAGACGATATTGGTCAGAATCGCCATCAATAACATCAGACCACTAATCACCATCTCCGGTGGCCACCCCACCACCAGGGCAACATAATTGTGTGCCAAAAACTCTGCCCCACCCGTTCGAACCAGTGCATGCCCAAGCGCAAGGCTGACGGCAACAATCATAATAACCTGTGTACTCAATGCATCTGAGGCGTCGCGCCAACTCAAGCAACGCATCACAAGCATCATGCCCATACCGGCCAAGGCACAGACGCTGATGGGAGCAAGTCCAAACGCAGCAAACATCACAACCAGCAACATAATGCCCAGGGCGATGGGGGCTTTATCGGTATGAGGTAAGTCGACGGTGGCATCAAGCACCAGCACATCACCACTCTTTTTTAGCTCTTTGATACTCTCGGCGGAGCCTTGTGCCAATAGAACATCACCCAAATGGAGCTTTGCATCACTAAGATCACCTCGACGTAGCGAGCTACCTCCTGCACGGTGGATGGCCAATATCACCAAACGAAAACGCTCGGCAAATCGTGCTCCACGCAGTGTTCTTTCATAGAGTGGTGACTGTTCAGTCACCACAATTTCAGCCAGTTGCTGCCCCTCAGCAGAGAGTGGATTTTCATCACTGATGGGCGTTTCAATATTTGAGACGTTATAGAGTTTCGCCCCGAGAAGATGTTCAAACTCCTTTAGGTTCTCAGGGGAGTCCTGCACTAACAGGCGATCACCTGCCCGAATCACCGTGGTTGGCAGTCGGCTAACTCTAAGTTCAAGGCCACGATAGATCTCCTTCACACGCATCATTCGGTCGGTCTTCTCTAGCAGTTCGGTCAGCATCTTGCCATTGGCAAAGCTATCCTCCTCAATGTGCAACATCGCCTCAAACAGGCGCGGCGAGGTATCGGCCAGCAGTGGAGTACGATCAGGTAGGAGTTTAGGCGCGACGAGCCAGAGGTAGAGAATAGCAATTGATGCAGCAATGGCCGCTGGAAGGATAAAATCAAACATTCCAAACTGGCGAATACCGAGATCAGCGGCGATCCCCACCACCAATAGATTGGTTGAGGTACCAATTGTCGTACCCATGCCGCCTACCAAGGTGGCAAACCCCATCGGCATAAGGATGCCAGACGCCGGTCGACGACTCCGCAAAGAGGCACTGATCAATATAGGTAGCAACATCACCACAATCGGTGTGTTGTTAAGAAAGCCGCTCAAGACGGCGGCAATACAGAGGGTCAACAGTAGCGATAACATCGGCATAGCGACCCAAAGACGTGATAAAAGCCCCGCCAATGGTTGCAACGCCCCCGTTGTTTCCAGGCTACGACCCACAATCATCAACGCGCAAATGGTGACTAACGCTTCATGCCCAAAACCGAGGAAAAACTCCTCTGTGTGAAGCACAATGCCATCGCGCTGGTAGGGAAAGACCTCAAAGCCAACCACCAGTGCAATAAGAATAAATAGGCAGGAGCTCTCCAGTGGGATTCGATCACGTGTAAACAGGTACAACGCCACCACAATCAGGATGAGGACAGCAAAAGTGTGTACATCTGGTGAAGATGTCAGCATAGCGATTTCTTTATTGGATTAACCAATTACCGTCTTGATTTGTAAATAGCGGCTAAGTTTTACATTTCTGTGGCTATACGATCAAGCATGAATGATAAAAGCGGGTCATCTTGACCAAGATATGCCTCTCCCACCACCATTTTTTACCAACCTCTTTTAACAAAATAAACAGCCGCATAAGCATACGCCAATATAGCGCGCATCTGCCTATAGTAAATAACGCTACAAACAACACCCTCAGCTATCACCTTATGCCACCTCTCCTCCAGAAAAACCAAACACCATATAAATGCGCGCTAATATGGCGCGGATACCCACAATAAAAATATTGGAAATAGAACTAAAGTTCTACTTCATTTTGTCGAAATAGGCTACATAACACTTCTAACAATCAAGCATACATAGACAATTACAAGGGGATTTAAATTGCTAACCATCTTCCGAAAACTACTCTTGGTACTGCCCTTAGTATCGCTCTCCACAATGGCGGCAGAG
The DNA here is from genome assembly GCA_021647945.1 of Candidatus Polarisedimenticolaceae bacterium. Taxonomy (GTDB): domain Bacteria; phylum Pseudomonadota; class Gammaproteobacteria; order Chromatiales; family Chromatiaceae; genus JAKITT01. The sequence goes on from JAKITT010000052.1 coordinate 5,846, forward strand.
TTGCCAGGAGATCCTGCTGCCGGAGAAGAGATATATATAGATGTATGTGAAGAGTGTCACCAACTGGATGGCACTGGGGAGAATGGAGCCACCGCCGGTGACTTCGTGAATGATAAAAAAATCTTATCGCAATCTAATGAAGAGCTACTACAAACCATCTTCGACGGGAAAGGTGACCCTATAGATGGAATGCCATCAATGAGAGATGAACTTAGCGATCAAGAGATGAAGGATGTCCTCTCCTATATTCGCCAAACTTTCGGTTCTTAATAACTCTAAATTTTCTTACACAAAATTCTTTGCTGCTATGGGGATAGACAAATGGATAGACGTGACTTTCTAAAAAAATCATTAGCTGGTGCCACAATTGCAGGTGTGGGAGTGGGCACAATAAGCAAGCAGGAGATCGCACTAGCAAGTAGTAAAAAAGAGGCAACAATCCATGTGCCTCCAGGCCAGTTAGATGAATACTATGGCATTTGGAGTGGTGGGCAATCAGGTGAACTCCGTATTCTTGGTATTCCATCCATGCGAGAGTTGATGCGTATCCCTGTCTTTAATCATGATGCTGCTACGGGCTGGGCAAAGACTGATTTCTCTAAAGAGCTGTTGGGTGGTCGAGTAACAGGTGATACGCATCATGTGCATCTTTCATACACCAATGGTACTTATGATGGGCGTTATATCTATGTAAATGATAAGGCTCAGGGGCGTCTAGCTCGTGTCAGCATACCCAATATGGAAGTTGATGCTGTTGTTGATATCCCAAATAGCCAGGGAACACATGGCATCTTTCCACAGCGCCATAAAACGGGGCTGGTTCTCTGTAACTCTGAGTTTCGTGTGCCGGTGACGGATGATCCTGCTGATGTTATGGATCCCTCTAAATATGTCACGCTCCATACCGCCATTGATGGTGAGACGATGAAGGTGGTATGGCAAGTGATGGTCAGCTCCAATTTGGATCTATGTGCCACGGACTATAAGGGGCTCTACTCCTTTGCCACCGCCTACAATACAGAGGGCGGAGTGCATCTTGAGGAGATGATTTCACTCGATCAGGACTATCTAATCGTTTTTCATCTGGAACGGATTGCCAATGCGGTAAAAGCGGGCAGAACCGTTACCCTCAGAGATGACCCTAGCCCTGTGGTGGATGCACGTGAAGATGATTCACCTTATGTACTGCGTATCCCCATCCCTAAGAGCCCTCATGGGGTTAATATTGACCCAACGGGGCGTTATGCGGTCTGTTCTGGCAAGCTTTCACCTACCGTATCGATCGTTGATATTGAAAAAATAGCCTCCGCTTTTGCTGGAGAGATCAAACCTCGCGACTGTGTTGTTGCTGAACATGAAGTGGGCTTGGGACCACTGCATACCGCATTTGATGGCCGTGGCAATGGCTACACCTCACTCTTTATCGACTCGAATATCACTAAATGGAATATCGAAAAAGCGATTCGTGCCTATCAAGGTGAAGATGTAAACCCCATTGTTGACAGAATTGATGTCTACTATCAGCCAGGGCATACCAATGCCTCGTTGTCAGAGACCAAAGATGCCGATGGCAAATGGTTGATGGCACTCTGTAAGCTATCAAAAGATCGTTTCCTCAATGTTGGCCCGATGCATCCTGAAAATGATGAATTGATCGATATCTCAGGTGAGAAGATGGTGCTGGTACATGATGGCCCCGCCTATGCAGAGCCACATGACTGCATCATGCTGCCTAAGGATATGATCCACCCACTTAAATTCAATGATAAAAAAGGCCCACGGCATGAGCTTTATAAAGCGTGGGCAAAGGAGGACAAGGTCAAGCTTACACGGCATGGTCGTGTCTTCCGCAAAGGCGAAAAATCAGTGCGTGTCTATATGCCGTGTAAGGCCCCTAAATTTAAACTTAAAGAGTTTGAAGTCTTTGAGGGTGATGAGGTACAGATCATCATGACCAACACCAACAATGTGGCTGATTTGGCACATGGTTTGGTTGTTAGTCAGCATGATGTCTGTTTTATCGTCAATGCCTTAGATACTCAAAGCATCACCTTTACCGCTGGTAAACCAGGTGTCTATTGGTACTACTGCCCCTATTTCTGTCATGCACTGCATCTAGAGATGCGAGGACGCATGATTGTTAAAGCACGTGTTTAGCATCATCTAACCGTAGTAAATAGACACGTTCAGGATAATAACTGGGCAGGGACGCCCATGATCACCTATGGATGATCTGATCAAATTATGATTTTTTTGGCTAGCTAAAACTGTCCAATATGTTCCGAAGGTCGTAGAAATTAAATGCTTCTGCCACCCATTTCAAAACAGCTAGGAACAGTTTTATCTCACCCTAAATTGAATCAGCGTTATTCAGAGCGTCCCTAATAGAAAACCACATGGTTGAACAATGATGACAGATCAAAACAGCACCCCATCACTCTGGGAAAAGTATAACAACCTGAATTTGGGGTTTCGACTGGTCGCGACCATCACTGTCCTGATGCTGTCAGGATCTATCATGCTGACCTCATGGGCCTCCTATGAACAGCAGCGAATTGCCACTGATCAGGCCAAAGAGTTTTCAGAGAGCATTCATCACCTTGTGATGGCCGGACTAACGGCCATGATGCAGACACGTGTCATACGTTCTCGCAGTGTATTGATGGACCAGATCAAAGAGTCAAACAATATTAAAGACCTAAAAGTGATCAGGAACAAAAATGTAAAATTCAAAAAAGCGCGCAGCCGTAAGAAAGATGCCAATCCACCACCCCCCGTGATCATTGATCCTGAAGAGCAGAGGCTGGCTGATGAGGTGATGGCATCCAACCAACCCTACCTGGAGATAGTTAAAGAGGGTCAAGGCAGCCATCTATATGCCATTCGCCCCATTGTTGCCAGTAAAAACTATCTAGGTAAAAACTGCCTGAAATGTCACAAAGTCGATGAGGGGACCATCATCGCGGTCACCTCAATGAAGATATCAATGGATCATGTGATTGCTGAAGTAGAGGTGTTTCGTTACAAGTTAATCGGTGCCACCTTAGTCGCCCTGATCTGTCTTCTTATACTGCTCCACCTGCTTATTAAGCATGCCGTGGCTCTGCCCACACTAAAGATTCTATCCGTGGTCAAAGCGGCCAATGACAAAGACCTTAGCAATACCATTGAGTTAAATCGAGAAGATGAGATTGGTCAGATAGGCGTTAGCCTGCAATCATTTTTTGCTGTCCTACGCAACGCCATGCAAGAGGTTCAGCAATGCTCACATGATGTAGATAAATCAGCCGAAGATATGGTTCGACTCGCCGGTGATATTGTCAGCGATGGAGATGACTCTTCCAGCGGACAGAACGACAACACATCGCAATATTTAGACAAGATCACCAACTCAACCAAAGAGATATCAACAGGGGTCAACTCGGTAAACGAAGCATTGAACGAGGTTCGCAACTCGGTAGATGATGTGGGCAAGCAGGTGAATAACTCCGCTCAATTAACCGCTGCGGCGGCCACTGCGGCAGATAGCATTAATACCACTATTGAAGAGCTAGACGCTTCAAGCACTGAAATTCAAAAGGTGGTCGAGGTGATTCACTCTATTGCCGAACAGACCAATCTGCTCGCACTCAATGCCGCTATTGAGGCGGCCCGAGCAGGCGACTCCGGACGAGGGTTTGCGGTCGTCGCCAATGAAGTCAAAGCCTTGGCCAGTCGTACCGGTGAGGCCACTGAGGAGATCAAACGTCAAATAGCCACGATGCAGAAAAATAGTGCCACCTCCGTCACTGCCATTCGCTCTATTGTTGAGAGGATCACCCAAATCAACACCATCTCTCAGAGCATCTCTGAGTCTGTTGATCAACAGCGTAGCGGGGTGCAAAACATTGTCCAGCTTGCCACTTCAGTCGCTGACAGAGTCGATGGCATCGGGGAGGAGGTTGAAGTAGCCGTGGATGGAATTAGTACCGAAATCCAAAAGAAATCACAGGATGCGGCTAATCAAGTTGACCAAGAGGCACAAAACCTTGCCACATTGTCAAAAGAGCTGCATGGGCTTGTTGCATGTTTCAAGTTGACTTGATGTAAGCGGGGGGGCCACCCGCTAAGTGATTCATTACCCCCATTATGGGGGATAGGGAAACTCTGAATAAATCATGATTGTTTTAGACTGACTAAAACCGCCCCAATTCATCCCGAAGATCGCTGCAATAGAACGACTATTACAGCTCACTTCGAAACAAATCGGAACAGTTTTATTTCAGCCTAAATTTTAGCTGAGCTTTAGCGAGTCTTATGCTTTAGTGCAACCAGACTTAATCAGAGTTTCCCTAGAACCTACCCTACAGAAGGAGGTTACAACTTGTTATATTTTTGTTCTCAATCTCCAGTAGCGGCGCTTACCCTAATAGTGATCGCAAGCTGGTCAACATCACTATTGAGTGCCGTGAGCCATGTAGCCCAACAGAACACTCCCTTACAAACCTCCATTGATATGGCATCAGAGGGCGACACAGTGACGCTTGGCCCAGGCACCTGGCAGGGCCCTTTGATTATCAACAAATCACTCACACTGCGAGGTGAAGGCGGGGTCATTGATGGTAATGGCGAGGGCCGTGTCGTTGTCATTGATGCGCCTGATGTCGCTATAGAGGGATTGACTATTAAGAATAGCGGTGATGATTTACGCAAATCAGAGGGCTGTATCTACGCAACAAACAACGCAGCAAGAGCCATCATAAAAAATAACAGGCTGGTAAATTGCACCTTTGGCATCTGGCTAAATAGAGTCGATGGCGCACAGGTCATTGCCAACAGAATATTTGGGAAAAGCGAAAAACCGCAGTCTAGGCGTGGCAACGGAATCCATCTACATGATGGGATTAACCTACTCATCAAAGACAACCATATCTCAGGTGCACGTGACGGCATCTATATCTCAGTCACCGAAGAGAGTTTGATTGAGGCAAATCTGACAGAGCAACTACGTTATGGCATCCACTATATGTACTCTGAAAATAACCGACTAAAAGATAACATCAGTCGAAATAACATTAATGGCTTTGCCATTATGCAGAGCCACTATCTCATCATTGAAGGTAATCAAGCCTACAGTAATAAAAATCATGGTTTACTCTTCCGCGATGCACAATATTGCATCATCAAAAATAATGACCTGCATGACAATGGCGATGGGCTCTTCCTGTTCGCGAGTTATGACAATGAGATTTTCTCCAACAAAATAGCTAACAATAAAATAGGTGCAAAGATTTGGGCTGGCAGCATTAGAAATAACGTTTTTGACAACCAGTTCATAGGTAACAAACAGCAAATATTTTATGTCTCCACACAAGATTTACACTGGGGTAAACAGCGGGGCAACTACTGGAGTGACTATATAGGGTGGGATCAAAATAGTGATCTCATTGGCGACAAACCCTACCGAGTAGACAGCTTCACCTCAAACCTACTGTTTCGCTACCCCAGTGCAGTACTACTTTTACGCAGCCCTTCATTAGAGTTACTGGCCCAACTACAACAAAAAATGCCCGTAATGAAGACGCCAACACTCATTGATCACGCGCCATTGATGAAACCTATTATTGACCGCATAAACCACCAAGCCTCAATAGGTGAAACCCATGAACTGCATTGAAATCGAAGATATTAGCGTTAGCTTTGGTGATTTTGATGCACTACAGAAAGTCAGTTTGCAGATTGAATCAGGCGATGTACTGATGTTAGCTGGACCTAATGGTGCGGGTAAATCAACGCTGCTGCATATCCTGTTGGGTCTGGTTCTTCCTGATAGTGGAAAAATAAAGGTCGATGGAAAAGAGACAACAATTGATAACGCATACAAGAAAAATGTGGCCTACCTACCCGAGGCGGTCAACTTTTCTGACTCTCTGAGCGCCTACAGTGTACTGAAATTCTTCGCCAGAGTGCGGGGGTCAGACCACTCAAAAATAGATGAGACGCTACGGCAGGTGGGCCTAGCAAAAGCCAAACACCGGAAAGTACACACCTACTCATGCGGCATGCGCCAACGTCTTGGTTTAGGGGTTCTTATAATGGCAGATAGCCCGCTGCTTGTTCTTGATGAACCCACTACCGGCTTGGATAGTGAAGGTATCTCACTGCTATTTGAGATGCTGCAACAGAGAAGAACCAACAAGCAACTTACACTCTTTGCCACCCATGATTTTGGTCTATTGGAACGCAGAGCAAGCAAAATGTGCATCATTCAAAATGGTCAAATAAAGGCCATTGATACGCCCGATAACCTACGTTCAGCGGTCAACCTGCCCACCCACATACGCTTCCAAGCGACAGCAAAACTCCAGCAATTTTCTGAACTGATCGATCAACTCAGCTCAACCAAGATCACGCTGGAAAATGATCAACTGCTGGTCGAGACCCCCCGACATAACCTCGCAGCGGTGATGAGCGCATGGCGTGATTTTGGAACAGACGCCCCGGAGTTTCGAATTATGGAGCCAGAACTTATTGATGTTTATGAAGAGCTATTGGAGCGCTGATGATAGGTCCAGTTTTTAATGCACTGCTGATACATGAATACCTTGAGCGTGTACGTGATCGCTGGATTATTCTGATCAGCATTCTGTTTGCCGCACTGGGCGCCGGGGTCAGCCTCTACGCGCAAAATCTTGATGGGGTTGATTCCATACAAATTGCCGGCCCCAGTCTGGTTACGCTCGCCACCCTATTTGTACCACTGGTGGCACTGATTTTAGGACATGACGCGATCGTCGGCGAACGTGAACGTAACACCCTGCCTCTGCTGCTATCTCTACCCATTTCACGTACAGAGCTCATCGTGGCAAAGATGCTGGGACGCACCGCTGCCCTCTGCACCTCAATAACAATTGGACTAGGCGGGGCGATGCTACTGAGCGCACCTGATGGGCGTGGGCAGATCCTCGCACTGATCGGTCCAACCATATTGCTCGGCATCGCGTTTCTCTCCATGGGCGTGGCTATTTCAGCGATCGCTAGACGCGTCACCATCGCGGTCAATATCGCCGTTGTACTCTGGTTTACCTTTGTATTTTTCTTTGACCTTGGACTACTTCAGCTAATGGTCATTACCGAGGGGGCGGTATCAAATGAGCTTATTCATTATCTGGTATTGGCCAACCCTGCGGGCCTCTATCGACTAGAGATGCTCACCTACTATAACGCCGATATGTTTACTAATGAGATGGGCATATCACTCGCCATGCCCTCTCAAACCATCCGCCTATTGCTCTGGTCTTTATGGGCCATCATGCCACTTGTTATCGCCTCATGGGTGATGCAAAAACGGCAGAGTTTTAGATGATGTTAGGCCGAATCCTCAGCGCCATTGCCCTACTTACAATCATCATCGGCGCACTGTTTTTTCAGTTCAGCGCTGTCGATAAACATGATCACACAGCAACCACCACAGCACCTGTTGCACTTGACGATGAGAGTGAATGTGAAGCCTGTGCCATGTATGTTTCCGAGCAACCTGCACCAAGAGGGCAATTAATATACCGGGATGGTAGTCGGCGATTTTTCTGCTCTGTGGGTGACCTACTCTCTTTTCTGACCATACCCTCTTCATTAGGCCGCGCCATAGAGATCTGGGTTGAAGGGATGCCCGCAGACATGGCACCAGCAACAAACAGCACCACACTCCAACCTTGGGTAAACATCCATCAAGCCAGTTTTGTAACAGGCATCAAAAGAGCCGGAGTAATGGGCATGCCCGCCATATCATTCGCATCAAGGGAGGATGCAGAGACCTTCATCAGCCAACATGGTGGTGAGCTGAATAACTGGGCAGCACTCAAAAAGAGCCATCAAGAGCACATGCTACGGAAGCAGCAGTAATCAGCATGCAATATTCAGCCATAGGCAAAAGAGTAGCCGCATTAAAACAGCATCTATCTACTCTGCTGCTCTGCATACTCACCATTGGTATGGTCAGTGTTGTCATGGCAGAGGCGGAAGTACACGAGCTTGAGGATGCAACACTTCGCACCGTCATGCCCTCCGCAGCACACTTTGAAAGAGATAAAAATGGCCTATTTGTCATCGCCTACAATCGTAACAAAGAAATCATTGGGCGAATCGGATTAACCACGGATGTGACAGATATTGTCGGATACTCCGGATTACCCATCGTCACCTTGGTAGGCATCGACAGTGTGGGCGTGATCCAGGGTGCCAAAATCATTGAGCACTCCGAACCCATCTTACTGCTCGGTATTCCTGAACAGAAGATATTTGATTTCCTGATCCCCTACACAGGTAAACACATAAACGACCAAATCAGCATCGGTCAAAGCAGCGAGCCGGCGGCCGTTGAATTTGACAGTATTTCAGGTGCCACCGTCACCGCATTAATGATCAACGAAGCGATTCAACAAACCGCCATTGAGATCGGTATTGAGAGCGGACTGGTCACTTATTCAGACCAAAACATAGGGAAGTTCATTACCGAAGAGCGCCCATGGTCATGGCAAACAATGGTTGATAAAGGTGCTATTGGCACCCTACAGGTCCCCGGCCTAGACCCCAAAATAGATGAACCTCTGCTAAAGCTCTGGTACACCATTATTGATGCGCCTCAAATGGGCCGAACTCTACTGGGCGACACCGCTTATGAATGGAACATAAACCGACTTAAAGAGAACGAACACCTGGTGATATTTTTGGGTATTGGCAGCATGTCTTTCAAAGGGACAGGGTTTGCCCGAAGCGGCATCTTTGAGCGGATCAGAATAGTACAGGGTTACGAGACCACCATCTTTCGCGATGTGGACTACACTAATCTGGCTCGCATAATGCTTGAAGGCGCCCCTGAGTTTAGAGAAGCGGGACTCTTCATCGCTAGAGAGGGGAAAATTGATCCAGGCAAAGCATTTGAAGTCTCCTTCATCGTCAGCCAACAGCAAAAACAGAAGAGTTTTAACCGAGAGTTTTCCAGCGTCAACTCCACACTGAAACTCCCTGAGTCCGTCTATCGGGTGACTGAAGTAAAAGCAGGTAAAAATGGTACACATGAGTATTGGAAAATGCAGTGGCAACAGCGTCAGACAGATGTCATTGCCAGCATCATTTTTTACCTACTGGTCGGCCTGATTTTTGTTTTCAGACGCCAAATACTCGGCACCAACAGCCGCGAAAATACCGTTCAAACCATTGTCTTACTGGCGAGCTGCGCACTCTTTGGTTTCTACTTCATGGCCCAGCTCTCAGTCGTTCAACTTGTTGTCTGGTTGAGGCTTTTTTTCGGCACCATCGATATTTCAGTGCTACTGATGGAACCCGTCCTCTTTGTCACCTGGATTGCCGCCGCCATTCTCATTTTAGCCTTTGGTAAAGGGGCCTATTGTGGCTGGCTATGCCCCTATGGCGCTCTTACTGAGCTTATTTTTAAAGTCGGGAGGATGTTGCGACTCCCCGTCATTGATCCATCAGACCAGGTCGAAAAATCACTTGATACCGTCAAGTACACACTTCTGATCGCTATTATTCTGACCACCTTCCTGTTCCCTAAATGGGGGGCCTATTTTGCAGATATTGAACCTTTCAAATACACCTTTTTAGTCACCCCTTGGAGCCAATCACTTCTTATTTTTATTTGGTGGAGCATTCTGATCATCGCTTCAATCATCATGTTTAGGCCCTTCTGTCGCTATATTTGCCCTCTCGGCGGGGGATTAGCACTATTAGGGGCACTCAGTCGATTTAACATAAAACGTCATCCGCTCTGTGCAAAATGCAAAATCTGTGCACGAGACTGTGATGTACACGCCATTGATTCCAAAGGTCACATCAACAAAATTGAATGCACATTGTGCATGCGCTGTATCAACAACTACCAAGATCAAACACGCTGCCCAGAGTTACTCTGCGCAGCAAAAAAACATCCATCAAAATTAAGGCACACTGATGAAAGAGTCTAACCATACATCCACCATTGAAGTCACCACTCAAAACGAACAAACACCGCAAAGAAAAGAGTGGTCTCTCCTCCATTTATTAGTCATCTGCTTGGCACTGGGTGCCGCATTTTTGAGTCTCTACGTTGGATTCGGTGCATTAGCTGTCATTGTCAGTGAAATCAACAGTTGGCTTAAAAGTCTGATTCCACACCAGCTACTGCTATTAGGGCAGCTACACCCGGTAGTCATCCATTTCCCCATTACCTTTATTGTTTGGTTAGCATTTACCGAGGTACTGGGCACAATCAACAATAACCACAAAAATCGAAAATGGATGAATTTGATGTTTATGGCCTGCTGTGTCACCAGTGTGGCAGCAGCAGGTGCAGGTGCCCTCTACATGACTGTTCTCTCTTTTAGTGAAGAGGAACAGACACTTCTAAATTTACACGCCATTTTTCAAGTAACAGCAACACTATTAATATGCGCCACCTTTGTACTCTATCGCTTAGTCCTTAAATCAGACAAACTGGAGAAAGTTTACCAAACCTGCCTTGGCCTTTGCGTGGTTATTATTCTGACTGGCGCTCATTTTGGCGGCAGTTTGGTGCATGGCACCGACCTGTTCTCATCCATATTTTCAGCCCCTGAAACTGAAGAGGTCAGTGAAGAGTTGATGTATGAAGATGTCGCCCCCATCGATTTTAATAAAGAGGTATACCCACTACTAAAATCGAAGTGTTTTCGTTGTCATGGAAAAAGACGCCAAAGATCTAAATATAGGTTAGATACTAGAAACTGGGCCTTTGCCGGTGGTAAAACGGGTGAGCCTGCCATTGTCCCTTACAACCCCAAAAAGAGCTCTCTATGCACACGGATACAGCTACCTAGAGACTCAAAAAAGAGAATGCCAAATAAAGGGAAACCATTGAGCAAAGAGCAACAGAAACTGCTCTGTAACTGGATTAACCAAGGCGCACCATGGCCGCTGAATTACATCACCAAAGCTAAAGGAGCCGATGGAACTGATAGAGTTGATGAGACTAAATACATCTCTGATACAGATGGGAATGAACCACAAAAATAAGATATGAGAAGAACCGCGTGGGCACACTCTGTGCCCACGCGTCAGCCATCTGGACACCTAGGGAGCTTCTGATTAAGCCTAGTTGCACTAAAGCATGAGGTTCGCCAAAGCTCAGCTAAGAATTAGGCTGATGCCTACAGGGATGTGGGTAATTAGGGCAATGCAGGAGCAATTACCGGGATAAAACTGTTCCGATTTGTATCGAAGTGAGCTGGAATAGTCACTCTATTGTAGCGATCTTCTTGGCGTGGCAGTTTCGGCCAGTCTAAAACAATCACGACTTATTCAGAGGTTCCCTAGGGAACGCGATCAATGAACGCCATAATCCTACCTTCTGTAATAGGCTTGGGCACAAACACCATCTGTGCCTCTTTTGCGCTCTCTTGTATAGACTCTTGGAGATCAGAAGTAAGCAGCGCGATGAGTGCTTCAGGATAACGACGCCGCATCTCAATACCCAGCGTAATACCATCCATACCGGGCATATTCAGATCTAACGTCATAACATCAATCATCATCCCCTCACTTATGACCAACGCCTCCTCCCCACTCTCAGCTTCGACGACACCCCAATCGGCACGATGGGCTTTAATAATGCCTTTAATCATCATGCGAGTCATACGACTATCAACAATCAATCAATAGCATTTTACTCATATTATTAATCCCTTAATTATTCTATATCCCTGCATTTAATTAGCCACTTATCAAAATGAAGCGCTTGCATTAATGCTCGACCACGACTTTGCTTTGCTACTACTCGACGTACAGATGCCAGGGATGGATGGTTTTGAAGTCGCTGAGTTGATGCGAAGTAATATAACCACAGAACATATTCCCATTATCTTCGTTACTGCAATAAACACTGAACAGCAATACATATTCAAAGGGTATGAGAGTGGCGCCGTTGACTACCTAAGAAAACCACTGGAACCCATTATTTTATGCAGCAAGGTCAATGTTTTTTTAGACCTCTGGCATCAGCAAAATCTCGTCCATCAAACGCTCCTTGAATTAGAAAGGGCCAACCAAAGAATTACAGAACAGGCAAAAATATTACAAGAGCAGGCCATACGTGACCATTTAACGGGTCTTTATCAACGTCGCTGGCTTGATGAGATATTGGCTAAAGAGGTCTCTCTTTCCAACCGCCATGCTAGGCCATTATCACTCGCCATTATCGACATTGACCACTTCAAGAAGGTCAATGACACTTACGGCCATTTGGTCGGTGATGCCGTATTGATTACACTGGCCAAATTTCTAGAAAATAGCATACGGACTGAAGATATTGTATTTCGCTTTGGTGGTGAAGAGTTTGTCATATTAATGCCAAACTCTGACCTGGAATCAGCAGAGAAAGTTTGCCATAGAATCTGTCGTAACGTTGCCAACTACACCATCAAATATCATGAAACAGATTACCACATCACTATCAGCATTGGTGTTGCTGAGCTACTCATGTTGCAGTCAAAAACAGCACATTCACTGACCGAGCAGGCTGACAATGCGCTCTACCAAGCAAAGGATAACGGACGAAACCGTGTGCTATGCCACTTAGGGAACCTCTGAATAAATCATATTTTTTAGACTGGCTAAAACCAACCCGATTCATCCCGAAGATCGCGGCAATGGAACAACTATTACCGCTCACTTCGAAACAAATAGAAACAGTTTCATCTCAATCTAAATTTTAGCTGAGCTTTAGCGCAATCAGACTTAATCAGGAATTCCTTAGGTGAGAAGGTAAAAAGACAGACCAAAAAGTGAGCATCCAACAAAATGAAACCATTTAAAATCAAGACTCTCTTCTCCGGGCTTTCAAGACAGATTTTGCTCTGGCTTCTACTTATATCTCTTCTCCCTTTCTCTCTAGTCGGCACCCTCGCCTATTTCTCTGCAAAAGATAATCTGCTGAATCATGCCTATCAATCCTTAGCCAATAATATCGAGGAGAAAGCGGCATTTATTGAAAACTGGTTTCACTACCGTTTTATTGATCTGAAGTTGCAAGCAACCAATAGCCAAAACATTCTTTTTCTTGAGACATTTCAAAACGCACATAAAGAGAGCAACCTGCCGCTTAATGAATTCGTTAAGAGCTATCAATGGAACCTTATCAGCGAAGAGCGAAATCATGACCTCTCCACCTTTATCGGCCTCTACGGCTACTATGATATTTTTCTGATCGATTTAGCTGGAGATATTCTTTTTACACTTACTCATAAAAAAGAGCTCGGAACTAACCTCTTTACTGGCCCTCTTGCTAAAACAGCTTTTTCTAGCGCTGCCAAAAAAACACTCAGAACAGGTAAGCCCAATTTTTCTGACCTAATGAATTACGCATCACCCTACAATGAGATCTCTGGCTTTTTTATAAGCATCATGCTCAATAGTAATGGTGACAAGATTGGACTCTTGGCCATCCAGGTCAATAATGAGCAGATTGAATACGCACTACACAAACACAGATCAGGTGAATCTCGAGACATCCAGTCATATATCATTGGTCAAACAGAAAACACCACACTGCCAACCCTACGGACCGCCTTAACCAACAACTTTGCATCTAATGCTGCAAACTACCTAACACAACAGATTGATACTGAGCAGAGTCATCTGTGGCTGAAGATACACAACTCAAACACAATAAAAAATACCATGATGATAGAGAAAGGCCACATCTACATTGGCCCCAATGGTACCTCCGTGCTTGGTGCCCATAGAAATATATCTATAGGCAACATCCATTGGGGCATTGTGGCGGAGGTGGCAGAGGCATCTGCGCTTGCCCCGATAAAAGAGTTAACACAGATAGCCGTGGTATCTATATTAATAATCAGTGTTGCCGTGCTAGCGCTCGCTATTTTGCTGACCCGCCTTATCGTCAACCCAATCAGCGCCATATCAACCGCTTTAACCAAGGTGAGTAAAGGGGATATCCAACAGTGGATTGAAATTGAGGCAAAGTACGAATTGGAAAGCCTCATTCTCGGCTTTAACCAAATGATCGGAACCATCAACGACGTGGCCGATCAGGCGGATGCCATCGCCCTGGGCGACTATAGTGCCGATATAAAACTCAAAAGTGACAAAGATAAACTGGGTATCGCACTGCAAGGAATGATCAGAAATTTAAGGAATTTCTCCCTGGCCGCTGAGCAGGTAGCCAATGGTGATACCTCTCTGACTGTAGCGGAGCAGAGCAGTAACGATCTGCTAGCAAAGAGTTTCAATGCCATGATATTGAGCCTTCAACAGGCAGAGAAGACAAGCCAAACACTGCACTGGCTACAAACTGGAAATGATCAAATCAAAGACAAATTCCAGGGCATTCAGACCTTGGAAGAGCTGGCCAACAAGGTCATCCGTTTTCTCTGTAGTTATATGGATGCACAAATTGGCATCTTCTACATGGTCGATGCCGAGAGAATAAAATTGGCAGGCAGTTACGCATTCAAAGCAAACCAGACCTTCAGCCAAGAGTTCGGCCTAGGTGATGGTTTAGTGGGTCAAGCAGCATTGGAGCAAAAGAGACTCACGCTGACGGATATACCTGATGATTATCTAATTATCCAATCTGGTCTGGGAGAGACCCCACCTAAAGTCATCACCATCCATCCTATTATCTGGAACGGTGAAGTGATCGCTCTGCTTGAATTTGGCACATTTAAACCCTTTAGTGAAACGCATGAATCTCTTATTGAGACAGCAGCACCCTCCATCGCCGTTGCTATTCTGACTGCGCTTGAACGTGACAAAAGCCAGGAGTTGTTAGAACAGACGCAGTCTCAGGCGAAGGAGCTACAGGCACATGAAGAGGAGTTACAGAGCCATTACGAGTTGCTTGAGAAACAGGCACAGAAGCTGAAACTCTCCGAACAACGGCTACTCAACAATCAGAATCAATTAGAGGCAAATAATAGAGAGTTAGAGCAAAAAGCTGACGAGCTGGCACAGAGCAGCAAATATAAATCTGAATTTCTGGCCAATATGTCTCATGAGCTGCGTACACCACTCAACAGCATGCTGGTTCTCTCAAAAATGTTAGCCAATAATAAGGAAGGCCATCTGACTGAGAGAGAGATTGAGTTCTCCAACACCATCTATGAATCGGGCAACGATCTATTAATTCTGATCAATGACATTCTCGATCTCTCAAAAATTGAGTCTGGCAAGATGGAACTCCATATTGAACGACTCTACTTATCTGACTTCATTGCCTCACTCAATACAAAGTTTCAGCCTCTGGCCGCTAACAAGGGGATCAATTTCAGAATAGATGACGCTCAAGCACCCAAACAATGCCACACTGATCAACAAAAATTGGGGCAGATCATTAAGAACCTACTCTCCAATGCCATCAAATTTACCACTCAAGGTGAGGTGGTACTAAAGATTGGCCCAGTGGATTGTAATACCCAACTACATCACCCAAATTTGACACCTAAAACCTCCTTTGCCATTGCTGTTGTCGATAGTGGAATTGGCATCCCTGCTGATAAGTACAACGCCATTTTTGAGGCATTCCAACAAGCGGATGGTACTACCAGCCGTCAATATGGTGGCACCGGCCTTGGGCTATCTATCTCACGTGAGCTAACCAAAATAATTGGTGGTGAAATCCAAGTTAAAAGGTAACTACTCAGCGAAAAAAGTGCTTGACAGTGTTTTTCGTTATTTTTCCCGATGGTGCAGGCATTCGTTTGGTCTCCCCAATTCGGCGTGCTGCATCACTCTAGCGACTTATGGCTGCGCCCAATA
>JAKITT010000053.1 GCA_021647945.1 Candidatus Polarisedimenticolaceae bacterium
AATTACCTGTTCGAGAGATTGCCGGCGGCTAAATCGGAACGGGCTCTATTGGCTCTGCTGCCGCAAAATCTAAAAATGGAAGACCTGAAAGGTTAGGGTCAATCCTGCAGTTGCCCAGACGCTTACAAAGTCCTGGTATAGCAGCCTCACAGAAGAGCAACGCGCCGCTATAAAAAGTGTATCCATGGATATGTGGCCTGCTTTCATCAATGCTAGCCTGGAAAGTCTGCCTAACGCCAAAAAGAAGGTTGCTTTCGATAAATTTCATATTGCTAAGTATCTCGGGGAAGTCGTAGATGAAGTCCGTTGTGAAGAGCATAAGGCCCTCATGGCAGAAGGCTGTGATGATTTAAAAGGCAGTAAATACAGCTGGCTATATAACCCAGAAAACATGTCACGCAAGCAGAAGCTTCGATTTAGTACATTGCGGGACAGCACATTAAAAACAGCTAGAGCCTGGGCGATAAAAGAGCTCGCCATGTCACTGTGGGGTTATGTGAGTAAGACCTGGGCACTTAAAGGGTGGCGCCGCTGGTTATCCTGGGCAATACGCTGCCGTCTTAAGCCCATCAAAAAAGTTGCGGTAATGATCAAAGTTCATTTATGGGGGATATTGAATGCCATCATCCTAAAAGTCAGCAATGGTCCAGCAGAAGGGCTTAATAGCAAGATTAAAATGATCAAGATTCGGAGTAGAGGATTCCGCAATAAAGAGCGCTTTGCCAATGCAATATACTTCCACCTTGGCGGACTGGATCTTTATCCTCAAGGGCTGGCCAGATAAAAAGCACCCACTCGATCAGGGGAAGAGCCACAATCTATAACCGCTATACAGCTCACTTTAAAGCGACTGGGGGGAAGGTCAGAGGCGGTATTTAAAAGCATAGGGGGTTTCGCATCCCCCTATACATATCCTGCGTGAACTCAATGCATGCAGAGTTTTAATTGCCGAGATTTAACTCATGTGTTTCAGGGACAGCATAGGACCCATCAGCACGCCTTGAAACAGACACCGTTCCACCAGAGACTGTTCCAAAAAATAAGCTACTACGGTCTGTAGTCACAAGTGCATTGCTTGTCACAATAACTCCATTACGTCTTATCTCGTAGACGCCCGCATCCAGATCACCAATTATGTACTGTACATTTTGCGTCGAATCAATTTGGAATGAGTAATTTGATTCTTTGGTGCTTTCGTTTACAGAGTTCGAAAATATTGCAACTTTCACAGTGGCATCTGTTGCATCATTAATTTGTACTCCAACATAATTACTGCCAGATAGTCCACGTGAAGGCGCTATAGTACCATCGCTGCTTGTTGGATGAAGCAGGGTCAAGAAAATATCGTCCTCTGTCCCCATGTTTGACTCAATTTCAATGCGCCAGTTTCCGTAATTCCCATGCGTAGGTGCTCCTTGGGAGTAATTACGGTCTTCATTGTAAGAATACCATCGGTAGTCACTTGAGCCACCGACTCTGTGAACAATTGTATTGGTTGGATATATGCTCTTTACAAAGAGAGCGGAGTTGCCTTCAGAAACTTTTAGTAACTTTGTATTGCTAGAAGTTTGGTTCGGTGTGCCACCATTCGCGTCGCGGGCAGTACCTCCATTCCAGGCCCCACTATCAAGAATAGTAGGAGTGCCAATAGAGTGAAGAAGCCATTTCTTCTCGAAGGATGCATTGGTGCCATCAATTCGATCAAGAATAACGAAATAACCACCAAGTCTTACAACGGATCGAGATATGTCATTCACTTTACTGGATGAGTACGCGGATGGGTAATGATAGTAGGCATAAAAATAGTCAGCACCAAAGGAGTTATTCTTTATGCTTCCGGTGTAGGTTAAGGCGCCCTCCTCTGTATGACCTAGTTCTCTCCATGCGTCAGAGTTATGTATTTCGAGTAAATCACCTTCGCCACGGTTTGTTAATTGACCGCCATCGTTAGGCATAATACCTGTATTCTCATTAGGATTTCGGATGAGCATATTATTTGCGGCGAGAGAATTCGTATAGTAATAAATATGTGACCATGAGGTGTTACTGTAGTCGCCTGATGTAAATGTTAATGGGTCATAGCCGCGCCATATATCAAAGTGGCCTTTAGCATATGCTGTATGACTGTTTACATGTTTCTCTGCCATAAAGTTAAAAATAACTTCTGTATTCTCAGTCGACAACCCATCCCACCCTGATCTATATACCAGGACTGAATCATCAAAAACTTTGGTTAATGGAAGATTGTGAATTGTGGATCCAACTGCATTGGCAGTTTTGTCATTAAAGAGAATCGAACCAAGGAATGTAAATGGAAACTCGCTAATATTAGGCCGCGTGTAGGTGGATTGAAGGTAATTGGTAATCCTACCTATTTCCTCACCTTCATGGAGTTTTGATAAAATTGCAGAATAAAAAGGGCCATCAGGTCCTCTTGCTAGTCTCCATGGCTTGTCGCCATTATTATGGCCGTTGTTGTGACTTATTAAATGATTATTCTTAACAAGTGAATATATCTCACCGTAAGCTGTATTGGAAATGGACGAATAGTCAATAGCGTCAATCTCTGGGCCACTTACGCCCGCAAGTTTCAGTCCGGCTAAAATCCGAAGAATTGGTTGCCATCCTGTCTCATCGAAGTAGCTTGCCTCGCCAATCGGGTAGATAAAGCCATCTTTTGCAATTTCATTTTGTATTGGCATGATTCTGTTCAAAGCTGTAATAGAGCGGTTTATAAACTCCGTTCCATTTACTGGATCTTCATTGAAGATGGCCTGGCCAGAAAAGGCTAAAATACGTGATGGGTCTTTTCTGGCACTGTAATATGCATCGAATGAATTATAATTTGAATAGCCTTGGCTTGATCGTGCATAATTTACGATATCAGCTACATAACGATCTCGGTCAGACTGTGATAAATCATTATAAAGCCAGTCAAATGTGATGCAGGCTGCCATAAAGCCGTAATGGCTTTTGTCATCACTGCCTAGAGATGAAATTTGATCTAGCAGTACTTTCCCTTTGTCAAAATAGGACTGCCCACCCTGCATCAGGTAAATGAAAGTATTGGCTAAGCCCATTCGTGCCTTGTTTAGCCCATCAAAGGCTTGTATTTGAGATGCGGAGTATCTATCTGCTGCCTCCCTTACTTTGTCACACTCAGATTGGTGTGATTGAGCGCATCGCTCCCTCAGTGTTTCTATGCTTGCCAGCATTTCTGTGCCACTAGAGGATAATAGTATTCGCGGGTGTTCTGATCTAACGGTGAAGGAATAACATATGTTGGGTAGCACCAATCCTATTAGCAATAATAATGATGCTTTGTTAATAATGTTGTTTAGTCTCATCTCATTCCATCCACTAGTAAATTTAGTTGATCGGCAACTCCATCATTGGTCAGCGCAATCAAATTGCCATGTTTGTCAGTCTTCTGCCTAATAACGAAGTTACGGTTCAGGAGCACCTATTAAGGAATATATACACTACCAGCGTAAAAGGTCGTACGATCTAGTAAGAGAAAGTAATTATTACCCATCTCTTTAATCTTAAATGTTTTTTACCACAATATTGGACAACCTACTTTCACCACCAAAGATATCATAGGTAGTTGAGGCGAAATAATGAGTCCCCATGCTTATCGCACTCACTGTGTATTCCAAAGTTGATGGGTCAGGGATATCAACCAACAAAACCATATTCTCAGGAGTCGCTCCATGATAGATGCGGTATCCAGCAATCTCACCAAACGAGAGCGGGGTACTGTCTTCACGGGATGGCGGAGCCATCCAGCTAAGATCTGCGGTACCAGTTATTGCATTTACAACAATATCAAACTGTATGAGAGATACTATAGCTGTTCCATCGAAAACCGAAATTACTATACTATTATCAATACCGACATCTGCTGCTTCTGGGGTACCCGAAAGTACGCCAGTGCTGGTATCGAAGCTGGCCCATGCAGGTGCGTTTATGATGTTGAAGGTTAAGACATCATTATCGGAATCGTATGCGGTAGGTGCAAAGCTATAGTACATGCCAGCATCCACAGCTAAAATAGGTGTGCCAAAAATTGTCGGTGGATTATTAGGTGCGTCAGTACCATCATCTGTGACATTAGTACCATCATCTGTGACATTAGTACCATCATCTGTGACATTAGTACCATCATCTGTGACAGTGGCGCTAGGATCAAAAGCACCACCACCACATGCTGTTAAAGCGACACTCAATGCTAAGGCACACAGTAGTCGGGTTGCAATTTCAAAATTATTCATCATAGTTTGCCTGCTATTGATCGTGCATCGCATTGCTGCGCGTTTTGTCCGATTGGCTTTCATGGTGAGATTATCGTCCCTGGGCAGAAAAAATCGAGGGCCAAAGGGACAGATTGTGATGAATCACACATGTGTTGTGCACACAAGTTGGCAAAATGAGTCCTGTCCAGCTGCTTTCCTCAGCATTCGCTGACCGCCATAGAGAGATAATTGGACGCCCTGAACCGCCCCGTGTTTACCGGAGACTCCAAACCTTGAGAGGATGGAGTTATGAATACAACAAAGAGATATTCCCCGGAAGTTCTGGAAAGAGCGGTACGGTTAGTCATTGAGCAACAAGGTGAATATCCCTCGCTATGGGCCTCCATTTGCTCCATAGCGGGTAAGATCGGTTGCACGCCAGAGACCTTGAGAGCCTGGTACAAACGTTCAGAAGATGCTCCAGCAAACACCGTTACCTCCATTTCAGAAACTGAACGCCTCAAACAACTCGAGCGGAAAAATAGGGAGCTAAAGCGTACCAACGAGATTCTGCGTAAGGCCGCCGCTTTTTTCGCCCAGGCGGAGCTCAACCACAAACCAATAGAATGGTCACCTTCATTGATGACCATCGAAGTGAGTATGGGGTCGAGCCGATTTGCACCCAGCTGCCAATTGTCCCATCAACCTATTATCAGCACAAGATGGTGAGGCCAAAACAGAAACTGGCGCTAAATGCCGCATAACCCTCTACTTTTAACGTCGGTTAAAAATGGGGGGATTACCGCGCGTTTGCACTCCGTTAGGCCATACATCTTATATATCAACGCATTTGGGGAAATCTCATGCAGACTCTCTAATGTGCTCTTTGGGTAGCGCAGCAGCTGTGTTGGTTACCCGAGTAATCTCAGAAAAGCAGAGGCTCTTTTGTTTGTGGGCCGCAATGAGCATTGAAAAAATAGTGGGGACACCCGGAAAGACTGTTGTCGCCTGTTCGCGCATTCGATTGTATATTACGGTTGGGAATGTAAATGATGTCTCTAGCACCAGAGTAGCTCCCAAAAATACCGACATGAGTAGCTGATAGAGTCCGTAATCAAAGGCTAATGGTAAAATACAGAGAATTCGGTGGGACTCTGAGAGCCGTAGGTATTCGGGGAGACTACCTACATCGACTGGTGCGTTTGCATCACACCTTTAGGAGTTCCTGTGCTACCAGAAGCGTAGATGAGGGCAGCAAGGTCAGTAGCGATAAGGGGCGGCAATGGTTTGTTTTGTGGGCGATTGGACACGATAGACTCAAACGGTTCAATGCTAGCAATTCCTTCAATAGCCTTATTAGGGCTGGTTCCAGAGAAGATTACACTAAGAAGTGTATCTATTTTTGGTAGAACAGGTAAAAATACATTTACGAGATGATTGTCTGTCAGTAGTAGAGCAGCAGTACAATCATTTAGGATGTACTCCAACTTATCAGCTTTTGTTTGTTGATTAACAATGACAAAAACACCACCCGCAAATTGGACTGCGTAGATGGAGACAATGCATGACCAAGTGTTTTCCATGTAGATAACAACCCGATCACCTGACTTTACGCCTCTCTCACTTAATGCTTCTGCTAGTACAATGGCTTGATCGTTTAGCTGTTGGTAGGTGTATTCTTGGCCTTGGACAACAGCGGCTATTTTCTTAGGGCTTATTGTATTACTTGCAATCAAGCTGTCTTTCAGCAGGCGCTTTGGCGATAATGAGTTCATATTTGTTGGCAACAATTATTTTATTGGGCCCGCTGTACAGCGAGATTTTTGATCTTAAAGTCAACTTGCCAAACCACTTTTACGGTAGTATACCCATATCACAGACAAATTGGAGACCCTCATGATCTCACTCCAGGTCAATGGAAGTCTATATGAACTCGACGCTGACCCCGATATGCCACTTCTGTGGGCACTGCGCGACCTACTCAATCTGACAGGTACCAAGTATAGCTGCGGAATTGCCCAGTGTGGCGCTTGCACGGTACATATCGACGGCAGGGCAGCTCAGGCCTGTATTACGCCACTCTCCCACGTGGTTGGCAAAACCATCACCACCATCGAAGGGTTGGCAGAAAACCCTGGTCACCCTGTACTGCTGGCATGGCAGCAGATGAATGTACCGCAGTGTGGCCATTGTCAGCCCGGTCAGATCATGGCCACTTCTGCACTGTTAGATGAGAAACCAAATCCAACAGACACGGAGATCGAACAGGCGCTTGATGGCAACATCTGCCGCTGCGGCACCTACCCCCGAATTCGCCAGGCCATACGACGCGCTACTCAGCTGAAACAGGGAGTTGAATCATGAGTGAGTTACACCCGCTTAGTCGGCGCGATTTTCTCAAGTTCAGTGCAGTTACTGGCGCCGGACTCTGCATTGGAATCAGCCTCACTGCCTGCTCACAAGCGAGCAAGACAACTAGCGACAACACCTTCCAGCCTAATGCCTATCTACGAATTAGTAACAATGGGGCAATTATCATCAGCATCGCCGAATCTGAAATGGGTCAAGGTGTAATGACATCACTATCGATGCTGGTCGCTGAAGAGCTGGATGCTGACTGGACAATGGTCAAGGCCGAACTGGCACCCGCCGACCGAAAACTCTACGGTCGACAGTCAACCGGTGGCAGCTCAAGTGTTCGCGAAGCATGGCAACCCATGCGCAAAGCGGGAGCTGCCGCACGGCAGATGTTGATCCAGGCTGCCGCCAAACGGTGGTCAGTAAACATCAATAACTGTCGCACAGAAAAGGGCCGGGTTTACCATGATGCCAGCGGTCAATCTATTGGGTACGGTGAACTCTCCACACAGGCCGCACAGCAACCTTTGCCAGAGAACATCCAGCTAAAAGATCCAGGGAGCTTCCAGCTAATTGGTCGTGCAACCCACAGCCTGGATGGAGCTGACAAAATTCATGGCCGTGCCCGTTTCGGCATGGATATTCGCCTGCCCGGCATGGTCTATGCCACGATTACCCACCCCCCAGTATTTGGAGGAAAACTGAAGCAATTTGATGCAGAGAAAGCCCGTCAGGTAAATGGTGTGCAGGACGTGATTTCTATCGATCAAAGCGTAGTTGTGATCGCTGAAAACTCCTGGGCGGCCCTACAGGGACAGAAGGCACTGCAGATCGAATGGGAGAACGGTCAGCTTGAGCAAGTCAACAGTGTAACCATCCGCAGACAGTTACATGCCGATCTGGATAAGATCGACTTCACCGTCCGATCAGATGGTCATACAAAAGAGATCCTGGCCAACACACCTGAGCCTATCAGCGTCGAATATGAGCTACCCTATCAGGCGCATTTCACCATGGAGCCACAATGTTGTGTGGCACATGTGCATGACGAGGGATGTGAAGTGTGGGCGCCGACTCAATCACCATCCTCAGCAAAGTCGGTAGCCGCAAAATATGGCTTATCAAAGAGCGCCTGGCTTTTTGGTAAATTAAAAAAACGCATTGATGGTTCTGATTATGAGGATGTAAAACTCCATGTCCCCTTTCTTGGCACTGGTTTTGGTCGCCGCCGGTATGCCGACTTTGTCAAAGAGGCAGTCAAAATCTCCCGTGCCATTGGAAAGCCGGTCAATCTCTTCTGGAGCAGGGAAGAGGATACCCAGCATGGTTTCTACCGCCCAACAGCACTCAATAGGCTTGAGGCAGCACTTGGTCAGGATGGCTTGCCTATCGCTTGGCGACACCATATCTCTGGCCCATCAATTGGTGACTTCCACGATCCAGACAACTACGGCAAAAACAAAATAGACAATAAGATGGTGGGTGGTGCAAAACAACTGCCCTATGCAATCCCAAATATCGAGGTCAGCGCAGTACTTAGCCGCACTCCGGTTCCACTTGGTACCTGGCGTTCTGTTGGCAGCTCACTGAATGGCTTTGTGGTCGAGTCATTTATTGATGAACTGGCGCACGCTGCACAACAAGACCCCGTTGAGTACCGCCGTAAACTACTTCAGAATAGTCCCCGCCGACTTGGCGTTCTCAAACTGGCCGCAGAAAAGGCAGGCTGGGGTCAACCTTTGCCCAAAGGGATTCATCGTGGCATCGCCATCTTCAAATCATTCCTCAGCTATGTCGCGCAGGTGGCCGAAGTATCTGTCAGCAGTGATGGAGAACTCAAAGTTCACCGGGTAGTTTGTGCCGTCGATTGTGGCATGGTGGTTAATCCAGATGGTATTCAGGCACAGATGGAGGGCGCTGTCGCTTTTGCACTAACCGCCACATTGAAAGGGGAAATCACCATCAACCAGGGCAGGGTCGAACAGAGCAACTATCATGACTACCCAGTCATACGCATGAGTGAGATGCCAAAAGTCGAGACCTATCTCGTACCTAGCGCTGAGGCACCGACTGGAATTGGCGAACCTGGTGTACCACCACTGGCCGCTGCAGTGGCCAATGCCACTTTTGCCGCTACCGGCATTCGTGTTCGCCACCTACCCATCCGAGCCGAAGATTTGATCCTTCAAAGCTGATGCAGGGTAGTGACCTCCATACCCTGCTGCAGGGACTTGAGTGGCTTGGTCAGGGGCATAGAATCAAGCTGGTCACTGTCATTAAGACCAGCGGGACAACACCACGGCCAGTCGGTTCAATAGCAATCTTTAGTGATCAGGGCCAGATCGCTGGATCTGTATCGGGCGGCTGTGTCGAAGAGGAGCTGCTGGAATCACTGGTCAATGATAGTGTCGATAAACCTAGAGTGATCGATTATGGCATCCCACAACAGGGTGCCATCCGCCGCGGCCTGCCCTGTGGAGGCAGGATGCAGCTGTTGGCCGAGCCGTTACATGATCTCAATGAGCTGACTCATTTAGTAGATATGCTGAAACAGCGCAGGCTTGTGCTGCGTCATCTCAATCTAACCACCGGCCAGAGCCAAATTGAGAGCGTTTCGCAATCACAACCTTTCAAATTCATTGCAAACGAATCGACCTCCCACTGCTTTGGTCCAAGCTGGCGAATGCTGTTAATAGGCGCCAATGAGCTCTCCCGCCAACTGGCCCAGATTGCCCAAACCCTTGATTACGTAATTGAGGTATGTGATCCACGTACGCCTTACCAGGAGGCGTGGAATCTGCCCAATATAGAGCTCGTTCAACAGATACCGGATGAGTTTGTTCAACACTCAAAACCAGACATCAGAACCCTAGTCATCACCTTGGCTCATGACCCACGTATCGATGATCTGGCGCTCATTGAGGCGCTTAAGACCAACTGTTTTTACGTTGGTGCGCTGGGTTCTTGCCAGACCAACCAACAGCGGCGTGAACGATTGGCAGAGTTCCTCACCCCAGATGAGCTGCAGCGATTGCACGGACCGGTCGGATTAGTCATTGGTAGTCGTACGCCGGCTGAGATTGCTATCGCAATCCTGGCTGAAGTGACCGCTTTACGCAATGGCAAATTGATTCGATCATGATTACCGGTATCCTACTCGCTGCTGGTCAAAGTCTTCGTTTTGGCCGAGACAAGCGGTTGGAGCCATTTGCCAGCGGGACACCTATCGCAATCCAGAGCTTGCGTAACCTACGCCCTGTAGTCGATCGGACGGTTGTTGTGGTTGCCTCCAGTCGTGATCCACTGGTAAAACTGTTGCAGAGTGAAGAGTGTAACGTACTGGTCTGCTCAGAAGCTGAGAGGGGTATGGGTTGGACACTGGCACATGCGGTTCGAGAGAACCGTGATACAGAGGGGTGGTTGATCGCTCTGGCTGACATGCCATATATCAAGCCAGAGAGTTATCAGGCTGTGGCCGGTTCACTACGGCAGGGGGCTCTTATCTCGCGACCTAGCTATCAGCAACAATCAGGGCATCCTGTTGGCTTCTCCAAAAATATCTATCAGGAGCTAAGCAGACTGACGGGCGACCAAGGTGCCCGCCAGTTTCTTGGAAGATATGAGGGGCAGATCGATTATCTAGTGTGTGATGACCCTGGTGTACTGGTTGATATTGATAAGCCGCAGGATATTGTTAACGATCAACCCTTGCCTAGATAGTTAGCCCCAAACGTTATGAGATGAAATAGGGCCATCTACTTTCTCAAGAGTGATTGCTTGCCAATGCAGCATCGCGGTAGTCTTTCTCTTGCTCTCAATGTCCTTGTAGATAAAACCGGCTTTTTCCTCTGTGACTCCTAGTGTCTCCGCCAAAAATGAGGCTGGTTTGCCCTGATTAAGACACCACAAAGCTACATCCATCTCTTTATAAGGCAGTGCATAGTAAAATTCGTCCTGCCCCTGTGACAGGCTATAGGTATCCGTTGTTGGAATAGCGGAACAGATCTCATCAGGCAGACCCATGTCCCTGGCCAGCTGGTAAACCTGTGTTTTGTAAAGGTGCGCGATCGGCTTTAGGTCTGCCGACCCATCACCATTCTTAACAAAGAACCCCTGGTCGTACTCCATTCGATTCGGTGTGCCAACCACCGCATAGTTCAATCGGTCAGCATGAAAATACTCAATGGTTTTACGTATACGCTGCTTGTAATTAGTGGCGGCGACAATCTGCAGGTAATCTTTTAGTGCAAGACGCTTTGAAAATTGCTTGCCGTTTGGATCTTCAACCACCAAATTAAAATGGTTAACCTGGCCTTCGGTGCCGCCGGTAATTGTAATTTTATTCTTCCAGCCATCGCCATATTCCGGCACTGTGTTTTTAATCGCTTCATCTCGCCACTTGTAACAACCGATGGGCTCAAGAGTTGGTGCGATGTCATGAACCAGATACTCGATACCCAAATGCTCAGCAAGCATCTTGCCTCGAATCAGGCTGTTGGAGGATGAATCCTGTTCAGGTAATAACAGACCAAATACACGCTTTGGTCCCACTGCCTTTACCGCTAACGTCGCAGATACCGAGCTGTCAATGCCGCCAGAGATCGCAACTACCAAACCTCTGCGGTTCAATTTATTACGAAGCAGGTCACGAATCCCTTCACATGCTTTTTCTACCGTCTTATCGCCATCAACGGACAATAACTCTTTAACAACTTGATCAATTTCTATAGCCACTGAAGCTTCCTCACCCTAATAAAATAAATTAGTTAACTAATTGATGTTTCTTCACTTTTCCCGATGCTGTCTTGGGTAAGTCATTAATAAATTCAATACTTTTTGGGATCTTATATTGAGGTAGACGTTCTTTAAAAAAACGCATTAGGTCTCGCTTTTCAATCCCTTTATTCTCTTTCAGTACCACAAATGCTTTTATCACTTGTCCAAGCAGCTCGTCAGCCACTCCCACAATTGCGACCTCAGCAACCTTGTCGTGCTCACGAATAATCTCTTCAATTTCGACTGGTGCAATACGGTGTGCGCCACTTTTTATCATCTCTTTGTTACGCCCGACGAGGAAGAGATAACCCTCACTATCAAGATAACCCACATCGCCAGTTTTCAACCAACCGCCAACCACAGTCTTCGCCGTCTCTTCTGGATCGTGGAGATAACCAAGCATCACATTATCACCTCTGGCGCAAACCTCACCCTGAGTACCAATAGCAACATCACAACCTTGTTCGTCCACAATTTTTAACTCTACATCAGGTATGGCGCAGCCCGCTGACCCGAGTTTTTCTTTTAACCTCTCTGGTTTTAAATAGGTCAATCTTGCGCTAGCTTCTGTCTGGCCATACATTACAAAAAAGCGTGTCTGCTGCCAAAAAACCTGTATCTGTTCAATAGCCTTTGGTGCCATTGCCCCACCCGCTTGAGTGACATAGCGTAATTTAGGTAATTTATAATTCTGCAGCTTTGTACGTGCCAATAATAGAGAATATGTCGTAGGTACCCCCGAAAAACCGGTTACCTCTTCTTGCTCCATGACTTGCAAAACTTTATTCGGGTAAAGAAAAGAATTCTCTAAAACCAGCGTTGCTCCTACAGCTAAGTGCGTATGCATTACTGAATTTCCATATGAGTAGAAAAATGGCAGCACACACATGACCTTATCACCACTCGTCAAAGAGAGATACTTGATAATTGAGTTCGTATTACTTTGCAGGTTTTTGCGGCTTAACATGACTCCCTTAGGGTGACCTGTCGTTCCGGATGTATAGATTACTGATGCTAACGCATGCATGTCCGGCTTGTCTGGAGCCACATAATTCTTTGAGTCCTCAGCAGCTCCCTCTTTAAACTCAACTTGCAACGCCTGTAACTGAGAGCTATCTCCAATAAGTTCAGATAAAGAAGAGAGCTCTTTTGCTCTAACATCATGAAGTACCAGTTTGGCCTCACAATGAGAGATAAGATTGGCCAACTCCCTGACTTTTAATGATGTATTCAATGCAACGACATATCCGCCGATATGCCACACAGCGAAGTAGGCGGCTATATATTGAGCGCTGTTTTCCATTAATAGCGCCACTCCATCATTAGGTTTCAGACCGCCATTACGGAGTCTCTCTGCAATAGCCTCAATCTGATGCCATAACTCTCTGTAGGTAACACGTTGATCTCCCTGAATCACTGCATAGCGGAGACTGTGCAGAACTACCTGCTCATGCAGATTTAGCAATAGATCTTTCACCTACTTCCGATCCCTATTTTTTAGAATCTAAAAATGCCAGTATATTATTGATGGAATCTAGGTTCTCTGGCACCATCTCTTCATCTTCGACTTGAATGCCAAACTCATCTTCAAGATAGAAGATGACTTCCATTATTCCTGTCGAATCCAAGATACCTTTTTCCATAAATGAGTCTGCGTTATCCAGTAGTGACTGATCATCACTGAAAAGATAGCTTTCTAAAATATAAGATCTCAATTTAACTTCTGTGGACATTTATAATGCTCCAAAATGTTGATGTTGTATGCTCAAATTTAATAATTTATTAGACTCTTTCTGTATAGTTGTCTATTGCACTCTGTCTATATCAATGCCCTTCTTACAATTGAAGATGTTTTCACTAAATTGATTCACAAACATATGGTGCCATGCTTGCGTTGATAGTATCAAGACTAACGCCATATTGTCTTTATAACTGACCGGACGACCAGCCCTTATTTTTTTCATTAGCAGTGAAACTTTTTTGCTATCGAAGTAGCCGCTCTGCCCGATAGATTCACTACTCAGCAAATCATCAACATAATCAAATTTCTTATCACCAAAGAATGCTGGGATATTTGGTGCTCTGTAAGGCTGCTTATATCGTTTAACAATATTTTTAGGTAAATACTGTTCCATCGCCTTTTTTAGCACATATTTCTCATTGAGAACTTTCATTTTTAAACTGGGTTTTAAGCGATTGGCAAATTCAATAACACGATGATCCAAAAACGGGAAGCGGCCTTCTACAGAGTTTTTCATCAGCATTCTATCTCCCTGTGAAGATAGCAGGTACCCTCCCATTAAGGTCTTTATCTCCAGATATTGTGCTTTATTAAACAGGGCCCAGTCATCATAGCCTGCAGGTAGAGTCGCAATGAGGGCCTCAGCTGCATTACCAGATAACTGTTCTTTGGTGGCATCTGAGTAAAACTGCTTAATCTTTGCTGTCGTTATACTGCGAGGCATATGAGAAAACAGCGGGTAATTCGGTTCCTCTACTCCGTCACCAAAAAAATTACGCAAGAATGCTTGATTATTGCTTCGAGATAAATCCAGGTAAGGGTATAGCTTTTTAATCAGCAGTGGCCGCCATTTAGAGGCGGGGTTGCGTGACCAAAATTCCCTTATTTTTGTCTCTTTAAATATATCATAGCCACCAAAAACCTCATCGGCACCTTCGCCGGTGAGTACGACCTTATATTGGTTTTCATGCACCAGGCTAGATAACATTCCCATGGGAATAGGTGCTGTACGTATCACAGGGCTTTCGATATGCCATATGCTATCGAGGAAATGTTCTCCTAGATCCTCATTGGCGCAATGTATGCTGGCATGTTTAGTGGCAAGTCTGTCGACCATGATTGCTTGATACTTCTCCTCATCCAGGCCTTTATCGGCAAAGGTGAGTGAGAAGGTTTGTAGTGGTGCGCTATCGATATGTTTGATTAGTGAGACCAGTATTGAGGAGTCTAAACCTCCTGAAAGATATGCAGCGACTGGCACATCTGCGCGCAGACGAATTCTTGTAGCATCAAAAAGGAGATCATGAACTGTTTCAATGGCCTCATCTTCAGAGATATCTTCAAACTGGTTGTTTGCCGGGAATTGCAGATCCCAATACTGTTTAGTTACTAACTTACCAGAATGGATGACGATCATCTCTCCAGGAGAAATCTGGAATATACCGTCAAATATGCTGTTCGGGGCTACTGGCGTCCAACAACTAAGTAATTGATCTAAGGCCTCTATGTTTAACTTAGGGCTTTTCCCAGTCCCAGCAAGAATGGCCTTGATCTCCGAGCCAAAATAAACACCTTTTGGTGTTTGCTGGAAATAGAGTGGGGCAATTCCCACGCGATCTCGGATCAGTAAGGCCTTTTTTCGCCGCCGGTCCCACAGGCAAATCGCAAACTGACCGTTCAGCTTTGATACGAAATCCTCTCCATGCTCCTCGTATAGATGGACCAGTACTTCGGTGTCGGTATCAGTGTAAAATTTATGACCTTTTTTCTTCAGCTCTGCCCGTAACTCCAGGTAGTTAAAGATCTCACCATTAAAAACCACCCAAATAGATTTATCCTCGTTGTGGATAGGTTGCTGGCCACCCGAAAGCCCGATGATGCTTAGTCGCGTATGCGCCAACACCACTGATTCATCAGCATAATATCCTGCGCCATCAGGCCCACGATGCAGCAGCTGTGCCGCCATACGCTTGGCTAATGTATCAGCCTCAATATCCACAATTGAGTTTGCAATAAAACCAGCTATCCCACACATAATTAACTAATTGCTCTTCGTAAATTGGCGACCATAGCTACTCATAAAAAACAGCCTAAATAGTTGCCTTAATGAGTGATTTGTAGAGATTAAATGTCAACAAATTGCATAACGGGGATTATAAAAATCCGCCCCCTAAGGGGGCGGTATTGAGTTTACCCCTCAAAGGGGATGAGTTTGCCTTGCCCCCTGAGGAGACAAGGCAGATTGCCCCCGAAACTTACTTAGAAATCTAAATTGTTCTGCTCAGCTTCGCGTTCCTTCTTTTCCTGATACTTCACATACGCCCGGATCTTCTCTGCGTCCAAACCAACAGTATCAACACAATAACCTCGTGCCCAAAAATGATTACCCCAATAGGGACGCCGCTTTAGCTCCTTAAATTTGTTCAACACTCTTATCGCTGGACGACCCTTCAGCATTCCCACAAAACCAGATATTGAAATCCTTGGTGGCACCATAACCAAAAGGTGAATATGGTCCACTTGGATATTCAGTTCGACTATCGTGCATTTCTTCTGTTCTGAAAATGCCCGAAGGCATCGCTCTACTTCATTACCGACCTTACCTGCAAGTATTCGGTGGCGGTACTTTGGCACCCAAACAATATGGTACTGACAATGCCAAAGTGTATGTGATAGCTTTTTAAATCGACTCATTGCTTTTCTCCTGCTTCATCGTTGTGGGGACAACGTGAACAGGTGTAGCAATGAGTCGTTCAACTGGCAAAGCCGTTGTACTCTGACCACGCCCTTAGGGCGTGGTTTTCTTCAATATCAATAAATTCTTTTGCCTGCCCAGCAGCACTAAGACACCAGCTATAATGACGTGGGTCTTGATTAAGTTCAACTCCCAGTCCAGATAAGACCAACAACTCTTGGCATCAGATAATATTGGCAATCTAAAGCAGTGACATCACCTTCGTTATGAGCTCATCTTTTGCAAAAGCAAGCAGCTATATACTTTACAGCTGTCCCACTGCAATTGCACGGTGCTATCTTAATGCAATGTGAATCATTCCTAAAAATAGTATTGCTATCACGTCCATTATTTGAATAATTTCGCCTTATTTTCCTGGCCATTGCTGTTCGAGATAAACTGGCGCCGACTGACATCATAGCCCCCCCAGTTAGTGGGTAAGCTATTTGGCTGCCTTTTGCCGCAGCAGTAATTTTTTACTGATTTTACCCGTTATTGTTTTCGGCAGCTCATCAATCAAGATAAATTCTTTTGGTATCATGTTGTTTTCCAGTCTTTCAGTGCAGATCTTTTTTAGCTGTTTCTGTGAGATGCTGCTATTGTTTTCGAGTGCAACATAAGCATAGATAGCCTCCCCAAGCAGCGGGTCAGGCAGACCGATAACAGCAGCCTCTTTAACCCCGTCAATTCCATGTAATGCATTCTCTATCTCAACAGGGCTTACTTTTTCACCTCGACATTTGATGATGTCGTCATCACGTCCAATGAAATAGAGAAACCCCTCTTCATCCATGCGAAAGAAATCATGCGTACAGAGCGTCCGGTCAGCGGGATATACCCCCTGACGTAACATTTTGTTACTGCGCTCTTCATCGTTCCAATAGCCCTGCATGATGTGCGGTCCTTTGACATGCAGAACACCGACCTCATTGGTGGCCACCGACTCGCCATCTAGTGAAAGCAGGAACAGCTCCGTGCCAGGGATAGCTTTGCCAACCGATGTTGGTTTTTCATCGAGTAGCTCAGGCTCTAAATAACAGACGCGTTTGCACTCCGTAAGGCCATACATCTTATAGATCAACGCATTTGGAAAGATCTCACGTAGATTTTCTATATACTCTTTTGGTAGCGCAGCTGCCGTGTTTGTTACCCGAATAATATCGGGAAAGCAAAGACTCTTCCGCTTGTGGGCCGCAATGAGCATTGAAAAAATAGTGGGGACGCCAGGGAATACCGTTGTAGCTTGCTCACGCATCCGGTTGAAAATTACGGCAGTATATGTAAACGATGTCTCCAAAACTAGAGTGGCCCCAGAAAATACTGACATCAATAGCTGATAGAGCCCATAATCAAAGGCAAGCGGTAAAACACAAAGAATTCGGTGGGATTCAGATAGTCGTAGGTATTCGGTGAGACTGCCAGCAGTAAAGAGCATTGATTGGTGTGTCTGCATCACACCTTTAGGGTTGCCAGTGCTCCCTGATGTGTAGATGAGCGCTGCAAGATTGGTTGCAATAAGGGGGGGTAAAGGGCTGTTCTTGGGGTATTTGGCTACGATATCTTCAAACGACTCAATGCCATCAACACCTTCAATGATCTTTTTAGGGTTGGAATTGGAGCAGATGACACTGAGAAGCGTCCCTACCTTAGGCAGAACAGGAAGAAACACATTGGCAAGATGATTGTCTGTCAGCAATAGCGCAGCAGCACAATCATTCAGAATATACTCAAGCTTATCGGCTTTTGTTTGTGGATTAACAACGATGAAAACACCGCCTGCAAATAGAGTGGCGTAGATTGAGACAACACAGGGCCATGTATTATCCATATAGATAACAAGCCGGTCGCCCTGCTGCACGCCTCGCTCTACTAATTTTTCCGCAAGCACGACAGCTTCGTCATGTAATTGTTGGTAGGTGTATTCTCGCCCCTGGACAACAGCAGCTATGCTCTCAGGTGTTTTCTTCTTGCTCGCAATTAAGCAGTCATGCAGCAGGCGTTTTGGCGGAAATGTGTTCATATCCATGTCATTTTTATTGGTTGAATAGACGGTGCAATACTGCCGGCTGCGCCAAAATTACTAAACAACGACCTCATTACCACCGTTGCTGATTCTTAATTTAAAGATCGGAAGAAAACAGCATAAGGGTATCATCATATCTGAGGTTGCCCCAGAATTCCTCTCTCTTTTGAGTAACTAATGTGTGGCGGTGGCTGATTTGTGTTTGGAGTGGGAGCGAGGGGCAGGGGCCTGCAATTTTTCGACACTTAAGTAAAATATGAGCTGACTCAACCTGCAACGGATGAGAAAGGAGAGATACGCGTAATTATGGCCCAGGTTTAATAGGCTCGGGCTCCGATTACTTAGCAACTCTCGGCCACTCACAACCCATACGCTTTAACATCTTTTCGACAGCAAAAAAAACAAGCGAGTCTTTGATCTCATGATACAAAACGGGACATCCCAGTCACCCTTTTGCAATCGATCTTCGACAGCCTATATGCCCCGGACGTCCTGGTCACTGGCTCTACGCTTCAACATCGCTTTGCTCGTTGCAGCTCTTTGTGCCAGCTCCCAACCTGACTTAACGCTGTGCTCGGATGCCTACTTCGTATCCCCTCTGGCGCTCGCGCACGACGGGTATACGGTGCGGCCTCACAGCTACCGGGGTCTAACCGCCCTCGTTTCTGACTTATGTGGACTCCCCTCTGTCAACAACAAAATGGTTAAAATATAGAATTAATGCGTGCTTATGTACGAGCTCTATTTTGGGTAGCAAACCCTGGCTCAATGATATTTACGCGAACAGTATGGTCAAATCTCTCCAACGAGTTTATTCACTCAAAGCAAAACACTGACTCTTACTGTTGATTTGTCATCTACGTTAAAAAGCATTTTATTGGTGATGGTTACGCTTATGCCACTATGGGCTCAGCTTTATACTCGGTTCCTTGCGTCAATAGGGCAAAGGCCGTTCTGACTGTCTTGTTGGCCAATGCCACCGCTACACATTTTTTGCTCTTGCGCTCCAATAATTGTTTTAGCCATTGTTCTTTTTTTGTTCGTGCTTCCCTTCTACTTATAGAATGGATAACAGACATGGCTCCATTCACAAGATAACTTCTCAGGGCAACATTCTTTCTCGACTTCCCAATAGACCCCAATTTTGTTTTACCTCCACTAGAGTGTTGCAATGGCGTCAGACCGATACATGCGGATGCATCTCTCCCGGTTTTAAAAGTGCCTGCCTCTTCGCAGCCTATCGCAATATAGAGGTTAACCGCATTGATGGTGGATACTCCCTCCAAGGCAAGTAGCTTTTTACATTCTGGGTGCAATTGGATGGCCTGATCTAATAATTTATCTTTTTCCGCTATCTCTTCGACAGTCTGTAAGTAGCGATTCCATGTGCTACTCAGTGCTTCACGAAACGGCGTACAAAAACCGTTCTCAGCATCTTCAAGCACGCCTTGAATCATGCCGCCTAATCCACCATTTCTTGATGAGATCCGTATATTGAACTCCAGTAACAGGGCTTCAATTTGATTACGCAAGGCCACTTTATGTTTGACCGCCAGCTCTCTCATTCTCATGATAGATTGCAGTTCTTGCTGCTTGAAACTCTTACCATTGATGAACTTGATATCGATAAGCTGGCTAGCCTGTACGATGGCAAGGGCATCGTTTTTATCCGTTTTTTGGTTTTGCCTTATCTGGGAAACAAGCTTGGCCGATATGATACGTGCATCATGCCCCTTCTCTTTAGCTACTTGCATCCAGTAGTTGGACGTTGCGCAAGATTCAAACACGATAATCGCTGGCTTTGCCATGGCTAACCAAGATGTGAATTGAACGGGTGACATCTCATCATTGCTAACAACCTTGTTTCCTTGAACCACACATACCTGGATAACCTTTTTTGCTAAGTCTACACCTACAATCGTTTTCTTCATCTCTTGGACTCCTAGTGCTGGTTTTCTTGATAAGTAACCAGTTTCTGCTTGAGGGTGAGGGAAGTCCAATTATCTCTCCATGGCGGTCAGCGATGGAAAGGGGTGAAATGGAAGTACCCTTATTTGGTCTAGGTTGGAAAGGAAATACCTTATAAGAGTACTGACCCCAATGCCAGCTGCTCCGCCCGATGAGGCGGTGAGATGGGAGGACACAAATCACCGCTAATCAAAACGTCAATCTGAGTAATGGTCAATCGGCTTTTTATAAGAACCTGAGGCTGAGGGTTTCTGGTGCGTAAAATATGGGGAATGGTGACAAAAACCAGGGAAACTTGGGAAAGTTAAGCAGGTTACCCCTGCACTTCAACTGCATCGATGGGCATTTTGGTGGATTGAACGTCGGAATGCACTGATTATCAAAAAGCTATTTTCATAGCCACTTAAAACATGGAGTGTAATGCCGGGCTTGTTCAACAAACGGATAGATCGTGGGGCGTATTCGTTCCTCATCGCACACGATCTATCCTTATTCGTTAGCACTTGTTTTTTTGTATGTAATTGACGTTTGGCAGGTTCTTAAAGTCAATATCCTGTGTCCATACAGTGGCATTAAATTTTATTGCAGTTGTATATATAATGCTGTCAGCCATTGGCAATTTATACTTTAAACTAATCTTAGCGGCGGCGGTTGATATTGAGGGGGTAAGGGCTACGATTTGCCCCTTCTGAATTGCTGCAAGAGCTTGTAATAGATGATTTTCATCACTCTCTCGAAGTATTATCTTTGTTATTTCATAAATGCATATCGTTGGTACTAAAAGCTCTTTCGTTTCTTTTATAGGAATAGAGAATTCTTTAGCATTCTGCCCCCCTTCAAAATATTCAAGCCAGCCTGAAGTGTCTACAACATTCATAGTCTATCTTTTTCTCTAGTGAATGAAGTATCAATGCCCTTGAGAAAGCCCTCTAGTTCGCCTATATCTCTTTCCGGGATTAGCTCTATTCTATTTTCATATTGAATAACCTGCAATCGTTGGCCAGGTACCAAATGTAACGACTCCCTAATTTCTTTAGGGATAACAACTTGGTATTTAGGTGATACTTTAACACTTAACATTGTTTACACTCCTATCGATCTATATCAGGTATTACGATAGGCGTATCGATGTACTTTGTCAAGAGTGCTAACGAGGCTGTAGAAAAACCCATTCAGAATCCCTCATCAACCTGCCCAGCTTCTTTTTTTGATTATCCTAACCATTACTCAATTCCACATCACTTTCAATGATAATCATCTTCCAGTCCGATATGT
>JAKITT010000054.1 GCA_021647945.1 Candidatus Polarisedimenticolaceae bacterium
AGGGATGTTTTGCACTTGATGGCTGAGACGTTAATTAAATATGAGACGATTGATGCGGCTCAAATTGATATCATCATGGAGGGTAAGGTGCCTCCTCCTCCGAGTGGCTGGGATGATTCAGAGCCTAAATCTGGCGGTGGAAGTGCGGTTAAAGAGGGCGATGAGCAGGTATCAAAAGAAGACGATGCATCTGGCTCAATTGGTGGCCCGGCCAACCAGCACTAAATTAAGTAGATTGAGCTAACCCCCTGTCCCTCTCTTGAAGGCCTGAGAATGATCCTTGATTGTGCGGGAAAGAGGGTTGATCTATCTTCTCCCCAAGTGATGGGTATCTTGAATGTGACGCCTGACTCATTCTCTGACGGTGGCAATTATCAGAGAGTACGGGCAGCGATACAGCGCGCGCATCAAATGGTAGAGGAGGGGGCGGCGATTATTGATGTCGGTGGCGAATCAACCCGACCGGGTGCCTGCGCTGTTAGCGTGGCTGAGGAGCTCGAGCGAGTTTTGCCCGTGATTGAGGCGCTTGGCAAAGAGATGCCTGTCCCTATCTCAATTGATACCTGTAAGCCAGAAGTGATGCGTGAAGCAGTGAAAGCGGGTGCCGGTTTTATCAATGATGTGGCTGCGTTGAGCGCTCCTGGGGCGGTTGAAGCAGCAGCTGATTGTCTGGTACCCATTTCATTGATGCATATGCAGGGCCAACCTAGAACAATGCAATCTGCTCCAGTCTACGGTGATGTGGTTCGCGATGTATGTGACTACTTACTTCAGCGTGTTGCCGCGTGTGAGACATATGGCATAAAGAGGGCGCGTCTGATCATCGATCCGGGTTTCGGTTTTGGTAAAACGTTAGCGCATAACCTAACCTTGCTAAAGGCACTGCCGCAATTGGTTGCGACAGGTCTACCGGTGCTGGTTGGAATCTCCAGGAAGTCTATGATCGGTACTATTCTGAATGCAAAACTAGACGATAGAGTCATTGGTAGTGTTTCCGCCGCAGTCCTAGCGGCAAATGCAGGTGCTAAAATAATACGAGTTCATGATGTCAAAGAGACGGTCGAGGCATTGAAGATCGTCTCTGCAGTTAACTCATACAGAGAATGTGAGAAGGAGTTGTAATGGAGAGGCGCTATTTTGGAACGGATGGTATCCGTGGACGTGTTGGCGAAAGCCCAATCACCCCAGAATTTGTTATGAAACTTGGCTGGGCAGCGGGACGCGTCCTAGGCACGGCAAAAAACAGTAAGGTGCTGATTGGCAAAGATACCCGTATCTCGGGTTATCTGCTGGAATCCGCGCTTGAGGCGGGGCTCTCTGCTGCGGGTGTTAATATTCGGCTGCTTGGTCCCATGCCGACACCTGGTATCGCCTATCTGACACGCACGCTGCATGCGCAGGCCGGCATCGTAATCAGCGCTTCACACAACCCTTTTTACGATAACGGTATTAAGTTTTTCTCCGGTGAGGGTAATAAACTTGCTGATGAGGTTGAGCTGGCTATTGAGGCGGAGCTTGATAAGCCGATGACTACGGTCGATTCGGCACTCCTAGGTAAAGCAGATCGTGTCAGTGGTGCAGAAGGCCGCTATATCGAATTTTGTAAAAGTACCATCCCGCTATCAATGAATTTTCGTGGTTTGAAGATCGTTGTTGATTGCTCACATGGTGCGACCTACAACATTGCCCCCTACGTATTTGAAGAGCTTGGTGCCGATGTTGTTGCAGTTGGCGTCTCACCCAATGGGCTGAATATTAACAAAGATGTTGGCTCTACATGCATTGGAACGCTTTGTAAGGCTGTCCTGGAACATCAGGCAGACCTTGGTTTAGCGCTTGATGGCGATGGTGACCGGATCATCATGGTTGATGGGAAGGGCAATGAGGTGGATGGGGATGAGCTGCTCTATATCATCGCCAA
Organism: Candidatus Polarisedimenticolaceae bacterium; assembly: GCA_021647945.1. GTDB lineage: Bacteria > Pseudomonadota > Gammaproteobacteria > Chromatiales > Chromatiaceae > JAKITT01. The sequence continues at coordinate 1,922 of JAKITT010000054.1, forward strand.
GTCAAGGCTGCAGCTGCACACCTTAAATGGTGGCGTGGTGGGTACGCTGATGAGTAACCTTGGTTTAGAGCGCGCTCTGGAATCATTGGGAATCCATTTTGAGCGTACCAGTGTTGGTGATCGGTACATTATGGAGAGGCTGTCGAAAAAAGGTTGGGTGCTTGGTGGTGAGCAGTCGGGTCATATCATCTGCCTTGATCGTACGACCACAGGTGATGGCATTATCGCTGCGTTGCAGGTGTTGGCGGAGATTAACCGTACCGGCCAATCGCTGCATGAATTGGCATCGGGCATGACCAAATATCCACAGCTGCTAGTCAATGTGAAAATCGGCTCAACAAAGGCCGAAGATATCATGGGCGATGATGCCGTATGCGAGGCGGTTAGGCAGATTGAAGCAGAGATGGGAAGTCGCGGGCGTGTTCTTCTACGCCCCTCAGGAACTGAGCCTCTGATCAGAGTGATGATTGAAGGGGTCGATAACAAACAAGTGGCGTTGCTTGCAAATCAGCTGGCTGATGTTGTTAAATCTAAAGTGGTTTGAGTCGTCGGAAAGTCAGCTGTTTTTTCTTAAAGCCTTAAGAGGCATCGAGTAGCTCGGTTCTCAATGAGGTTAGCTGAAGTTGCGCCAAATTGTCGCATAGGAAGGGTGTAAATATTGAATGTTAAATTAATGGCAGTGTCGTGTGTGGCTGTTTTGCTGCTATCTGGTTGTGCATCGTCAACCAAAGCTGATTACTTCGAGTTACGTGAAAATCGTGTGGGCAAGACCCGCGACATATTGATTTCTGAAATTGGTGAACCCTCAATACAGCTTCATGCCCCACATCGAGATGATGTTGCAGTTATGCGGTATATCTATATGAATAAGTCAGATGGCGGTGAATGTGTGGATGTTTATGTCATTGAGAGAGAGTCAGGCCGCATCATCGAATATATTTGTCAGTAGTCTGCGTGCCTTTCTTGATTTGGAATCTGTTATTGATTTCATCGCCTGTCACCGGTAAGCTACCGCGCTTTCATCTCATAGGGTTGGATGGGTCATGCGCAAACCATTAGTGGCTGGAAACTGGAAAATGAATGGTTCCCGGAGCAGCGTGGCAAAGCTACTAGAGGGGATAAAATCAGGCTCTGATGAGTTTGGTGCGATTGAGGTGGTTGTATGTCCACCCTATCCATATATTTCGCAGGTAGAAAGCCTACTTGATGGTAGTCCGGTGAGCTGGGGAGGGCAGGATCTCTCTGCAGAATCCTCTGGCGCGTTTACCGGTGAAGTGGCGGCTTCAATGTTGCTCGATTTTGGCTGTAAGTATGTCATTGTTGGGCACTCAGAGCGCCGGTCACTCTATGCAGAGAGTGATCAAGTGGTTGCGGCAAAATATTTGGCAGCGCTTGATTCAGGGTTAATTCCCATTCTGTGTGTTGGTGAGACGCTAGAAGAGCGTGAGTCAGGGGTGACTGAGCAGGTTGTTGCGCGTCAGTTAGATGCGGTTATAGATACGATGGGTGTTGGTGTGCTGGCCAAAGGCGTTGTCGCCTATGAACCGGTATGGGCCATAGGTACCGGAGTAACAGCAACACCTGAGCAGGCACAGGATGTCCACCGCTTTATAAGATCGCGCATTGCTGCACAAGATGCGAATGTGGCGGCAGCTCTCCAGATTCTTTATGGGGGCAGTATGAAAGCTAGCAATGCTCATGAGCTGCTTGGAAAACCAGATATTGATGGCGGCTTGATTGGCGGTGCCGCGCTTAAATCGGAAGAGTTTCTTTCGATATGTAAAGCCGCTGCTGAATAGATATTAGATTCTAGAAACGGAAAATTTGATGCAAACAATTTTGGTGGTTGTTCACCTGTTACTCGCAGTCGCAATAATTGGCTTGGTGTTGATCCAGCATGGAAAAGGTGCGGATGCGGGTGCGGCATTTGGTAGTGGCGCTTCTGCTACCGTATTTGGAGCCCAGGGTTCCGGCTCATTTTTATCTCGCTTAACCGGTGGTTTTGCCGCACTATTTTTTATGACCAGTATTGCACTGGCCTATTTTGCGACCCAAGGCTCAGTGCAGGTTGGTTTGATGGAGCGGGCGGCGGAGCGTCATAGTGCAGTTCCTGCAGCAGTAGACGAGGTGGTTGAATCAAAAATGAGTGAGGTGCCGACAATTATTGAGGTACCTGCAAAAGAGGCGTCGCCAGGCGTTGAAAAATAGTCTTAGTCGGTCAAGACCATTTATAGATTAGCCGATGTGGTGAAATTGGTAGACACGCTGTCTTGAGGGGGCAGTAGCGCGAGCTGTGCCGGTTCAAATCCGGCCATCGGCACCATAAAATAACGGTACTGCTCTGACAGGGGTGGTGCCGTTTTTTTTTGTATAAAATGAGGTATATCATTGATTTTGCAGTAAAAAATTAATTTCCTTAAGGCTTGACTGGAATATGTAACTGCTCTAGAATTTGCCTCATCCTAAAGAGAAGCTGGAACTAAATTAATAAATTATCCAGCGATATGAGGGGCGCTACATGCTTGAAAATTACTTGCCCGTACTTATTTTTATCGTGATCGCTTTCGTTATCGGGGCCGTCATGATGGGAATGGGTTTTATGCTCGGAAGTAGAAAGCCCGACAGTGAAAAAGACTCGCCTTATGAGTGTGGCTTCGAAGCATTCGAAGATGCGCGTATGAAGTTTGATGTCCGCTACTATCTGGTAGCAATCCTTTTTATTATCTTCGATCTTGAGATCGCCTTCCTATTTCCATGGGCTGTTGTGCTAGGTGAAATCGGCATGGTGGGTTTTGTTGCAATGTCAGTGTTTCTTGGGATACTTGTGGTCGGTTTTATCTATGAGTGGAAGAAAGGGGCGTTGGAATGGGAATAGCGGGCATTCTTGAAGAGGGTGTTGTCACAACAAACCTCGACAAGGCGATCAACTGGGCAAGAACAGGCTCTATGTGGCCGATGACTTTCGGTCTTGCTTGCTGCGCTGTTGAGATGATGCAGGCTGGTTCCGCACGTTACGATCTTGATCGCTTCGGCATACTCTTTCGCCCGAGCCCACGTCAGTCGGATCTTATGATTGTCGCCGGTACGCTGGTTAATAAAATGGCGCCTGCCTTGCGTAAGGTCTACGACCAGATGGCAGAGCCACGCTGGGTTCTCTCAATGGGTTCCTGTGCGAATGGTGGTGGTTATTACCACTACTCCTATTCAGTCGTCAGAGGGTGTGATCGAATTGTACCCGTTGATGTATATGTTCCTGGCTGTCCGCCGACAGCTGAGGCCCTTCTGTATGGTATCTTGCAGTTGCACGATAAGATCAGAAGTACCGATACCATCGCCCGCTAGGTTCCAGCCATGAGCAATAACGTAGCAAATACCCCTGAAGCTCGTTTAGAGAGCCTTGCCTCGTCGCTGAAAGAGCACTTTTCAGCTGAAGGTTACGAAGTCATCGAGCATCTCTCCGAGGTAACATTGGTTGTGCCGCGTGATCAGTTTCGTACTGTGATGCAGTTGTTAAAAAGCACCCCGCAGTTCTCCTTTGAGGAGATGATTGATATTTGCGGTATCGATTACTTAAGCTATGGACAGGAAGAGTGGCAGACGAAAGGGGCACCTAATAGTGGTTATGGGCGTGGTGTAGAGTCTCCGGCTGCCGCCGATGCAGATGCAGAGAACCGGTTTGCCAGTGTCTACCATCTTCTCTCCATAACCAACAATGTGAGACTACGCGTTCGGGTCATGCTCAATACGGCCTGTCCCGAGATCGATTCTGTGAATGATCTTTGGCCCGCCTCTAACTGGTTCGAGCGTGAGGCCTTTGACCTCTATGGCATTCTCTACTCCGGTCATCCAGATTTAAGAAGAATTCTTACCGATTACGGCTTTATCGGTCATCCTTTCCGCAAAGATTTTCCTCTTGAGGGTTATGTGGAGATGCGATATGACGAAGAGAAAAAACGTGTCATATATGAGCCAGTTGATATTGAGCCGCGTACGCTTGTGCCTAAAGTGATTCGCAATGATGGCAGCCAGCTGCCGGATAACCAAGATAAGCAGGACTCAGCCGATGCCTGAGATTCGTAACTACACCCTCAACTTTGGCCCACAACATCCCGCCGCACATGGTGTGCTGAGACTCGTCCTGGAGATGGATGGCGAGGTTATTGTGCGTTCAGATCCACACATTGGGCTTCTGCATCGCGCCACTGAGAAACTGGCTGAAACCAAACCATATAATCAGTGTTTGCCCTATATGGATCGTCTCGATTATGTCTCCATGATGTGTAATGAGCACGCCTATAGTTTGGCTGTCGAGAAGCTACTTGGTATCGAAGCACCTGTACGTGCCCAATATATACGTACGATGTTCGATGAGATTACACGAATCCTCAATCACCTGATGTGGATTGGTACGCACGCACTTGATGTTGGCGCGATGACCATGTTTCTCTACGCCTTCCGAGAGCGAGAGGACCTGATGGACTGTTATGAGGCGGTTTCAGGTGCACGTTTACATGCGGCCTACTATCGCCCTGGTGGCGTCTATCGTGATCTGCCTGATGTGATGCCTCGCGTCGAGAACAACCGTTTTCGCAGCGCCGCTGAGGTAGATCGCCTGAATAGTAATCGTGGCGGTTCGCTGCTCGATTTTATTGAAGACTTCACACAACGTTTCCCAACCTATGTTGATGAATATGAGACGCTGCTAACCGATAATCGCATCTGGAAGCAGCGCACCGTCGGCATTGCTGAAGTGACTGCCGAGCGAGCCATGGCGCTAGGTTTTACCGGCCCTATGTTGCGCGGTTCAGGTGTCGAATGGGATCTGCGCAAGAAGCAGCCATATGCCGCATACGACAAGGTTGATTTCGACATTCCCGTTGGTGTAAATGGCGATTGCTACGACCGTTATTTGGTGCGTATGGAAGAGATGCGCCAATCTAATCGTATTATCTGTCAATGTGTTACGTGGCTGCGTGAAAACTCAGGCCCTGTGATGATTGACAACCATAAATTTGCCGCACCCTCTCGAAAGGCGATGAAAGAGGAGATGGAGGGGCTGATTCATCACTTTAAATTCTTCTCTGAAGGTTATTGCACACCACCTGGTGAGGTCTATGCCGCCGTTGAAGCGCCTAAAGGTGAATTTGGTGTCTATGCGGTTTCAGATGGTGCCAATAAACCCTATCGCCTGAAACTGCGTGCCCCTGGTTTCGCTCATATCGCAGCAATGGATGAGATGACGAAAGGTCACATGCTTGCTGATGTGGTCGCCGTTATCGGCACCATGGATGTTGTATTTGGTGAGATTGATCGCTAATGAAGATACTTAACAACCCACTGCAAGCGCGGAATAAAGAAGAGATCTTTTCAGAAGAGATTCGTCAAGATATTGACTGCTGGATTGCAAAATATCCACCTGAGTGGAAACAGTCTGCCGTAATGGCCGCGCTGCGCATCATGCAAGATGACAACGGTGGTTGGCTGACAACCGAGTTGATGGATGATGTGGCTGAATATTTAGACATGTCACCTATTCATGTCTATGAGGTGGCAACCTTCTACTCAATGTATGAGTTGAAGCCGGTTGGTAAGCATAAGATCTGTATCTGTACCAACATCGCCTGCATGATCAATGACAGTGATAGCATTGTAAAACATCTAAAAAAGAAGCTGGAGATTGGCTTTGGAGAGGTGACAGAAGATGGTCGTTTCTCGCTTAAAGAGGTTGAATGTCTAGGCGCTTGCGGTGGTGCACCAATGTTCCAGATTGGTAGAAAATATTATGAGAATCTGACCCCGCAGGTGGTAGATTCGATTTTGGACGGACTGGAGTAGGCTGATGGCAAACGAAGTCTGTTTTCGCACACTGGAATACCTCAAGCAACCTTGGGAGCTTGAAGAGTATAAAAGTCGTGGCGGTTATGAGGTTCTGACCCATATTCTGAAAAATAAAGTCGGACCTTCCGAGGTGGTTGAGACGATGAAGGCCTCTGGTCTTCGTGGTCGTGGCGGTGCAGGTTTTCCGACTGGTTTGAAATGGAGCTTCATCTCTCGCAATGCCCCTGGTCAGAAGTATGTGGTTTGTAATTCAGATGAAGGTGAGCCAGGTACATTTAAAGATCGTGACATTCTTCGCTACAACCCACACCAGCTGATTGAAGGTATGGTTATTGCGGGTTATGCGATTGGTGCGACAGTCGGATACAACTATATTCGCGGCGAATTCTGGGAAGAGTATGAGCGCTTTGAGGCTGCCTTGGAGCAGGCCCGTGCTGCCGGCTTTCTCGGTGACAATCTTCTAGGTTCGGGTTTTGATTTTCAGTTGCATTCACACCTAGGCGGTGGTGCCTATGTTTGTGGTGAAGAGACTGCGCTTCTTGAGTCGATTGAAGGTAAAAAGGGTCAGCCGCGTTTTAAACCGCCTTTCCCTGCACATTTTGGTCTCTATGGTCGCCCAACGATAATTAACAACACAGAGAGCCTCAGTTCTGTTCCCGTTATTTTGAAAGAGGGTGGCGAGTGGTTCAAGGAGCTGGGGGTTGAGAATAGTGGCGGCAGTAAGCTCTTCTCGATCTCCGGAAACATCAACAACCCAGGTGTTTTTGAAGTGCCACTGGGTACGCCATTCTCAGAATTGTTCGAGCTGGTCGGTGGGATGAAAGATGGTCGTAAGCTTAAAGCGGTCATCCCAGGTGGTTGTTCATCTCCGGTGATTCCGGGTGAACAGATGATGGATCTCACCATGGATTATGACGCCATTCAGAAGGCGGGCTCTATGCTAGGTTCTGGGGCCATTGTCATTATTGATGATCAGCAATGCATGGTTAAAATGCTCGATCGCATGTCCTACTTCTATCATGAAGAATCCTGTGGACAGTGTACGCCGTGTCGAGAAGGAACAGGTTGGCTCTGGAGAGTGGTCAATCGAATTGAAAATGGCAAGGGTCGCCAGGAAGATCTTGATTTGTTAGAGAGTGTTTGCGGCAAAATTGCAGGTAGAACGGTATGTGCCCTTGGCGATGCTGCTGCAATGCCAGTACGTGGCATGCTCAAATACTTCCAAGAAGAGTTTCAGTATCACATCGACCATAAAAGATGCATGGTCGGTGCGGGCCCAACTAAAGGTCTAGGATAGAGATAAGCTGCAATGACTGATGAATTGGTAACAATTGAAGTCGATGGTCGGGAGCTAAAAGCAAAACCCGGCACGATGCTCATTGATGTGACAGATGCGGCGGGAATTAATATTCCGCGTTTCTGTTATCACAAGAAGCTCTCCGTTTCTGCCAACTGCCGGATGTGTCTGGTAGAGGTGGAAAAGGTACCAAAACCATTGCCAGCATGCTGCACTCCCGTCAATGAGGGGATGAAAGTATCGACGCGTTCCCCAATGGCATTAGGTGCGCAAAAGGGCACTATGGAGTTTCTGCTCATCAACCATCCGCTCGACTGCCCCATTTGTGATCAGGGCGGTGAGTGTGAACTTCAAGATGTTGCAGTGGGTTATGGGAGCGATGTATCGCGTTATTCCGAAGCCAAGCGTGTAGTGCCTCAGCGCGATATTGGGCCACTCATCGCAACAGACTTTACCCGCTGTATTCACTGCACACGATGTGTTCGTTTCGGCGCAGAGATAGCCGGTGTTCGTGAATTGGGTGCCACAGGTCGTGGTGAACATATGACCATCGGCACCTTTGTTGAGAAGAGTGTCGATTCAGAGATGTCAGGTAACGTCATCGATCTCTGTCCAGTTGGCTCTTTGACCGCAAAACCTTCGCGTTACAAAGCACGGGCATGGGAACTGACGCAACATGATAGCGTTGCGCCGCACGACTCTGTCGGCTCCAATATTCATGTTCACACACGTAACAATCGTGTTGTCCGCGTTCACCCAAAAGAGAACGAATCTATCAATGAGATCTGGCTCTCAGACAGAGACCGATTCAGCTATGAAGGTCTCAATAGTGAAGATCGCCTGACACAGCCAATGGTTCGCAAGAATGGCGAATGGCAGGAAGTTGAGTGGCAAGAAGCGCTAGAGTTCGCAGTAAAAGGGTTGCAGTCAGCTGCAGGATCAGATGGCGATCAGCTTGCAACACTGGTCTCCGCTAATTCAACGCTCGAAGAGCTTTATTTAGCGCAGAAACTGACACGCGGCATGGATAGTGGCAACATTGACCATCGTCTACGCCAGAGTGATTTCCGTCTTGATGGTAACGATTCACCTGTTCCAGGTCTTGGAATCACCATTCAAGGCATTGAGTCACTTGATGCGGCATTACTGGTGGGTTCAAACGTTCGCAAAGAGCAACCAATAATCGCCCATCGTCTGAGAAAAGCAGCTAAAAGTGGGGCTAAGGTCTCCTTTATCAATCCTCTTTGGATTGACCTGCACTTTGAAGCCGATCAGTTTGTTAGCACGCCGGCAGTGATGGTAGATAACCTCGCCTCAATTGCAAAAGCTGCATCAGCAAAACTGACGGGTAATCTTGCGAAGCTTGTCAAAGCTGCCGAGGTTTCCGAAACAGCAAAGAGCGTGGCAGAACAACTCAAGTCAGCGAACAATGGAGTCATCATGCTTGGTAACCAAGCGGCTGCTCATCCTGACTACTCTCTGCTTGTCGTGCTAGCATCGGCCATCGCCGAAGCGACTAACACCTCGCTCTCTTATATCCCCGCGCTATCTAACAGCGTAGGCGCAGCATTGGCTGGTGCGCTACCTCATAGAGGTCCAGCGGCAAGTCTCGTTGAAAAGTGCGGCGCGAATGCGCAGATGATGCAAAGCAAACCTCGTAAAGCCTATCTGCTAATGGGGGCGGAGCCAGGCTTCGATTTTTGGGATCCATCACTCATCAACAGTGCGCTTGATCAGGCCGAATGTGTTGTTGCATTAACCGCCTATCACAGTGAATCATTAGCCTCCTGCGCTGATGTGATGTTGCCGATCGCTGGGTTTGCTGAGACCTCGGGTACGCTGGTCAATGCTGAGGGAACTTGGCAGAGTTTTAATGGTTTGGTCAAACCTCAGGGTGATGCACGTCCTGCATGGAAGGTATTGCGGGTACTGGGCAATCTACTAGATATAGATGGATTTGACCAAAACAGCTCAGATGATGTGCTTGAAGAGCTTAAATCACACGCGGCTGAAACAGCTATAGATAACAGTGTAAGTACAAAAACGGCCGGTGAGTTGAACTCTTCAACAGAGGGTTTATATCGGATTGGTGATGTACCGATGTATGCTTCTGATGCTTTAGTGCGACGAGCAAGCTCTTTGCAAAGAACCAATTCAGCCGAACCAGCAGCGGTTCGCCTCTCAGCCAATCAGGCTAAAAGTAGTGACGTTGAAGAAGAAGAAACTCTTGTGGTCGTCCAGGATGGAAATCGCGCACAACTGCCACTGATAATTGATCCTCGCGTACCGGATGGTGCCGTCTGGATATCCTCTGCCCTGCCCGGCACCGAAAAGCTCGGTGGTCAGTTCGGCGTAGTGACTTTAGAGAAGGCATAAGTTTATGGAATTATTAGACAGCTTCCTTCCTCACGGTCTAGCCACAGTCATTTGGATTGTCCTAAAGATTGTTTTAATTGTGCTGCCGCTGATGGTTTTGGTTGCCTACTACACACTCGCGGAACGCAAAGTGATCGGTTTTATGCAGGTTCGAATTGGGCCTAACCGTGTAGGACCAAATGGGCTTGGGCAACCGATTGCCGATGCATTGAAGCTGATGTTTAAGGAGATTATTCTCCCAACTAAAGCTAATAAAGTACTGTTTCTTATTGCACCCTTGCTAACCCTTGGGCCTGCACTTGCAGCCTGGGCAGTATTTCCATTTGATGCGGAATTGGTGCTTGCTGACGTCAATGCTGGTCTACTCTATATTCTGGCGCTAACCTCGGTCGGTGTATACGGAGTTATCATCGCGGGTTGGGCCTCTAACTCAAAATATGCGCTATTAGGTGCTGTTCGTTCCGCCGCACAAATCGTCTCCTATGAGATTGCAATGGGTTTCGCCATCGTCGGTGTGTTGGTCGCAGCGGGTAGTCTAAATCTAGGCGACATCGTACGGGCACAGGATGGGAGTCTCTTCCACTGGTTTTGGTTGCCACTATTTCCGCTATTGGTCATCTACTTTATCTCCGGTGTTGCAGAGACAAACCGGGCACCTTTTGATGTCGCAGAGGGTGAATCTGAGATTGTTGCCGGCTTCCATGTTGAATACTCAGGTATGACGTTTGCCGTATTCTTCTTGGGAGAGTATGCCAACATGATCCTGATATCAGCACTCACAGCGCTGATGTTCCTTGGTGGTTGGTTATCACCTTTTCAAGGTACATTCTTAGAGCCTGTGTTTGCCTGGGTACCCGGGCTGGTTTGGTTGTTCCTAAAAACAGCGATATTTGCCTTCCTATTCCTATGGTTTCGCGCAACGTTTCCACGTTACCGATATGATCAGATTATGCGTTTGGGCTGGAAAGTATTTATTCCCATCACGATCGTATGGATCATGGTTGTTGGACTAGCGGTAGTTTTAGAGCTGCCCTGGTGGTTTGATTGAGACTGAATGAGAGATGACGGTGTTTAAAAATTACATCAAAAGCCTTTTCCTTCTTGAGCTACTGAAGGGTCTGCGTCTGACAGGACGTTACTTTTTCGCTAAGAAGTTTACTGTGCAATATCCAGAAGAGCGGGCGCCTATGTCGCCACGTTTCCGCGGCTTACATGCACAACGTAGATATGACAACGGTGAAGAGCGCTGCATTGCATGCAAATTGTGTGAAGCAACATGCCCCGCACTGGCTATCACGATTGATGTAGAAGCGAGAGAGGATGGTTCACGCCGCACATCGCGCTACGACATTGACCTTTTCAAATGTATTTTCTGCGGTTTTTGCCAGGAGTCGTGTCCAGTGGATGCAATCGTTGAAACACGCGTTTATGAATATGCATTTGAGAAACGTGGCGAAAATATTATGACTAAAGATAAGCTGTTAGCTGTTGGTGATGAACACGAGTCACAAATATCAGCTGATATTGCTGCACAGGCTAAATACCGTTAGTTTTACAGCACGGGACATAGATTTTTCTGGGATACCCCAATGACATTTGAACTGTTTCTTTTTTATGTTTTTTCAGCAGCGTTGCTCTATGCAGCGACAATGGTGATCACTCAGCGGAACTCCGTTCATTCGGCGCTCTTTCTGGTACTCGCGTTCTGTTGTGCGGCGGGTGTATGGCTATTGGCCGAAGCTGAATTCTTAGCCATCGTGCTGATTCTAGTCTATGTCGGTGCCGTCATGGTTCTGTTTCTCTTCGTGGTGATGATGCTCGATGTCGACCAAGCATCAGACCGGGCAGGCTATATGAAGTATGCCCCGGTGGGTGTACTGATCGCCGTTGTACTGGCCATCGAATTAATGTTGGTAGTTGGCCCAGGAAACTTTGGCCTAGACAAATTTGCATCACCGATCCCTCACGCTGCGGATTACAGTAATACCAAAGAGTTGGGCAGGGTGTTGTATACCGTCTACATGTATCCATTTGAACTGGCGGCAGTAATATTGCTGGTGGCTATTATTGCCGCGATTGGTCTGACGCTGCGTAAACGGCCTCAAACTCGATATCAGGATCCTGCTAAGCAGGTTCAAGTCAAGGCGGCTGATCGGGTGCGTATTGTTAAAATGGCCACTGAAAAAAAATGGAGCTGAAATGATTGCGCTATCTGACTTTTTGATTCTCAGTGCGATACTTTTTTCACTTAGTATTGCGGGCATATTCATTAACCGTAAAAACATTATCATTCTGCTGATGTGTGTCGAATTGATGCTATTGGCAGTCAATATTAACTTTATCGCTTTTTCTCATTTTTTAGGCGATACAGTGGGTCAGGTGTTTGTCTTTTTCATCTTGACTGTCGCAGCTGCAGAGGCAGCAATAGGCTTGGCAATTCTGATTGTGGTGTTCCGTAATCGTCGTACGATTGACGTGGAAGAGCTCAATACGCTTAACGGCTAATTAGAAAGTCAGGTAAAGATTAAGGGTGCCTGGGAAATCTCAGGTCAACATGGCAATCAAAAGATAAGTGACCATGGAAACAGTTTATTTAACAATTGTTATTGCACCGCTCATTGGCGCTATATTTGCTGGTCTGTTTAGAAATCAGATTGGTCGAGTTGGTGCTCACTGGGCCGCTATTTTAGGTGTCGCAATATCTTGCGCACTCTCATTTTTCGTTCTTAAGTCGTTCATCTATGACGGCATGCTGACATACAATGAGACGGTATATACCTGGATGGTCACTGATGGGTTGCGCTTTGAAATTGGCTTTTTAGTCGATAAATTGACCGCCGTAATGCTTGTTGTTGTCACGTTTGTCTCGTTGATGGTACATATATATACCATTGGTTATATGGCTGACGATGACGGTTACCAACGGTTTTTTAGCTATATTGCGCTGTTCACCTTCTCAATGCTGATGTTGGTTATGGCCAACAACTTCTTGCAGCTCTTCTTTGGCTGGGAAGCGGTAGGTCTAGTCTCTTACTTGTTAATCGGTTTCTATTTTAAGAAAGAGACCGCCATCTTTGCCAACATGAAAGCATTTTTGGTTAATCGGGTGGGTGACTTCGGGTTCATACTCGGCATCGCAGCCATTGCGATGTACTTTGACAGTCTCGATTATGCCGAGGTTTTTGCCGCAGCTCCACAGTTGGCAGATACACAAATTCACATCTTTGGTGACGAAACATGGTCATTGATGACGGTGATATGCATCCTTCTGTTTATAGGTGCAATGGGCAAATCGGCACAGATGCCTCTGCATGTCTGGCTGCCAGATTCAATGGAAGGTCCTACACCTATTTCTGCGTTGATCCATGCGGCGACCATGGTTACCGCCGGTATTTTTATGGTGGCGAGAATGTCACCGTTATTTGAATTTTCTGAGACAGCGCTCAGTTTTGTCTTGGTGATCGGCGCGACGACAGCCTTTTTTACTGGCTTGATAGGTATCGTTCAAAACGACATCAAGCGCGTCGTCGCATACTCGACGCTTTCACAATTGGGTTATATGACGGTTGCACTGGGTGTATCTGCTTACTCAGCTGGCATCTTCCACTTGATGACTCATGCTTTCTTTAAAGCATTGCTCTTCCTTGCTGCTGGTTCAGTGATCATGGGCATGCATCATGACCAGGATATACGCAACATGGGCGGCTTGAAGAAATATATGCCCATCACTTACTGGACTTCACTACTCGGTACACTCGCACTTATCGGTTTCCCTGGTTTCTCTGGATTTTTCTCAAAAGATGCCATTATTGAAGCGGTTCGTTACTCCACAATAGCGGGTTCTAGTTACGCCTATTTTATGGTTGTGGCAGGTGTTTTCGTCACTGCACTCTACAGTTTCCGTATGTTCTTTCTCGTCTTTCATGGTGAGGGGCCGCGTGATAAACACGCCATTGCGCATCTACATGAGTCGCCAAAGGTTATTATCTGGCCACTCATTCTCTTGGCCATCCCATCCGTCATAATCGGTTACATCACTGTTGGGCCAATGCTATTTGGTGACTGGTTCAATGGTGTGATTTTCGTTCTTCCAGAGCATGATACCGTCGCGAGAGTCGGAGAGAGTTTCCATGGACCATTCGGTTTTATCCTCCACGGAATCTTGGGGCTGCCTTTTATACTCGCCATGAGTGGACTGTTTGTCGCTTGGTTCATCTATGTTAAGAACCCCTCAATCGCAGATGTTATAAAGAGCCGATTTGAAGTGATTTACAATCTCTTGGATAAGAAATACGGTATTGATGAACTCTACCAATACCTGTTTGCCGATGGTAGCCGTGGAATCGGTAAGGTTCTCTGGACTTTGGGTGATAAAACAATTATCGATGGAATGATTGTAAATGGTTCAGCAAAAGCAGTAGAGCTCCTCTCTGGTGTGGTTCGCCATGTCCAGACTGGTTATATCTATCACTACGCCTTTGCGATGATTATGGGTCTGCTTGTAATGCTGACTCTATTTGTGAATTTTTGAGAAAGGTAGGATGTTAAGCATGAGTGCAGACTGGCCCATCCTAAGTGCGACCATTTGGCTACCAATCATTGGTGGCCTGATGGTTATCGCAATCGGTGATAAAAACTCGAACAATGCGCGCTGGATGTCGCTCGCTGTTGCAGTGATGACTTTTGTCATCAGTTTACCTCTCTATAGTGGATTCAACCCTGGCACGGCGGAGATGCAGTTTGTTGAGCGCGCTCCTTGGATCTCATATTTTAATATTGAGTACTATCTGGGTGTTGACGGCATATCAATGCCACTCATCATATTGACCACCTTTATCAGCATATTTGTAATTGTCGCTGCGTGGGAAGTTATTCAATATAAAGTATCCTATTACATGGCAGCATTTCTCATTATGGAAGGTATCATGGTCGGTGTGTTCTCTGCACTTGACGCGATGCTCTTCTATGTATTCTGGGAAGCGATGCTTATACCGATGTTTCTCATCATCGGTGTATGGGGTGGGCCAAATCGTGTTTATGCCACGATCAAGTTCTTCCTTTATACGTTTTTTGGCTCCGTATTTATGCTGGTAGCCTTGATCTATATGTATTTCCAGGCAGGCAGTTTCGACATCTTATCGTTCCATACTCTGAAGCTCACGCTGAACGAACAGATCTTAATCTTTATAGCCTTCCTGATGGCGTTCGCTGTTAAGGTACCAATGTGGCCGGTTCACACCTGGTTACCTGATGCACACGTTGAGGCACCCACGGGTGGCTCCGTCATCTTGGCGGCGATCATGCTCAAAATTGGTGGCTATGGCTTTCTCCGATTTAGTCTGCCCATCACGCCTGATGCGAGTAGTGAACTCGATTGGCTGATTATTTCGATGTCACTGATTGCTGTTGTCTATATTGGCTTTGTTGCGCTTGTTCAACAAGATATGAAGAAGCTGATCGCCTACTCATCAATTGCGCACATGGGGTTTGTCACACTCGGCTTCTTCATGATCTTCATGATCACCGCTAACCCAGACGCATCAACGGGTGCGTTGCTTAGTCTTCAAGGCGGCATGGTACAGATGATCTCTCACGGCTTTATATCTGCCGCGATGTTCCTCTGTGTCGGAGTCCTCTATGACCGCATGCACAGTAGAGAGATCTCTTCATATGGTGGTGTAGTCAATAGAATGCCCTGGTTCGCCGCATTTATGGTTTTCTTTGCCATGTCCAATGCTGGGTTACCTGGAACCTCAGGCTTTGTTGGCGAGTTCATGGTGATACTAGCCAGTTTCCGCGCAAACTTTTGGTTCGCTTTCTTGGCCGCGACCACACTGATTATTGGCGCTGCATACACCTTATGGATGGTGAAACGTGTCGTATTTGGTGAGATTGCCAACGAAAACGTTGCAAAGCTAGAAGACATTACGGGTAGAGAAACTTTTATTCTTGCCTCTTTGGCAGTCGCCGTGTTGGCACTGGGTGTATGGCCTGGGCCATTGGTTGATGTGATGGAGGTATCACTCGCCAATCTGTTGCAACACGTCTCTGTTACCAAAATACCTTAAAGCTGCCACTTACTTAGCTGGATATAAGAAATGCATTTTGACTCTTCTACTTTGATCCCAGTGTTACCAGAGATCTTTATTCTTACCATGGTCTGCCTGATCATGATTATTGATCTATTCCTGGATGAATCGCAGCGTCAGACCACCTATCTGCTTACACAGATCAGCTTAGCGGTGACAATTTTTATTACACTGCTGGTCTCTTCGCCAGAGACTCAAGTGGTATTCGATGGCAGCTATATTCGCGATCCTATGAGTGATGGATTGAAGGTCTTTATCTGCATCATCAGCATGGTCGCTTTTGTCTACTCTAAAGAGTACTTGCTAAAGCATGACCAATTTCGTGGTGATTTTTTCGTATTAGGCCTTTTTGCCATCCTTGGCATGATGGTGATGGTCTCATCTGCTAGCTTTCTCTCGATCTATCTTGGTCTCGAACTGTTGTCGCTGTCACTCTATGCGATGGTCGCCTTCGATAGAGATTCAAAGACCGGTTCAGAAGCTGCGATGAAGTATTTCATGCTCGGTGCTATAGCATCCGGCATGTTGCTCTACGGCATCTCAATGATCTACGGAGCGACGGGGCATATCGGTTTTAGTGAAGTGGCCAGTGCCGTTGCCACTTCAGGTACGGACAATACAGTTTTAGTATTTGGTTTAGTGTTCCTGGTTATCGGTTTAGCTTTTAAACTGGGTGCCGTCCCATTTCACATGTGGATGCCAGATGTTTATCACGGTGCACCAACGCCTGTTGCAATGTTTATTGGTAGTGCACCAAAATTGGCTGCCTTTGCCTTAGCCATTCGTATGCTTGTAGACGGATTGGAGGGGCTACATGCTGATTGGCAGGGAATGTTGATAATCCTCGCTGTTCTATCTATGGCCTTAGGCAATGTCGTCGCGATAGCGCAGACCAATATTAAACGCATGCTGGCCTACTCAACTATATCGCATGTTGGCTTTATTATGCTGGGGATTTTGGCGGGTACAAACGAAGGCTATATCTCCTCTATGTTCTACGCCATCACATACGGAATAATGGCCGTATGCAGCTTTGGCATCATCATCGCATTCAGTCGCAAAGGCTTTGAAGCCGATCAGCTAGATGACTACAAGGGTCTCCATGAGCGCAGCCCATGGTTTGCTCTTATGATGCTTTTCGTGATGTTTTCGATGGCAGGTGTTCCGCCAACGGTCGGTTTCTTTGCCAAGCTTTTCGTACTAGATGCAGTTATCAGTGTAGGTTTGACCAATATTGCTCTGATTGCTGTCTTCTTTTCAATCATTGGCGTTTTCTACTACATACGCATCATTAAGCTTATGTACTTTGACAAACCTGTAGACGATACACCCTTTGAAGCAAGTATCGATACCAAGGTCGTACTGTCAGTTAACGGCACATCACTGCTTATTCTGGGGCTCTTCCCCGCCTCGTTACTCTCTATCTGTACTGCTGCATTCGGTTGATAGATATTAGTCTCGACTGACTCGGCTCTACATCTAGATAATTACGCAATTAAAACAATTAGCGAGATCTTCTTTGCAGAAGATCTCGCTTTTTTAGTAGCGCAAGTAAAAAACGCTCTCTTTACGCCAATCTTCACTCCTCTGCTATTGAAGTAATCACTGGGCTGACTTTCCATTAATCGCTATGGGTCTAATTCCCCGCTGCTCGCCTAAAGCGGCCTACTGTTGGTACATTCTGTAGGTGCGCCTTCAGCCGCATACGTTCGCCTTACAGAAATTGTTCCCAACAATTCCACTGCATTTGCACCATCCATAGAGGTCAAGGCGAACCTACAAATGGAATGCCCCGTCCGCTTGCGGCTGGGGTCTTTATTGGTCCCAGTCGCTAGTAAAAACTATGCACTTTAGTGCAAGGCTTTAGCATGTAAAAAAGCATCGCGGAGCGATACATTGATTTGCAACATAACGACTTTCAGTCGTTCTTAAAGCAACCTATGCACTTTCAGTGCATAGTGGTCGAGTTCAAGTTGCCTCCTGATTCACCGTCATTTGACTCATTTGTCTAATTTCAGCTAACAGCATCTAGATTCATCGGAGTTATAAAATATATTGTAGTTAACCCTTTGTAATATATCGATTATAATTGGATGCTGAAAAAAACCTTCAGAAGGGGGTTGTGATAATGTGTAAAGATGCGTAATATCCGCTTCGCCGGTGCGGGGTGGAGCAGTCTGGCAGCTCGTCGGGCTCATAACCCGAAGGTCGTAGGTTCAAATCCTGCCCCCGCTACCAATTGAATAGATCGCTCGAAGTTGTGATTGTCATTGACAGTCATGGCTTCGAGCTTTTTTATGAAATCTGCTTTATTTTTCATAGACTTATTCTCGCTAGCAATTTTCAGAATTCCCGCCAAATCTCCGTATAGGTCTAAAGCTAAGTCTTCCCTGCCTTTTTTGGGTGTTAGGACGATCTTTTCTATAAGAGCGCGTACATGCTCTTTGGCTTCGCCTCCTTGTTGATCGCCCAACGCCTTGTGCAGTGCAGCAACTTCTTTGCGATATCGCCGCGCCATTGTTGGATGGATTAGCGGCTGTGGCTCTGCGCTTTGCGCTTTCATCAATTCGGCCAGAGCATCTTGCCGCGTTGATACCCGCACCAGCTCATCCTTAATCATTGATGCTGGTACGCCGTCTTTTATCGCCTGTATGATGTTTTCTTTGTCTTTAGTGAGCTGGGTTGCTTCTGCCTCATTGCGCGCTAGAGCGGCGTTTTGAGCCGATCTCAGGCTATTCATATGACGTGCATACTCTTCACAAAACACCTCTACCAGCTCATCTTGCATAAGGTGGCTCTTAAGCGCGTCCAAAACCTTGCTTTCAAGCTCGCCGCGTTTAATGGTTTTTTTGTTTGCACAAACGCTTTCACCTTTGTTTCGCGCAGCTGAGCAGCCATATCTTTCAGCATTGACCATGGCGTAGCCGCTGCCGCACTGCCCGCAAACCAAAAGACCTGAAAGTAGATGTTGAGGGCGTTTGTGCGCCCCCATATTGCCGCTGCGCTTATCCAGCAACGTTTGCCGTGTTTTGGCCGCATCCCACAATTCTTGCTCAACAATGCGTAGATCAGGAACATTTTGGCGTATCCACTCGGACTCGTTATTGATACGTGAAATCCGCTTGCCTGTTTGTGGGTCTTTTAGCATGCGCTGGCGATTCCAAATCAGCTCGCCGATATAGAGGTGATTATTGAGAATTCCCGTGCCACGTTTGCGGTTGCCGTTTATGGTCGATTGCCCCCATGCTTTGCCTGAAGGGCAGGGGATACCATCTTTATTCAAGTCAGAGGCTATGGCTTTTGGGGATTTATTTTCATGGGCGTATTCATGGAAGATGCGCCGCACGATGTCAGCTTGGGCTTCATCAATGGTTCGATCACCTCTTATGGCTTCGCCATCGGCGTTGAACTGCTTAACGACCTTGTAGCCATAGGCTAGCCCTCCTCCAGATTTGCCCTTTTCTAGTAAGCGTCTAGCGAATTACATCTTCCTCAGTCATTTTAAAGCCGCCATGATGATCCCCGCCCGCCATCATCAGCAACATTGAAAGGGGATATCATGAAATCAAGCGGTTCGAAAAGAGAGCTCAAT
>JAKITT010000159.1 GCA_021647945.1 Candidatus Polarisedimenticolaceae bacterium
ACAATATCTCCCTCTTCTACTGGTTGCGTGAGGGGGCTGGACTGGTCTTCTTTATTGGCTTGATCGTCTATGTGGCTAGCTTCTTTGTGGGTCATGATGAGCCGGAAGCTGCTGAATAAGTAGTTTCTAGTCTAGGGAGACTCTGATTAAGTCTGGTTGAATTTAGACTGATGCCTACAGGGATGTAGGTAATTAGGGCAATGCAGGAGCAATTGCCGAGATGAAACTGTTCCGATTTGTTTCGAAGTGAGCCGTAATAGTTGCTCTATTGCGGCGATCTTCGGAGCGAATCGGAGCCGTTTCAGCCAGCCTAAGACAATCATGACTTATTCAGGGCTCCCTTAGGAAAAGACCGGCCTCTGCGCCGGTCTTTTTTTGCCTGTAGAATATAGGAATCAAAGATGTGAATAGGGTGTGAATTTAACCATCCTTAATTTTTATCAAATCCATTCCAATATGACCGTGTTAATTTCATATCATGCAAAATCCAACCACCATAAATCCAGATGAGATACGCCGCTACCCACCGGGCGATCTCGCCATTTGGGTTTTTATCCTAGCGGAACTACTCGTATTTGCGATCTTCTTCTCCGCTTATGCGTTTACTCGCATGAATAATGTCGAGCTGTTCAATGAGTTCCAACTAACACTCGACCGCCAAGCAGCACTGATCAACACCATTGCTCTCATTACCAGCAGTTATTTTGTGGTGCGAGCGGTACTCAGCGTCCAAGAGGGAGATAACCAATGGTGCGTCAAGTGGCTACTTGCCGCCATCGGTATGGGCATGATCTTTGTGGTAGTGAAGTTTTCTGAGTTCTCACACCACTTTGGCAATGGCATCAATCTCAGTACCAACACCTTTTATATGTTCTATCTCTCACTCACCTTCTTCCATTTCATGCATGTTATTTTAGGCATGGGAATTTTGGCTGCGGTGGCCTACAAGGCGCATAAGGGCGGTTACACCCCAGAGGATCACATCGGTGTTGAGACGGGGGCCTCCTACTGGCACATGGTGGATTTGGTTTGGTTGATTCTCTTCCCACTTATTTATGTGATGAGGTAAACGAAATGGATACTTTTACACACAAAGGTAAACGCGCCGCCACTATCGTTTATGTTATTTTGATCACCTTTACCTTCATCACCTTTTTGATCGGTGAGTCGGGGGCCAGCAGTTTGAACATCTCACTCTTTGTTCTCGCTCTTGCACTTATCAAAGGTGAGCTGGTCGGGGCCTATTTTATGGGGCTGGGAGGCATCCGCGGCCTCTGGCGACTACCTATTATCATCTGGCTCTTCATACCCGGTAGTTTAATCACTATCGCCTTCTATCTATCCGCCTCAACTTAGGATCGTCTATGTCGACCCAACCTATTACCATCGAAACCGCTGCAGAGAGCGACCTCCCCTTCTACATGCCGCAGGGCGATGAGGTGGCGCTGTTTGAGTTTGCATTTAACCATCAGCTACCGATGCTGATCAAAGGGCCAACCGGTTGTGGCAAGACACGCTTTATCCAACATATGGCTGCCAAATTAGGGCGGCCGCTCTACACCGTGGCCTGTCACGATGATCTGACTGCTGCCGATCTAGTCGGTCGCCACCTGATCTCTGATAAAGGCACCTACTGGAGCGATGGCCCTCTTACCCGCGCAGTTCGAGAGGGGGCAATCTGCTATTTGGATGAGGTGGTCGAGGCGCGTAAAGATACCACTGTTGTACTGCACCCACTGACCGATGATCGCCGCATTCTGCCGATTGAACGTACCGGTGAACAGTTGAAGGCACCCAAAGACTTTATGCTGGTAGTCTCATATAACCCAGGCTACCAAAATCTATTGAAGGGGATGAAACCCAGCACCAAACAGCGTTTTATTGCACAACGTTTTGACTTCCCTGAAGCAGAGCGTGAGATTCAGGTATTGATCGGTGAAACAGGTATTGATGAGATTCTGGCCAAACGCTTGGTTAATCTGGCCAACGCGCTGCGCGCTCTGAAGGATCACGATGTAGAAGAGGCCGCCTCAACGCGTCTACTGGTCTATGCCGCCACGCTGATCAAGAATGGCTATCCACCGCTTGAGGCATGTCGCGCCGCAATGGTAGAGCCACTGACCGATGATGAAGAAACCATCAGCGCACTGATGGAAGTGGTTGATGTCAGCTTTGGCTAACGTCCAAGGGAGCGATCTACAGCGAAGACGTTTACTATTCCAAATCAGCTTCTTTCTACTCTTCATCCTGGCACCCCCACTTGATCTGTTCCGCTTTGATCTTACCCAGGGACACCTCTACTTTTTCGGCATGCCTTGGCGTCTGGGTATTGATGCCCTGATCTCTGGCGAAGCCACGGCACTCGAAACGGGCCTCAGCATCATCCTGTTTGGTTTTGGCCCCATCGCACTGGTGGCTGGCACATTCATCTGGGTCTCTTGGAACTATGGACGACTCTATTGTGGTTGGCTCTGCCCACACTTCTCCGTGGTCGAGCTGATCAACAAGATGATGCGACGGGCGGGGGGTAAACACTCACTCTGGGATAAGGAACCCCTACCCGAACTGCAACCCGATGGCAGCCAGCAGAGACCAGATCGACAATTCTGGCCATTAACCTGGCTGATCGCCCTCTTTTTTGCCTTCATCTGGTCACTCAGTCTATTGAGTTACCTGCTGCCGCCATTCGAGCTCTACCACAACTTATGGAACTGGACACTGACCATCAACCAGTTCCGTTTTTTACTGATAGGCACCTGCATTCTCTTCATTGAGTTTATGTTCGCACGCCACCTTTTCTGTCGATTTGGCTGTGCCGTCGGTCTATTCCAAAGTCTCGCTTGGATGGCCAACGATAGGGCGCTGGTAGTGGGGTTTGATAAAGAGCGATCAGAGCTCTGTGGCAGCGACTGTAACAACGCCTGCGATAATGTCTGTCCAATGCGGCTAAGGCCAAGAACCATTAAACGGCATATGTTTACCTGCACAGAGTGCACCCAATGCATCACAGCCTGTGAACAGGTGCAAGCACGCAACTCTGGCACCAGCCTATTGCACTGGGTACAGGATGAAGCGGCGGTTGCCGTCGCTAAAGGTGGACGACTAACACGAGATGACACCGACAATGGTTCATGCTCATTAACGACCGATAAACAGGAATTGTAATGGAAGAGAAAGTTGGTGAGCTATGGCACCGTCTGATCACACGTGCAGCAAATACACACTTTCCTGAAGCGGTCGTCACACTCGCCTCGGTCAGCCATACCGCGGGCATCATGTTCCGTGCGCTGGGGGGTGATGGTGCTCTCCAGATTCGTGCCAGCAATGCGATGGAACATAACGCACGG
>JAKITT010000055.1 GCA_021647945.1 Candidatus Polarisedimenticolaceae bacterium
ATGTCGGCTCATCACATCCTGGGGCTGTAGCCGGTCCCAAGGGTATGGCTGTTCGCCATTTAAAGTGGTACGCGAGCTGGGTTTAGAACGTCGTGAGACAGTTCGGTCCCTATCTGCCGTGGGCGTTCGAGATTTGAGGAAAGCTGCTCCTAGTACGAGAGGACCGGAGTGGACGTACCTCTGGTGTTCCGGTTGTCACGCCAGTGGCATTGCCGGGTAGCTATGTACGGACAGGATAACCGCTGAAAGCATCTAAGCGGGAAGCCCCTTCCAAGATTAGATCTCGCTAGACCTTTAAGGTCTCTTAAGGTCCGTTGGAGACTACAACGTTGATAGGCAAGGTGTGGAAGCGCAGTAATGTGTGAAGCTAACTTGTACTAATTGACCGTGAGGCTTGACCATATAACACCCAAACATTTTGGAGTGTTTGTGTCATGTAACAACACCCAATACGATATGTTACCAAATGCTGTTTATCGCAATTGCGGTAAACCACAAGTTTGCCTGGCGGCCATTGCGCTTTGGTACCACCCGATCCCATCTCGAACTCGGAAGTGAAACGAAGTTGCGCCGATGATAGTGTGGAGTTTCTCCATGTGAAAGTAGGTCACTGCCAGGCTTTAATTTGAAAAAGCCCTAGTAATTATTTACTAGGGCTTTTTTTTTGCCTGTAATTAGTCTAGGTTCTCATATCAGTTTCATAATTATCCTACACATGTCATACCTGAAATTAGAGTCGTTTGCATGATCCACTATCAAATTATTCCCTACCAGCCTGAAGCACATATCTACCGTGTCATTATTGATATTCCATCTCCTGATAAGAGTGGACAGATTTTATCAATGCCAGCCTGGATTTCTGGTAGTTACATGGTGCGTGATTTTGCAAAAAATATTGTATCGATTGCAGCAGTATCTCAGGGTGAAGTCCTCGAAATAGGGCAAATTGACAAACAAAAATGGCGGATCTCCGCAACCTGCAATCCTATTAAAGTGACATATGATGTTTATGCATGGGATCTCTCTGTGCGAACTGCATATTTGGATCGGTATCGAGCTTACTTCAACGGGCCTTCTGTTTTTTTACAGGTTCATGGTTCTGAAACAACTCAATGTGCGGTAGACATTTGCACTCCGGAAGGTGAGCGTTATGTTGATTGGCGTGTGGCGACCAGCCTAAAGTCTGATGGTTTGGATAGGCATCAATTTGGAATATATTTAGCCGAAGGCTATTTCGATCTCATTGATCATCCCGTTGAAATCGGGCTATTTGAATCAGCTACATTTATGGTCGATTCAATACCACATGAGATTGTAATTAGCGGCCATCACAAGGCAGATATGGGGCGTCTCTGTTTAGATCTAAAGCGTATTTGTGAAGAGCAAAGAAAATTATTTGGACGACTCCCCTTTGAACGCTATCTCTTCTTAGTGACCACCGTTGGTGATGGTTACGGTGGCCTGGAACACAAATACAGTACAAGTCTGCTATGCAACAGAGATGATTTGCCGCGTTTGGGGCAGGGTGAAATATCTGAAGGGTATCGCCAGTTTTTAGGCTTGTGCAGCCACGAATACTTTCACTTATGGAATGCAAAGCGTATTCGTCCTTCCGCATTCTCAATAGGTGATCTACAGATTGAAACGTACACACGACTGCTCTGGGTCTTCGAGGGGATCACCTCCTACTATGATGAGTTAATGCTAGTTCGCTCTGGTGTGATTAGTACCAAAAGCTATCTCGAACTTCTTGCGCAGACTATTACTAAGGTTATTCGGGGGAGTGGACGTTTTAAGCAGACACTTGAAGAGTCGAGTTTCAATACATGGACAAAATTCTACAAACAAGATGAGAGCGCCCCCAATTCAATTGTAAGCTACTACAGCAAAGGGGCTTTAGTTGCACTCGCTCTTGATTTGAAAATACGAGCTGAGACAGCAGGGCGTCTTTCTCTGGATGACATTATGCGTGAGCTCTGGCAGAGGCACGGAGAAACCGGGATAGGTCTGCCTGAAGATGGTTTTGAGTCTCTGGCAGAAGAGATCACAGGCTTGAATTTAGCCCCATTTTTCCAACGTTATCTGCGTGGCACAGAGGATCTTCCACTTAAGCAGCAGCTTGAATCGCTAGGTATCGATTTAGTGTTGCGCCAAAAGAACAGTCAAAGTGATTTAGGTGGATTTGTTACCAAAAGCGTTGAAGAATCTCCTCGTTTAACACTTGGTGTTAAATTTTCGCCAGATATCAATAGGGTCAAACTTCAACAAGTATTTGATGATGGTTCCGCTCAGCAGGCGGGCTTGTCAGCAGGTGATGAACTCATCGCCATTGATGGCATTAAGATTATGCCTGAAAACATTGAAAAGTTACTCTCTGCTTGCTCTTCTGAAGATCTGTTGAATGTTCATCTTTTTCGCCGGGATGAACTGTTACAGATGCAGGTTAGGCTACAATTTGCACCTGAAAATACTTGTGACCTCATGTTAAATGAAAGCGCTATGAGTGAGATGATTAAAAAACGGCAGTCTTGGTTGCTGACCAATGAGGGATGAGAGTCGTTTAATAGAAGAGATAGCAGATGGAAAATTTCATTCAGGTGAGGTTATAGCGAAGAGTTTAGGGATTAGTCGGGCAATGGTTTGTAAGCGTATTCAATCTTTGCGAAAAAATCAGAAACTCACAATCCAATCAGTCAAGGGTCGTGGTTATCGGTTAGCACAGCCTCTCGAATTATTAGAGATAAAAACTATCTCTGATGCCCTGTCCCTCGCTACAAAAGAGAGCTTAGATCTCCACCTACACCACACTATTGACTCGACTAATAGTTGGTTGATGGGCAAAGCATCCGACGGATTTCCCTCGGGTTCTGTCTGCATTGCAGAGCAGCAAACAGCAGGTCGAGGGCGATATGGTAGGGAGTGGATCTCTCCCTATGGCAAGAATATTTACCTCTCATTGTTATGGCGATACCCACTCTCTCCAACAGAGGTGAGTGGCCTTAGTCTTGCTGTAGGTGTCACATTGTTAAGAGTCTTGCGACAAATTGGTTTGAATGACGTCGGCCTGAAATGGCCTAATGACATCTTATGGGATGGCAAAAAACTTGCCGGTCTGCTGCTTGAGGTTGCAGGAGAGAGTTGCGGTCCTTGTCATGTGGTCATTGGAGTGGGGATTAATACCTCTATTGATGAGCAATCCGCGACGGCGATCGATCAACCATGGGTTGATTTAGCCACTATTCCCGGCTTTACCCCGGTATCGAGAAACCGTCTTGTTGCAATGGTTTTGGATGCGCTTCTGACAACCTTGAATGGATATCAATATGGGCAACTCGAACCCTATCTGTCTGATTGGAAAAAATTTGATCTCCACTATGGAAAAAAAGTCTCACTAAAAAGCGGTAATAGCGAGATAGTAGGTGTTCATCAGGGAATCGACAGAAATGGTGCTCTCCTGCTGACCACGGCTGATGGGACGCAGACATTTCATGCGGGTGAAGTGAGTCTACGGCCAGCATGATGAGTTTAATACCAAAACTGCTGCTTGATGTTGGCAATAGTCGCCTAAAATGGGCCTTATACTGTGATCAGAATTTAGGCACGACAGGAACAGTTTTGCACAATGGCAATCTAACTGAGGCCCTGCATTCTGTTTTAGCAGAGCTGCCACCACCCAATGAGGTCTTTGCCGGCAATGTGATGGGGGGGGACTCGGATGACCTGATTAGTCGCTTTTCATTTGAGCAATGGAACATCACAACCCAGATTATCAAGACGCAAGCGTGCGCATTTGGTGTGGAGAATGGATACATCATCCCCGAACGTCTTGGTGTTGATCGTTGGTTGGCACTAATTGCAGCGCACCATCTTTATAAAAGTACACTCTTAATTGTTGATGCGGGTTCGGCAACAACATTCGATGCGCTTACCGCTGCAGGCAAACATTTAGGCGGTCTGATTTTGCCAGGTCTGGAATTGATGCAAGAGAGTCTGCTCAGTAAAACATCTATTCCTCGAGTAGAGTTTACTGTGACAGAAACACTTTTTGCCTCAGACACTGCTGAAGCTGTCTCGGGTGCCGCAATTCAATCAACCGTTGCGTTGATTGAACGACTCCACTCAACACTTAAAGAGAGCACAGGTTGTATACCGCATTTAATATTAACGGGAGGCAATGCCTCCGTTGTTGGTGCTCAATTAACCGAGCAAAAAGAGGTTTTCTATGAGCCAGATCTTGTGATGAAAGGATTGATACGGTTTGCTGATCACCGAGGCTTGGAATGAGAAATATTTTTCTACTCTTACTCTTTATCAACGTTGCTTTTTACCTTTGGGGTTATCAAAAAAGTAATAGTTCTGATAAGCGTTTGAGCACTGCTCCATCGGATGTCCCTACGTTGATGCTTCTGGGTGAACGGCCAGAACACTCTTCCCCTCAGGAACCGTCTACAGAAGAGGTAGAGCTACAAACCTCAACAATAAATATTGCGGCTGTTCAACAGGAGCCAACGTTAATCTCTGAACCGATGTTGATACCGATATCAGAACTTGAGACAGAGGTAGCTCCAGAAGTAGTGCCAGAAGTGACACCAGAAGTTGGAATGCAGGGTGACGAAGTGACTGCCGTTGATGAAATGACGGTGCTGCCAGAAGCTGTTACGCCTAATCTGGATCTGGTTAAAATAACACCGACTAGCGAAGCGGCCAAAAAACCAGCCCTTTTCTGCTTTAAGACCGGCTTTATGCAGTCAGAGGATGCGATTGTATCAATCGAGCAAGCTCTCTTGTCTAACGGTATCGGTGTTAAGCGTGAGAAAACGGTAGCGGATGTTAGAGTTGGCTACTGGGTATTGATACCGTCATCGGCGGATCGTACTGCTGCACTTAAAATGGTCGAGCGGCTCAAAGAAGAGGGCATCACAGATGTTCGTCGTTTTATTAAGGGCGCGTTGGTCAATGCAATCTCACTTGGCCTGTTCAGAAAGAAAGAGTATGCCGTTAGGCGAAGTGAAATTATTCAAACGAAGGGGTTTGAAACGAAAATTGTTTCTAGAATGAGATCGAAAGATGGCTACATTCTCCATATTGAGTCTACGGAGAAGCGCTTCCCTGAGATGGAGTTATGGTCTGGCATGCGCAAGGATAGACCGACCCTTCAGCTGCAACAGGAGCCCTGTAGCGGAGAATGAGGTGTTATTAAAAAAGCTAAAATCGTGGTGGTATTAAAATGGAACCGCCGGTATAATCCACCGCGTTTCACGGCATTAGTGTCGCAGAGATGAAAAGCTGGTGTAGCTCAGTCGGTAGAGCAGCTGACTTGTAATCAGCCGGTCGGGGGTTCGACTCCTCTCGCCAGCTCCAAATGAAATGATGGCCTAGCGGGTAGTCGCTAGGCCATTTTTTTTGTGCACTGCACATGGGCTGTAGGCCCGTATTTTGGTTGCTTTGCCAGATTGTAGTGGTCAAATCAACCCGAGTTGCTGCGCCACAGGGGAATCCCCAGTCTGCTCAAATTATCAAACGTCACTTTCGTTTTTTCTTATCTGGCCCTTTATGCAGTAGTGCACCCTCAACTGTTTCTCCTTTTGGTATGCTATGGCAGCGGTCGCAATCGGCAAAGGTGAACGATACTTTGCCGTGGCACAGGCCACAATTTTGACCTTTGGTCATGCGCACCATTTTGATGTTGTTCTTCAGGTTCTCTTTGAAAACGGCGGGATGGCAAGAGCTACAGCGTATCCAGCTGGAGTGGACGTTATGGCTAAACAGGACATTCTTTATCTTACTCTTCGAAATATAGAGGATTTCATTGTCCCGCACCTCTGGCGTATAGTCGCCGTTGAGTGAGGTGAGTGGCTCAAAGATGCCCGCTTTCTTTAGTTTCAACCAGTCGATAAACCCATGCTCATCGACCGGAATCTCGCCATTCTCCAGTTTGTCATCATTCCAGACAGAACCAAGCCTTTTTGCCACCTTGGCGATATTCTCGTGATCGAGTTTTTTGGCATTGTGCAGTCTCTCCGCTTCAGGTTTACCAGCCACATGGCAGAGATCACACTTTGCTTTGTTATCGGCGGCAAAGGCGATTTTTCCATCATGGCAGGTGCCGCACTGCTTCCCTTCGTTGATCTGTTTATGTGAGATCTGGTTCCGCCAGCGCTTCATAACAAAAAGCTCCTGGTGGCAGACAGAGCACTCATACCAGATGCGATGAACCCAGTGTGGGTAGAGGACGGGAGCAACCCCCTCTTTTTGCATCTCTTTATCGTGTGTTTTCATGACGAAGTTGCCGAGGAAACGTTCCTCTTTTTTCCACTTCATCAATTTTGCTGTCCGTGCCTCCTCCTTTTTGATCTCTTTTTTGAGGATCTTCTCCACTTTCTTGATTAGCCGCTTGCCTCTGCCATGGTACGAATCATAGCCATAGGCCATAGCGTTAGCTGCATCCAGCATAAACATCATCTTGCCCAGGCTGACCCCTTTTGCCTGTGCATCTTTGAGTAGTTTTTTGATCTCACCGGGCATGATCGCTTTGCTTTTCTTGATCAAGTTCTCTTGCGCTTTGAAGTTCATGCTTTGGTAGTTGGAGACAAATTCGATGCGGAAAGGGGTATCTTCTGCCAAACCCAGCAGCGGAAATAGCGTAAGTAGTGCGAATGAGGTCAGTAGTATCAGCGATAGGTTGGCAGTTAATTTTCTAGTGATCATTCTCTTTCCGGCCCTGTTTGTCTTTAGAGGCATGAAGTTCAAGATGGCAATCGATACAATCTTAAAAAAATGCTGTTCAAAATGAATTTAAGGCATCCTTGCATAAATCTGGTCTCTTGCTACTAAGCAGGTCGCAATATTAATGACACGACTTAGTGTCTCAGTTAAAACAAGCAAAAGTTGTTCTGAGGTACCTTAATTTATGGATAAGGCATTATGTAACAGCTGGTCATCGAATTAAACGTTAATTCTGTTAGCCGTAGATATTGGGCATTTTCACGATGTGTGAGAACAGCAATCTGTAGAGAGTTTTTAGCATGTCAGGAATTGGTTTTGGAGTGGATATGAAGGCGGTAATAAAGTTTGCAGAGCATGCCGAAGAGATTAAAACAGCTGAGCGCTGTTTTATTTCTGAGGTGTCGAACGATGCAAATGACAGTGAGGTCTCAATCGCATCTGCGCGTGTGGCGCCGGGTGTGACGACAGCTTGGCACAAACTCAACGGTGTCACCGAGCGCTATCTGACCATCTCTGGTCAAGCCAAAGTTGATATTGAAGGGCTTGAGCCAACGATGCTGAAACCGGGTGATGTGGTGATTATCCCCCCAGATGTTGCGCAACGTATCACCAATATTGGCTCATCTGATCTGCTATTTTACTGTATCTGTTCCCCACGCTTTCATTCTGACTGTTACCACTCATTGGAGTAACTATGTGACGTGTTAGACTCTTCGTTTCGATAGTGATGAGTGCCCATGTCTTAACAAGCAGATGATCAGACGATATTCAGCCTACTATGCGGGTTGGTGTCTGGCGTTTGGTGAGCATGAGAGTGATTATGATGAGCAACGTGATATCAATTGGCTGTTTGGAGATAACAAGGTTGGTTTTGCCCTCTCGTCTGAACTTAGACGGCTCCTATACCGTGAGCTGTTCTGCGTAGGTGATCACTCACCTCGTGTGATGATGAAGAGTGGGCTTTTTCAGGTGGGGCGTTTTAGCTATAAGTTGAGAAATGAGCAAGATCTTCTTGGCGTTTCTAAATTCTCCAAATTGTTTAAACAATCGGAGGATATCTATATGTTTCAGACCAGTCACTTCTGCTACCCGACAGGTAGACGCATCACCACCTTTTCAATAAAAAAACCACCCTTTATCATCCATAAAGAGATGCCGCCCCTCTATCTGAATCTGGGTGAGTAGAGTGATGTTTATTAAGAGCAATTTATTATGAAACCAGGTAAAACGGGTATCGGCCGCATTGTAGATGCAGCGGGTTACTCCATCGCTGGGCTCCGGGCTACATTTCAACATGAGGCGGCTTTCCGTCAGGAGTGCCTGTTAACGCTTGTGTTGTTGCCACTGGTCTTTGTTCTTGGCCAAAACCCTGTGGAGTGGGCGCTATTGATTGGGCCGCTTTTTATGGTGTTGATCGTGGAGGTGATCAATTCAGCGATTGAGGCGATTGTTGATCTGGTCTCTCCTGAACACCATCCACTGGCTGGTCGGGCCAAAGATATGGGCTCTGCTGCGGTGATGTTAACGCTAATACTGCTCTTTCTTGTGTGGGCTTTTTTCATCTTTCAACGTCTTACTGTTTGAACGGTTTAGTCATAATTGTTTGGTTGCATCAGCCTCTTGTGCGCAAAGTGTGAACGATCCAGACCGTTTTATTGTAATGAGCGTCAGTTGATCTCCCTTTTGTGGCTAGTTTTTTATATAATTCCGCGTCTCTTCCCCAATTTCTTTACCTAACGGTTATGGTTTCTGATTAATGGATAAATTGATCATCAAGGGTGGCACAACTCTCCGTGGAGATGTACGTGTTGCCGGTGCAAAAAATGCTGCTCTGCCAATCCTGGCTGCGACACTGTTGGCTGATAGTCCGATGACGGTGGGTAATGTGCCCCATCTGCACGATATCACCACCACCATGGAGCTACTGGGGCGTATGGGTGTGCAGTTGGTAGTCGATGAAAAGATGCGTATCGAAGTGGATGCCAGCACCATCACTAGCTACGCCGCGCCCTATGAACTGGTCAAAACCATGCGCGCCTCGATTCTCGTACTGGGGCCACTGTTGGCGCGTTTTGGTCGAGCTGAGGTTTCGCTGCCGGGGGGCTGTGCGATCGGTTCGCGGCCGGTCAATCTACACATTGATGGCCTACGCTCAATGGGCGCTGATATCAAGGTTGAAGCGGGATATATCATCGCCACAGCTGAGCGCTTGCATGGGGCGCACTTGATACTTGATGTGGTCACCGTGACCGGCACTGAGAATCTGATGATGGCAGCCACACTGGCGGATGGTGTCACCGTGATCGAGAATGCAGCACGTGAGCCTGAAGTGGTCGATCTGGCTGCCTGCCTGAACAAGATGGGGGCTAAAATCACCGGTGCCGGTACCAGCAGTATTCGTATCGAAGGGGTTGAGCGTCTGGGGGGTACCGAATACAACGTCGTTCCTGACCGCATTGAGACCGGCACCTATCTTGTGGCTGCGGCGATGACGGGCGGCCGAATCCGGGTGCGCGATACGTGCCCTGATCTGCTTGACTCCGTATTGCAAAAATTGCGTGAGGCAGGGGCTGAGATTGAGTGTGGCGATGATTGGATTACGCTTGATATGAAGGGTAAGAGACCCAAAGCGGTGGATATCCATACGGCACCTTATCCCGCCTTCCCGACCGATATGCAGGCACAATTTACCGCACTGAATATCGTCGCAACGGGGGTTGGTACCATCACTGAAACGGTGTTTGAAAACCGTTTTATGCATGTGCAGGAGATGCAGCGGATGGGTGCGGAAATTCGTCTAGAGGGCAACACGGCCATTATTACAGGGGTTGAAAAACTGACCGGCGCACCTGTCATGGCGACCGATCTGCGCGCCTCTGCCAGCTTGGTATTGGCCGGCTTGGTGGCTGAGGGTGAGACCATTATTGATCGTATCTACCATATTGATCGTGGTTATGACCGTATAGAGGAGAAGATGGCGGGGTTGGGTGCCAAGATCCGTAGGCTGCCGAGATGAGTATGACATTTGATACGCCGATCACTATTGCGCTCTCTAAAGGGCGCATTTTTGAACAGACCTTGCCGCTGTTGGCACACGCGGGCATTGAGGCGGTTGACGACCCAGAGACCAGTCGTAAACTGATTCTCGACACCAATCATGAGATGGTTAAGTTTGTCCTGATTCGTGCCACAGATGTGCCGACTTATGTCCAGTATGGTGCTGCCGATCTGGGTGTGGCGGGTAAAGATATTCTGCTGGAGCATGGCGGTGAAGGGTTATATGAACCGTTGGATCTGAATATTGCCCGCTGTCGCTTGATGGTGGCAGGGGTGAAAGATGCCGATATTAGTGGGCGTCGCCTGCGAATCGCTACCAAATATGTCAATAGCGCGCGTGCTTACTATGCCGCCAAAGGGCAGCAGGTTGACATCATTAAACTCTACGGCTCAATGGAGTTGGCGCCGCTAGTTGGCCTCTCCGATCTTATTGTTGATCTGGTAGAGAGTGGTAATACGCTGAAGGCCAATGGTCTGGTGCCGCTGGAGCATATTGCCGATATTAGTTCACGGCTGGTGATCAACAAGGCCGCCTGGAAGATGAAACACCGTACCCTGATGCAGTTGCAAGAAGCGCTGCGTGAGGCGGTAGAAAAAGATAGAGGAGAGTAGTCATGGCTGAAATTGCACAGCTTTCAACACAAGATGCCGATTATCAGTCCCGCATGGAGCAGTTGCTGGCGTGGGAGTCGGTCTCCAACGATTCAGTACAGTCGATTGTGAGTGAGATTATTGGTGAAATTAGAACCCGTGGCGATGCGGCCCTGCTCGACTACACCCACCGCTTTGACCACTGGCAGGCCAACTCCGCTGCGGATCTCCGCATCCCAGCAGCACGTCTGGAACAGGCTTGGAACACCATCCCATCGGAGCAGCGCAGCGCACTGCGTAAGTCATCAGAGCGTATCCGCGCCTATGCAGAAAGGCAGAAGATAGAAGATTGGTCCTTCAATGAGTTTGACGGCACCATGTTAGGTCAGCAGGTGACACCATTGGACCGTGTTGGTCTCTATGTGCCGGGTGGCAAAGCAGCCTATCCTTCATCAGTGTTGATGAATGCCATCCCGGCCAAAGTAGCCGGGGTTGCCGAGTTGATCATGGTGGTGCCGACACCGGGTGGCGAGCTGAATGAGTTGGTACTGGCAGCGGCGCACATCGCGGGTGTCAATACAGTGTTTGCCGTCGGTGGGGCGCAAGCGGTCGCTGCACTCGCCTATGGCACGGAGTCTGTGCCGCCAGTAGATAAGGTTGTCGGTCCTGGCAACATCTATGTCGCAACGGCTAAACGCGCCGTATTTGGTCAGGTGGGTATTGATATGGTGGCTGGGCCTTCGGAGATTCTGATTATCTGTGATGGTAAAACCGACCCTGACTGGATTGCGATGGATCTCTTCTCACAGGCCGAACACGATGAAGATGCCCAGTCGATCCTGATCAGCGACAGCGCCGACTATATTGAGCAGGTCAAACAGAGTATCGATAAATTACTGCCGACCATGGAGCGCAAAGCGATTATTGAAACTGCGCTGAAGGACCGTGGCGCGCTTATTCTGGTCAAGGATATGGCCGAGGCCGTTGATGTGGCCAACTTCATCGCACCTGAGCATCTGGAGCTGTCAGTGGCCAATCCAGAGGTGATGGCAAAACAGATTCGCCACGCTGGCGCGATCTTTATGGGACGTTTTACAGCCGAGGCGATGGGCGATTATTGCGCTGGACCAAACCACGTCTTGCCCACCTCCCGCACAGCACGTTTCTCATCACCATTGGGTGTCTATGACTTCCAGAAGCGCTCCAGCCTGATCTGGGCCTCGCCAGCGGGTGCGGCAAAGATGGCTGAGACCGCCTCTGTGATGGCGCGAGGTGAAGGGCTTACCGCGCATGCACGTTCGGCAGAGTATCGCCGAGATGGCGGCAGTGATGCCTGTTGTGGTCAGGGTTGTTGCCCGAACGGCTGAAGGTATGGCAAAGCTTATTCTGCGCTCTCAAATCACCTGTCCCCACTGTGGACACCGGGAAGAGGAGGAGATGCCGCAGGATAGCTCGCTCTGGTACTACAAATGCAAAAGGTGCAGAGGATCACTGACTCCAAAGCGCGGCACCTGCTGTGTTTTTTGCGCCTATGGTAGCGTCATCTGCCCCGCTATCCAGCAGGCCATTAACGAGATGAATGGCTGCTGAAAGGGGTGTATACATCCTCTCGATTATTAGTGAAATGCGGGCCTTTCAGCGGTATTCACTATCACCTTAAATGGACGATTGGCGCGGTGTCCCTTTAGCGTCAAAGGTTTATGAGGGGGGTGGTTGGCGATGATGTCGAGCATGTGCTGGGCATCTTGAAGACGCACTCCACCGATCACCTCAATCACATCTCCTCTCCTCAGTTTGGCCGCATCTCCAGGCCCATTCTCAAGAATGTGTGTGATGATGATGCCAGGTGAATAGTCGATACCCAGTACGGCTGCGATGCGTGGTGTGAATGCCTGACCGCTGATGCCAAGCCAGCTGCGAATGACCCGGCCATGTTCGATGAGCTGCTCCATGATGCCGCGAGCTAGATCATAGGGGATGGCAAAACCGATCCCTTGAGAGCCGCCACTGCGGCTGAAAATGGCCGTATTAATACCAATTAGCTCACCATAGGCGTTGATCAATGCACCGCCTGAATTGCCGGGGTTAATGGCGGCATCGGTCTGAATGAAATTTTCGTAGGTGTTGATGCCGAGCTGGCTGCGCCCGGTAGCACTGATGATGCCTTGAGTGACCGTCTGCCCCACCCCAAAGGGGTTGCCAATAGCGAGAACGACGTCGCCAACACGCAGTGGTGACGTATCGTTGATTGGAATGGCCGGTACTCGGCGCTGTTTGATTTTTAACACGGCGAGATCAGTTTCCGGGTCGGCACCAATGATGGTGACGGGTACACTCGTATTATCTGCCAACACCACTTGGATCTCTGTTGCGCCCTCAAGAATATGGTAGTTGGTCAGAACGTAGCCCGATTCGGTGACAATGACACCTGAGCCAAGGTTGCTCTCACGTCTCTCCTTAGTGCGCTCTGGCAACATGTTACCAAAGAGGTACTGCAACATAGGGTTGTCAAATTGCTGTCCTTGGCGCTCTATGCGCACTTTTGTGGTGTAGATGTTGACGACGGATGGGGCTGAGCGCGCCACAGCATCGGCGTATGATACGGGGCCTTGCCAGCTATTCTGCGCAGAAGTTCTACCACTCGGTGAGAGAAGTTCAGGCTGAATAAAGAGTAGCAGTGCTGCCGCCACCAGACCCGCAGTGGTTGAGACAATGAATAGGGTGATCGCCTTATGAAGTTGCATGAACTAATTATGACCTTGATTAAACTTGGAGATAGTCGATGGTGAATGTGTTGGATATTGAGCGCTATTGTAACCGGGAACTGCAAGTGACGCAGTTTGATGATTATGCACCAAATGGCCTGCAGGTGGATGGGGGGAAAGAGGTCACCCGTTTGGTCAGTGGGGTGACGGCGAGCCAAGCGCTGATCGATGCAGCCATTGAAGTTAAGGCTGATGCTATTTTGGTGCACCATGGCTACTTTTGGAAGGGGGAGTCGCCGACGCTAACCGGGATCAAAGGGCGCCGTATACGAACGTTAATGCAGCACGGTATTAGTCTATTGGCCTACCATCTGCCGTTGGATGCTCACCTTGAATTTGGCAATAATCGACTGCTGGGTGACCTGTTAGGTATTGTGGATCAACAGCCACCACCGCCAGGTACAGGTTTGGTTTGGCAGGGTGTTTTGCCCGCGCCGATGAGCGGTGCTGAATTTTCCACACTGATTAACGAGAGGTTATCACGCGAACCATTGCATCTCTCCGGTGGAGATGGGCAGATTCAAAAAGTAGCGTGGTGTAGTGGCGGTGCGCAGGGGTATTTGTCTCGGGCGGCGGAACTGGGGGTGGATGCGTACATAAGTGGTGAGGTCTCTGAGCAGACGACCCATCTAGCGAGGGAGCTTAATGTGCACTACTTTGCGGCGGGCCACCATGCAACGGAGCGACTTGGTGTGAGTGAGTTGGCCAGTCGGGTGGCTAAAGTGTTCCATATGGCGCATTTTCCTATCGAGATACCTAACTCGGTGTAGGGTATACCCTGATCGTGGTACAGAGGTAGTATTTTTGCCTTGACGAATGCCCCTCCATGTCGCAGAATTCACGCCCAATTTTTCCGGTTTTATTATCCTTTAAAATTACATTGTGGCCAGTTTTTGGCCAAAGCCCGTTCAACCTTCGGGGAGTTATATATGAGCGCAGATGGCGTAGATCTAAAGAGGCGGCGTACGCTGACCCTCGCAACGAGTGCATTCGGAGCGGTTGGTGCCGGTTTCGTTGCAGTTCCTTTCTTGGCATCTTGGAATCCAAGTGAAAGAGCAAAAGCGGCGGGTGCTCCCGTTGAAGCGGATATCAGTAAGTTGGAGCCTGGTCAGTTGTTGCGTGTTAAATGGCGCGGCAAACCAGTTTGGGTTGTTTCTCGTACCGAGAAGAACCAGCAAGAACTAGCAAGGGATGATGCTGAATTGGCCGATCCAAATTCAGAGATGGTGCAGCAGCCTAGCTACTGCCAGAACCCAACGCGCTCTATCAAGCCTAATTACTTGGTGGCGGTTGGTATCTGTACGCATCTGGGTTGTTCACCAACCTATATGCCTAAGCGCACCATTGACGGTTTACCGGAAAATTGGAAGGGTGGTTTTTTCTGTCCTTGTCACGGTTCACGATTTGATCTTGCTGGCCGCGTTTTTGCGGGTGTACCAGCCCCGACAAATCTTGTCATTCCAAAGCATCAGTACCTCTCGGACACCACGCTCCTGATTGGTGAAGATGGAGGAGCCTCCTGATGAGCGAAAATAAAGGTTTCATGGCCTGGATAGACGCGCGCTATCCTGCTACTCAAGTGTGGAGTGAGCATCTCGCTGACTACTACGCACCGAAAAACTTCAACTTCTGGTATTTCTTTGGCTCACTCGCCATGTTGATGCTGGTCAACCAAATTCTGACCGGTGTTTGGTTAGCGATGAGCTACAAACCTGATGCCGCTCTGGCCTTTGGTTCTGTTGAATACATCATGCGTGATGTGAACTGGGGTTGGTTGATTCGCTACATGCACTCAACGGGCGCTTCGTTCTTCTTTATCGTCATCTACCTGCACATGTTCCGTGGTCTGTTGTACGGCTCATACCGCAAACCACGTGAGCTGCTCTGGGTCATTGGTGTTGTTCTCTATGTATTGATGATGGCCACAGCATTCATGGGTTACTTGCTTCCATGGGGTCAGATGTCTTATTGGGGCGCACAGGTTATTGTTAACCTCTTCTCTACCGTACCGTTTGTTGGTGAAGAGCTGGGTATCTTTATCCGTGGTGACTTCGTCATCTCTGATGCCACCCTCAACCGCTTCTTTGCACTGCACTTCTTGTTGCCATTCCTGCTCTGCGCAGTTGTCTTTATCCACATTGTTGCTCTGCACAAAGTGGGTTCTAACAACCCAGAAGGTATTGAGATCAAGAAAGGTCCTAAAGGTAACAAATGGAGCGATACAGCACCTGCTGATGGCATCCCTTTCCACCCTTACTACTCGGTTAAGGATATCGCTGGCATCATCGGCTTTCTGATCCTGTTTAGTGCAGCGCTGTTCTTTGCACCAGAGATGGGTGGTTTCTTTATTGAACATCCAAACTTTGAGCCAGCTAACCCGCTGAAGACACCTAACCATATTGCTCCTGTTTGGTACTTCACTCCGTTCTACGCCATTCTGCGTGCCGTACCGTCAATTGCCGGTTCTGCATTCCCAGGTGTTGTAGCGATGGGTGCTGCGATTGTTGTGATGTTCTTCCTGCCTTGGCTCGATAAGAGTCCGGTTAAGTCGATTCGTTACAAAGGCCCAATCTACAAAGTTGCATTGGCGCTGTTTGTTGTCAGTTTCGTTATTCTGGGTTATTTGGGTGTTCAACCAACATCACCGGGTAAAACACTGCTGGCGCAAATTTGTTCAATCATCTATTTTGCTTTCTTCCTGCTGATGCCGTGGTACAGCAAAATTGATAAAACTAAGCCCGTCCCAGAGAGGGTGACAAAATGAAAAAGCTGATTATTGCATTCGTAATGGCCGTAGTTCCCGCATTGGGAATGGCCGCAGGTGGCGGTGTTCACCTAGACCATGCTGATATTGACCTGGGTGACCAGGCTTCACTACAGCGTGGTGCTAAGCTCTTCGTCAACAACTGCTTGAGCTGCCACTCAGCCAAATACCAACGCTATAACCGTATGGCTAAAGATCTGGGGTTGAGCGAAGAGGAGGTGACGGCTAATCTGATGTTCACTACCGATAGAATTGGTGACACCATGCAGATCGCTATGAGTCCTGAGAATGCGGGCAAATGGTTTGGTGTTATACCACCAGACTTGAGTGTTATTTCTCGCTCTCGTGGTGTTGATTGGCTCTACACCTACTTCCGTAGCTTCTATGTTGATGAGAGCCGTCCTTTCGGCGTCAACAACATCGTCTTCCCTGATGTCGGCATGCCGCACGTCTTCTGGGAGCTGCAAGGTATGCAGAAAGCAAACTTCAAGGATGTTGATGGCAAACAGGTATTTGACTCATTTGAGCTAGTCTCAAAAGGAAAAATGTCTGTTGAAGAGTTCGATGGTGCCATGCTTGATCTGACCGCTTTCCTTAGCTATATCGGTGAGCCAGTTCAGATGGAACGCAGAGCATTAGGTGTCAAAGTGATCATCTTTCTGCTGTTCTTCTTTGTTGTCGCTATTATGTTGAAGAAAGAGTACTGGAAAGACGTTCACTAAATATTAGTCAATATCTAACCTGAACTTGGGCGCGCAGTTGCGGTATACTGTGCGCCCTTTTTTGTTATTGTGTGGGTGGTCTTCTCCTGTCAGTCCTGATTGGAGAAAAGGATAGCTACCTAGTAAAAAATCTGGAGTGGAACAGATGGCTGTAGTCTCAAATAAAAGACCTGTGATGACCATGTACTCTGATGCGCAGAATGCATATAGTCATCGGGTTCGTGTTGTTTTGGCAGAGAAGAATATCACTGTTGATATTGTGGACGTCGATCCGCTCAACATTCCAG
Organism: Candidatus Polarisedimenticolaceae bacterium; assembly: GCA_021647945.1. Lineage (GTDB taxonomy): Bacteria > Pseudomonadota > Gammaproteobacteria > Chromatiales > Chromatiaceae > JAKITT01. Next base: position 16,913 of record JAKITT010000055.1, read on the forward strand.
ATGATTTGATGGATCTAAATCCCTACGGAACGCTGCCTACACTGGTGGATCGTGATCTGACCCTGTTTGAATCGCGCATCATTATGGAATATCTGGATGAACGCTTTCCTCATCCGCCATTGTTGCCGGTTGATCCGGTCTCCCGTGCCAAGGCCCGGCTTTTTCTCCATCGCGTGGATAAAGATTGGTATAGCCTTGCGGATACTATCCTCTCTGGCCGAAAAGACCCCGCTGCGCGTGCCCGTAAAGAGTTGCGTGAGAGTCTAATCACTACTGCTCCAGTTTTTGATGCGAAGCCATACTTTATGAGTGATGAGTTTACGCTAGTGGATTGTAGCTTGGCACCACTGCTTTGGCGTTTGCCTTCATTGGGTATTGATCTCCCTATGCCTGCCAAGAAAATACTTCATGATTATGCCGAGCGTATGTTTGAGCGTGAATCATTTCAGCAGAGTTTGAGTGAAGTAGAGCGTGAGCTTCGCGGTTAAACGGACCTTTTAAGAATGACCTCGAACCGACCCTATTTGATCAGAGCCCTCTATGAGTGGTTGCTTGATAATCAGCTAACACCTCACCTATTGGTTGATGCTGAGCATGAGGGCGTGACTGTTCCATTAGATTTTGTTGAGGGTGGACAGATCGTCATTAACCTCAACCCCTCGGCTGTTCGGTCACTTGATCTGGGTAATGAGCTGATCAGCTTTAATGCTCGCTTTGGTGGTGTACCACAAGATGTGATGGTGCCGCCCATGGCGGTGCTTGGTATCTATGCGCGTGAAAATGGTGTTGGCATGTTATTTCCAGAGGAGGAGTATCTGGCGGCAGAGGAGGAGACGCCAGATAAGCCAAAACCACCAACACGGCCTACGCTCACGGTAGTTAAATAGCAGGTCTTAACCTTGCCATCACTCCATTCAGCAGCGGAGATGTGTCGCGTATGTCTCACGCTGTTTTGAACTGTTGACCTACTGAAGTTAGAGCGGTGTAATATCCTTAATCCTCTCTAGTTGAGGGATATCGATCGATTCAAACCTTGATCCAATCATCGTTATCATCCCTTGCTCCCTCTCTACTCCCTCCAAACTATAATCAAAACGGTAGGCTCTACGCAGTCGGATACCGCGTGTTGTCCAGCGAACTCTAATCGCTTCTAGTGCGACAGTTTGATCAAGGAATTGCAATTGATGCTTTTGGCAGCGCAGTTTGGCCACCTTTGTTGCCGCTTCACGTGCATGCAGGCTATCAATCCAGAACCAGACGATGAGCAGGGCTAATCAACAGATAAAAGAGTCCAGACATATGCGATACACCAGAGAGGGAGGCGCTATTCTGCCTGAAATCGGTGCTTAGCAGGTGACTCTTTTAAAGAGAGGGCGTTATTCGGCCTTAAGCGTGTTCCATTTCTGTTGTAGCTTGATAATTTCACTCTTCATGCTGAGGAAAATGTCTACCAAATGAGGGTCGAAATGGGCCCCGCGCTCCTTCTCAATGGCCTCAAATGCCTCCTCGACGGGCCATGCCTCTTTGTAGGGGCGTTTCATTGTCAAGGCATCAAATACATCAGTGATTGCAGTGATGCGAGCCGCTTCTGGGATTGCCTCTCCCGCGAGACCATTGGGGTAGCCGCTGCCATTCCAGCGTTCATGGTGGCTCAGTGCAATGTCGGCGGCCATCTGAAAAAGTGGTGTTTCACTTTTACTTAAAATGGAGTGACCGATTGTGGTGTGGGTTTTGATGATATCCATCTCATCGTCGGTGAGTCGGCGTGGTGCTTTAAGAATGGCATCGGGGATACCTATTTTGCCGGTATCATGCATCGGTGCAGCCAATTCAATGAGTGCGGTCTGCTCGACAGACCAGTGTATCGAACGAGCCAGAAGTGCTGCATAAGATGCCATACGCCAGATATGGATGCCGGTATCATTGTCATTGTAGTGTCCCGCCTCACCGAGCATGGAGATGGCGGCACGTTGGCTGGCCTCCAATTGTTGAGTGCGCTGGGTGACCTTTGCTTCGCATGCGCGCTGTTGCTCAGCGAGCGCAAGATGTGTTGTGACACGAGCCTTGACGGTATCGGGTTGGATAGGTTTTGTGACGTAGTCAACCGCACCAACACTAAAGCCTCGTTTTTCATCGGTGGCATCACTCATTGCGGTGACAAAAATAATCGGTATTTTAGCCGTATTGGGATCTGCCTTGAGGCGTCGACAGACCTCATAGCCATCCAGCTCGGGCATCATGATATCAAGCAAGATTAGGTCAGGTGCGTGGCTATTGGCGATTTTTATCGCAGCAAGTCCGTTGATGGCTACTTTTATCGCGTAGTGCGGTGTCAGAAGCGCTTTGAGAATGTCCAGGTTCTCGGGTGCATCATCCACCACTAAAATAGTCTGTTTGCCAGGCATCATGCCTCTCCTATATCCATGGTTTGCTGCCTTTTTAAGGTTGTAGTTCTACCAGTGTAATGTCGTCTGTCTGCGGTGAGGGTTGGCAGAACTGTTCGATAGTCACTTGAATCTCATTGAGGGAGATTTCATTATTGGCGAGCTTAATAAGCAGTGGTTTAAATCGATCATATCCAAACATCTCACCTTTACGGTCAACCTCTTCAATGATGCCATCAGAGAAAATGTAGAAACGATCACCTTCAGTGAGAGGGATGAGTCTGCCTTCGCCGACAGAGTGGTCACTGATGCAGCCGAGAGGGGGGGCGTCTGATGGGTATTGCCTACCTTCGCCCTTATGAACGAGCAGCGTATCTTGCAATCCGGCATTCCACACTCTGAATTGTTTACGAGTGGCTGGGATCTCAACAAACGCGGCGGCCAAGAATAGATATGATGGCAGGTGTTTATAGAGAACCTTATTAATTTCAGCGATGATTTCAACCGCTCCGCAGTTACGTTCGCTCATTGAGTAGAAGAGGTGAGACACTAATGGGCCGCCGATGGCGGCAGGTAGGCCATGGCCGGTAAAATCACCCAGCATCAAGTGCTGTGTACCATTGGCTTTAAAGGTGGATAGAAGAATGTCACCACTGGTCTCTTCGACGGGTGAGACAAGGAAACGCAGGTGCTGCTGATTAAAATGAGGATCTTCACGCATCTTTATAACGATGCCTTCAATGGTCTCTCGCTCCTCTTGCAGCTTCTGCCGCTGTTGAATAACCACCTGTTCAGCTCTTTTTAGTGCCAGATGTGTACGTACACGGGCAAGAAGAATAGGCCCACTAATGGGTTTAGTTATGTAGTCGATAGCACCTGCATCAAGCCCCTTCACCTCATCTAGAACCTCGTTCATTGCAGTGACAAATATGATGGGTATATTGGCGCTCTTGGGCTGACTTTTTAATCGACGGCACACCTCATAGCCATCCATTTCAGGCATCATAATGTCGAGTAGAATGAGGTCTGGGGGGTGCTGTTCGACGATTTTTAGCGCAATTTTCCCATTGGTGGCTATTCTTACAGTGTGTTCACTGCCGAGAATACCTTTGATAAGGTCGAGATTCATGGGGGAATCGTCAACAACAAGCATGACCTGTTTTTT
>JAKITT010000056.1 GCA_021647945.1 Candidatus Polarisedimenticolaceae bacterium
AAAACCTGAAGAAGAGAGCGGCTTCTTTGGGATTTGATCTGGTGCCAAGTGCAGAAAATGAGACTATTTCAAATGCTGTTTTATCAACAACTTAGGTTTATGTTACTCAAGAGGTACAACGCTCAGTCATTCAGATAATTCACTGTAGGAGCAGCGCCCTCGCCGCGATGAATCCCGCTGCCAAGCCCAATCGCGGCGAGGGCGCTGCTCCTACAGACTCTTTACATAGACATGCTGAGCTTTATACCTAACCACCTAGGCTTATGCCTTTTGCTGCACGCCATAGAGATAGGTGCCAAGAAAAGCGCCAGCCATGGTGAAGATTCCTGCCATAGTACCGAAGCCGACTTGTGCCAGTGCTGGGCCAGGGCAGGCACCGGTAATGGCCCAGCCTAAACCGCAGATCAGTCCACCATAGAGATGATTTTTCGTCAGCTTCTTGACCGACATATCGATCGGTTGGCCGGTCAGAATCGCCTTGGTCTCCAGCCGCTTCATGATTTGGGTCAGCACAAAGGTGGTGGTGACAGCAGTGGCCAGTACGCCATAGAGGTGCCAGCTTTGCAGCAGGAACATCTCGCGGATCACATCGTAGTTGGAGACGCCAGATTTGATCAGAATATAACCGAAGGCGATGCCAAAAAGTAGGAATGCAATGCGGACCATCAGAGACCTCCCAGCAGGGCGTTGATTAGGAAGGTGACTATGATGCCGGAGATCATAAAACCACAGGTGGTGACCAGGCTGGCCAGGGAGCCTTTTGATAGGCCGCCAATGGCATTGCCCGAGGTGCAGCCGTCCGCCATGCGTGCGCCATAACCCCAGCAGGCACCGCCGAAGATCAGTAGGACGGCCTTCACCATAAGGCTGTCGCCATAGAGTTTATCGAACCAGCCGTAGTCAAATGAGGGGTTCCAGGTCCCTTCGGTGGTCAGTGCCGCCAGCAGGCCGCCCAACATGATGCCGATGACAAATAGGGTGCGAAAGCCAAACGCCCCGCCCATCTCTGCGCGGTGGAAGAAGGGGTGCTTGCTAACGATAGAGCAGACGCTGGCATAACCTTTGGTGACGCCGATAAATTGCCCGGTCAGCAGTGTGATTAGAAAGGCTACAGTGGCAATGGCGAGGCCACCAATCCAGAAATCCCAGTAGGTCTCAATCATCAATCTCTCCGCTGGTTGAATGTAGGGCACCTCTATTAATTCATGAATGAGCATATTGAGTCCAAAATATCCAATAGCTGCGTTGCTAAGTGATTGTAATAGAACAACTATTACAATCACTTAGCGCCTTGCTCTTGAAGATTTTGAATCTCAATCTGTCTCACCCAGAATAAATAGAGGTGCCCTGTAGATCTAAAAAACAGGCCGGTGCTGAGTGTGCCAAATAGCAGCAGTAGGATGCCCCAGTCGCCAATACGCGCATAGGGGGTGAGGCCCGACATCGGTTCAATTTCACCGCGCAATACATGCTCCTCCAGCAGCGGTGAACGTTGAACGATCTCCCCCTGTGGGCCGATGATGGCCGAGATGCCTGTGTTGGTGCCACGCAGTAGATAGCGGCCCGCCTCCAGTGCACGCATGCGGGCGATCTCCAGATGTTGATGGGGGGCCAGTGAGTCACCAAACCAAGCGTCATTACTGGTGTTTACCAGGAATTCGGCATCTGGCAGGGCGCGTATCATCTCACTGCCGAAGGCATCTTCATAACAGATTGACATGCCGATAGTATACCCGCCTAGCTTAATGGTTGGTTGCCAATCGGCGTGCAGGGTGAAGTTGGACATCGGAATGGTGAAGTGTTCAACAATAGGGCCAAAGAGTGGTTTTAGCGGCAGATATTCGGTAAAAGGCACCAGATGTTGTTTGGTGTAGATGGCTCGGTTGGCACCAATGCCCACCATTGCATTTTGGTAGCCCTGCTGTTTTTTATCGAGTAACACCACTCCAAATAGCAGGCTGCTGTTGCTCTCTTGCAGCAGTTGCTCCAGTGGCTGGAAGAACTCAGCATCGAGTCGGTAGAACAGGCCGGGAACGGCTGTCTCTGGCCAGATTATCAAGTCGGCATCTTGGTGCTGCATGGTGAGGTTGGAGAAGAGCTGTAGGGTCGGCATCAGCTGTTCCGGGTTCCATTTGATCTTCTGTGGGATATTGCCCTGAATCAGCGCCACTTTGATGGGTTCGCCGTGGCTGCTACTCCACTCAATGTGACGCAGCAGCCCGCCCAATCCTCCAATGAGTATCAGTCCCGCTAGGCTGGCTGCGCGGATGCGCGTTGACGGTGTCAGCAGTGTGACCAGCAAACCCGCGCAGAGTGTGGCGGCCCAGCTAACAGCAAATAGCCCCAGCAGCGGGGCATAGCCCGCCAGTGGAGAGTCGATCTGGGAGTAACCCAGTGAGAGCCAGGGGAAGCCGGTTAAGACCCAGCTGCGCAGCCACTCGACCAGAACCCAGAGTGCTGGGTAGATCAGCAGTAGATTGTGGCTGGTCTGTCGTGCACCTAACTGTAAACAGAGCCAGCCAAACAGCCCGTAGAGTTGAGCCACAAAGGCGACAAAAGCGAAGGTGAGCAGTATAGGAATAACGGTGCCGAGTTCACCGAACTGTTCGATGCTGACATAGAGCCAGGAGATGCCGCTGCCCATCAGCCCCAATCCATAGAGGAAGCCGGTGCGGAAACCGGGACGTTCCAACAGCAGCCAGAAGAGTACCGCTGGGCCAAAGAGTGCCAGTGGGAAGAGAGAGATGGGGGCGAAGGCGAGTGTGGTGGATGCGCCTGCCAGAAAGGCGACCAGACCCGAGTGATGCCGTAGTGTTGAGATGACGGGCTGCATAGGTGGCTATAAGTAGGGGTTTGGGAAACCCAGCTGCGCTAGAATCTCCTGCTCACGCAGCTCCATAGTCTCTGCATCACTCTCTTCGATATGGTCGTAACCGAGCAGGTGTAGGGTGCCATGAATCACCATATGTGCCCAGTGCGCCTCCGCTGTTTTCTGCTGCTCTGTCGCTTCACGTAATACCACGGGTGCACAGATCACCAGATCGCCCAACATCGCTATCTCGACGCCGGGAGTGGGCTGAAAGGAGAAGGAGAGCACGTTGGTGGGGCGCTCTTTGCCTCGGTAGTCGTGGTTGAGCTGCTGGCTCTCTCTCTCATCAACGATGCGGATGGTGATCTCGGAGAGCTTCTCCTCGCCCATTGTCGCAGTGAGCCAGGATAGAATCTGCTGCTCACTGGGCAGTGCCTCAACCGTTGATGCGATCTGTAGATCAAGCATCGTCATCCTTTTCAAACGAATCGTATGCGCGCACGATCGCCTGCACCAGGGCGTGACGCACCACATCACGGGCGGAGAAGAAGGTGAAACTGATGCCGTCGGTCTCGGCCAGAATGTCGATCACCTGCCGTAGCCCAGATTTAGCCCCTCTGGGTAGATCAGTTTGGGTTATATCGCCCGTGATCACTGCGGTTGAACCAAAGCCAATTCGCGTCAGGAACATCTTCATCTGCTCTGGTGTGGTGTTCTGTGCCTCATCGAGAATGATGAAGGCGTCGTTTAGGGTGCGGCCGCGCATGTAGGCGAGTGGTGCCACCTCAATCACATTGCGCTCAATCAGTTTGTTGACCTTCTCAAAGCCGAGCATCTCATAGAGTGCATCGTAGAGCGGCCGTAGGTAGGGGTCGACCTTCTGTGCCAGGTCGCCGGGCAGAAAGCCGAGCCGCTCGCCCGCCTCAACCGCTGGACGCACCAGTAAAATGCGTCGCACCTGATCGCGCTCCAGCGCCTCGACTGCACAGGCGACGGCCAGATAGGTTTTACCGGTACCGGCGGGGCCGACACCAAAGTTGATGTCGTGGCGTTGGATGTTGTTCAGATACTCACGCTGATGATCGCCACGTGGCCGAATGATGCCGCGTTTGGTTTTGATCGCCACATCGGTATGTGCCTTTACCGGTTGTGGCGTGGCCTGCCCCAGCTCTTGCAGCGTTAGATGCAGTCGCTCCGCGCTCAGAACCTCTTGCTCAGTGAGGGCATAAAGTATCTGTAGAAGCTCGGCGGCCTGTTTGACGGCGCTGCTGATGCCGGTTAAACGGAACAGAAAACTGCGATAGTCAATCTCAATGCCAAGGTGGCGTTCGATCTGTCGGAGATGTTCATCCAACGGACCGCAGAGGTTGGCCAGCCGTTCATTATCTTCGGGGGTGAGGTGCCGCTCAATGGTTTCACTCTGCATCGATCAGCGCTCCACGAAGTGAGTTGGGCAGCGCCTCGGTGATGCGTAGATCAACAAACTGGCCGATCAATGAGGCGTCACCACTGAAGTTGACCACCCGGTGGTTCTCCGTTCGCCCGGCCATTTGGTTGGGATCTTTGCGTGATGGGCGTTCGACCAGAATACGCTGCGTGGTGCCCACCATCTGGCGACTGATGTGCTGCGCCTGGGTGTTGATCAACTGCTGTAGACGTTCCAATCGTGCCTGTTTCACCGCATGGGGTAGATCATCGGGCAGATCGGCCGCTGGTGTGCCGGGGCGGGGGCTGAAGATGAAGCTGAAGGAGTGGTCGAAACCGATATCTTCGATCAGCTTAATGGTCTGCTCAAAATCAGCATCTGTCTCGCCAGGGAAACCGACGATGAAGTCTGATGAGATGCTGATATTGGGCCGGATTTCACGCAGCTTGCGGATCTTCTGTTTGTACTCAACTGCCATATGGCCCCGTTTCATCATGGTTAAAATACGGTCAGAGCCGGACTGCACCGGCAGATGCAGATGGCTGACCAGTTCAGGAATGTCGGCGTAGACCTCAATCAGGTCTTGTGAGAACTCCACCGGGTGTGAGGTGGTGTAGCGGATGCGATCAATGCCATCAACTGCCGCTACATAACGGATCAGCAGGGCGAGGTCAGCGATATCGCCATCCTCCATTGGCCCCTGATAGGCGTTGACGTTCTGTCCCAACAGATTGACCTCGCGCACCCCTTGTTTGGCCAAGCCCGTCACCTCGGTTACCACATCGTTGAGCGGCCGGTTGATCTCTTCGCCACGGGTGTAGGGCACCACGCAGTAGGTGCAGTATTTTGAACACCCCTCCATGATGGAGACGAAGGCGGTGGGCCCATCGGCGCGTGGCTCTGGCAGGCGATCAAACTTCTCAATTTCGGGGAAGGAGATATCGATTACTGGCTGGCGCTGGCTGCGTGATTTGTTGATCATCTCTGGTAGGCGGTGCAGGGTTTGTGGGCCGAAAATCAGATCGACATAGGCGGCACGCTCACGAATCGCCTCGCCCTCTTGGCTGGCGACGCAGCCGCCGACGCCGATGATCAGTTTGGGGTTCTTCTCCTTCCATGGTCGCCAACGACCCAGTTGGGAGAAGACCTTCTCCTGTGCCTTTTCACGAATCGAGCAGGTGTTGAGCAGCAGCACGTCGGCCTGCTCAGGTTGATCGGTGAGTACCAAGCCATGACTCTCACTGAGCAGATCGGAGATCCGTGTCGAGTCATATTCATTCATTTGGCAACCAAAGGTCTTTATGTAGAGTTTTCCGGGCATCTTTGAGGGAGGTCTTGAGCAAAAAAGCCTATTTTAGCGCGAAATGCCCATACAGCGCTAAAACAATCATGGCGGCTATTTTGGGGTAAAGGGGTATCCACTCCATTGGCTTAATAGGGTAGGCGCACATTCATGTGCATGTTTGCAGGTTCGGCTGGTCGCATAAATGCGACCCTACATGAGCATAAAGTGACTAAAGTGTGATGCAGCAGTTCTTGCCGTTTGCCTTGGCTTTGTAGAGCGCCTTGTCTGTACGGGCAAAAACGGTGCTGGGGGTATCATCCGCTTGAAAGGCGCTGATGCCGCAGGAGGCGGTTAAGACAATCTCTTTGCTGCCGGAGTGGAAACCGCTCTCTGAGACTGATTTACGCATCTCTTCTGCGACAAGATGGGCCTGCTCTTTGTCTGTACCAGCGAGCAGGCAGACAAACTCTTCACCCCCGTAACGGGCAATAAAATCGCTCTCACGTAGACGTTTGCGCAGAATTGTGGCAATCACCTTAAGCGCCTTATCCCCTGCTTGGTGGCCAAAACGGTCATTGACGCTCTTAAAATCATCGATATCCCAGACCAGCATGCTGAGTGGTTCGCCAAAGCGTTTCCAGCGGGCGTACTCCTGCTTCATGCGCTCTTCATAGGCGGTACGGTTGGGCAGGCTGGTGACTGAATCTTTTAGTGCAAGGTGGTGTGCGTCGAGCATCTTAACGCGCAGTGCTTCGGTCTCATTCTCAAGTTCAGCGAGGCGCTGTTTTAATTGCTGGTCACTATCTTCACCTTTTTTGTATTGAATCTCTTCGTTATGGGTGAACTCTTCAACATGCTCCTGAATAGTGTCCAGGCTGAGGCGTATGTTCTGTTTCAATGTCTGAAGGTCGGCCTGTCCATCAAGACTCTTGCCAATAGTACCCACTTGGTCGGTGACGAGTTGGTTCAATTTACGGCCGTTCTCTAAGGTGTCCTCACGGTTTTGATGGCTAGAGAGTAGGTGGCTGTCTAAATCACGTAGCCGCTGGGTCAGCTCTTCGAGAAAATCCTCTGCCTCATCGATCTCTGTTTTGGCGGCACCAAAGGTGTGGTAAGCCAGCGTCGAGATGGATTCAATGACCGCTTTCCACTCATCCGCTTTGGCCGATTCAGCTAAATGGAGGCAGAAGCTTTCAATATCCTGCTTCCATTGATCGGGCCATGTCAGTTTTTCAAGCAGCTCACGGAGTAGCTGGTTGATCTTCTCTTGCCGATCTTGGGCCAAGCTCTTTTCGGCTGAATCATCAGCGCCAAAAAAGCGTGACATAAAACCCGGTTTTTTCTGGCTGGGCGGAGAGGTCTGTTTATCGGTCAGTTTGACGGCAGAGAGCCATTTGTTGAAATCAGCTTCGGAGAGTGACTCAGGGTCGCTTAGCAGTTGCTCAGTCAGGCTCTCAAATTGATCGGCCTGTTGGCCCTTCAAATTGCAAATTTTGACCAGTTTACTGGCCAGTTGGTTGTTGGGTTGTGGCTGGCTGGTGGGTGGCCTGCTGTCGGCCCGCATTAGCTCATTTGAGAACTGATCAAGGTGTTGCTTTAGCGAGGGTGATGGGCCATCGCGCACAACCTCTTTAAGTTTACTCAGGTGGGGGTCTAGCGCTGCATCAAAACCACTAGAGGCAGTTGCAAGTTTAGAGATAGTCCTGCAAAGCAGGGACTCCATATCCTTATTTTCCCCCTCACTCTTCTCCTGCTCCTCAAGCAGATTGTAGTACTCGTTTTGCCAGTCCTTATCTTTTGTCACCGTGCAACCTCGAATGTTAAATTAAGTGTGTATCATCAGATTGTTGTTGATGGCGATTTCAATGCTTAAGTATAACCAGCCTAAAACAATCATGACTTGATTAGCGACTCCCTAGTGTGCCGTTCAGACTATATTAACTGGTTCGGTGGGTCTACCAGCATCCGTAACAAGGCTCCGCTTGTAGTAGATGGCGGCTCTTCTGCAAGTGCTGTTCAGAGTGCAAAGTGTAGTGAATCAGGTAAGAGAATATCAACACTTACAGGTAGGTGATCAGAGTGAGGGTAGTTGAGTACCTGAGCGTGTTCCATAATTAGTGATGGTGAGGCCAGAATATGATCAAGCATGCGTGAAGGGCGCCAGCTAGGGAAGCTCTTTAGTTCATGTGAGGGTCTCTTTAGGCCGGTATTGTCAGCCAGTGCCTGGAATTCACGTGCATCCCCGCCACAGTTAAAGTCACCCATGACAATCAAGTGTTGGTAGTGGCCGACCAGTTCACTCAGATAGGCGAGCTGACGTGTTCGAGCGCGGCGACTCAGTGCGAGATGGAGAACGCAGATGGCCAGTTTCTCTGTTGATGCTTCATACTCAATCACCATTGCGCCACGTCCTGGAAAGCCGGGCAGTTTGTATTCAGAGACCCAACTGGGCTGTATCTTGCTCAGCACGCCATTGCTGTGTTGGGCAAATTTCCCCAAGCTGCGGTTGACCTGTTTATACCAGTAGGGAAAACCTGCACGATGGGCAAGATATTCGGTTTGATCAATAAAGCCGCTGCGTAGACTGCCAGAATCGACCTCTTGTAGGCCGACTACGTCGTATTGATGCAGCATATTAGCAATGCGGTTGAGATTGAGCTGACGTTCACGGTGTGGCAGAAGTTGCCGCCAGCCCTTGGTCAAATACTCTCTGTAACGCTTAGTGTCGATACCGCTCTGGATGTTATATGTCAGAAGACGTAGGCGGTTTTTTGTCCCAGTTGCCCCATCGGTGATCTCATCTGTCGTTACACCCTGCACAATCTCTCCTGGTCAGATGGTTTTATTGTATTTGCGGGTCTCTCTAAATCCAAGTTTAGACCTTTAATAGATTTTGTGGATGGCGGATTAGTTGAAATTCAGAGACGGCCTGATGGGGTGGTTTTGAATAAACCCTTTTTATCAGCAATAAAAAAGGGTGGCCGAAGCCACCCTTTTCCATAAGTTGTGTCAGATGCTGCGCTTACAGTTGCAGGCCTTGAACAAACTGAGCAACCGCTGCGATCTCAGCGTCAGTCATGTTGGCGGTGACACCACGCATCATGTTGTTAACATCGTTAACGCGTGCGCCAGAGCGGAAATCTTTCAGCGCTTTCTCAACATAAAGAGCCTGCTGGCCAGCAAGGCCTGGGAAGCCAGCGGCAGCGTTACCTGCACCGGTGGGGCCGTGGCATGCCATACAAGCTGCAACGCCAGTTGCGCTGTTGCCTGCACGGTAAACTTTGCCACCTAATGCGGCTTTGTCGGCAGCAGTAGTACCGGTTGTACGGGTTTGGCTGCTGAAGTAAGCGGCCAAGTCAGCCAAATCAGTATCATTTAGAGCGGCGGCCTGTGCGCCCATGATCGGATCTTTGCGGGTGCCGGCTTTGAAATCATTCACCTGCTTGGTGATGTAGCTAGCGCTTTGGCCGGCTAGTTTTGGCCACAGAGGGTTGAATGAGTTGCCGTCAAGGCCATGACAGCCAGCACAGACCACTGATTTTGCCTTGCCCGCTTCTGCGTCGCCTTGTGCATTAACAACGCCCGCAGCAAGTGTTAGTGCAATCGATACTGAGATCAGCCATTTGGTCATTGTTATCGCCTCTAAAAATTTATGGAATTCTCTGTTACAGCAACATCCACGTAATTGGGTTGTGGTTGCCACCAAAAAATCTGTAGCGCAAAAATGGTGCTTGCCCTTCAGCCTGAAATTGAGGCGCGAATATATACCAGACCACTCCATTGCGGTCAAATATATGCACTACTTTAGTGGTATTTATGGTGGCTAGGGGAGGGTTATCACTATGTATTGCTGATGTTAAATCAGTAAAGATCTGGTTTGCCGTGGATTAGTTACAGCTATGCTGTTTTGAGCCTAATAGAGAGATGCCCAATCAGAAATGGTCTCCGTTTTATGGTGAAGCAGGTTGAGTATGTCTGGCAGTTAAGGCCCTGAAAAGAAGTATGAGGCGGGACTCGTGTTGCAAGTGCAAGAGTTTTGATCTAGCAGATAGAGTGGATCAATTACTTTCACCCTTTGTGATTCTAGGATTCTAGTAGAAGTTAGTTGCTTGCTTTCAGATTGACGGAATTATTTACACTTTGATACATAGCAATATAAAGATGCTATCTAATTGAAATATAGATAATAAATTGCACATCTAAAATTATAGGCACTAAAAAATGTGGTTTTACTATCATTAGAGCAAGATCAAAGTGTCGATTTTTTTTACATATAATCGATTGGTCAATCCTACCAGCTTCATTCTATCAGTTATAGTCTACTGAAAAATATCATTAAAATACGGTCACATTTAAATTGGCATGTAATATGCGGCCAAAATAACGGAGGATGTGTGCATATATTGCGTATTCACACACCAGTGAAAGAGGCTAATCCAAAGGAGATACTAATGAAAAAGTTCTTATCACTTGCTTTGGGGGTAACGACCTTGTTTTTGGGGTCTGTATCCCATGCTGCAATTATTCAAGTTGATTACATTGGCTCAGTCACTCACTTAGGTGAGTGGCTAGCAGGTGATGCGGTCAGTATTGGCGATACAGTTACAGGTTCATTTGTTTACGACTTGGATCTGAGCCCATCAGATACTCTATTAGGCTTTACCATGTCTATGGGTAGTAGCTTTAATGCCAGCCTTGCAGGAGACTCTGCTTGGTTTAGAGTATATGACGACGCAGGGAGTAATACTTATGATGCTTTTAATGTAGGCACTACTGCAACAAGCGATGCGTTGAATGGCTATACTGCATCCACTATGCAATTTGGAGTTGGCAGATATAGTTCTCAAGGCCAACTCTGGGATGACGCACTACTTCCAGATTTATCTGACTGGGCAAACGTCACTGTTGCAGATATCAACAGATTTGACTGGCGCTGGATGGATTTTGGTGTATCAGGATCCGGTGATCATCATTCCGTAGATCAAATTCGATGGGGTGTTGATTCATTTTCTGTTGCAGATGTTTCGTCGGTACCAGAACCAAGTGCCCTTGTTTTGATGGGCATCGGCCTAGCTGGCATTGGTTACAGACGAAGACAAATCGCATAATTTGCCGTAGATTCTCATAATTGACAGCCCCACTATGATTCGCTCTGGTGGTTTTTTTTATCTGGTTGTAAGACACTCATCGTAATATCCCAAAGAACCCTCCGGAATCAATGGGTGACCCCATTGAAGAGTGAAGAGTGGAATTTATGAGTCAATTTTGGAGCCCGATTGTGCATAAGCTGACCCCTTATGTGCCGGGTGAGCAGCCTAAAGCGGCTAATCTGATCAAGTTGAATACCAATGAAAACCCCTATGGCCCTTCGCCCAAGGTGTTGCGGGCGATGCAGGGGGCGTTGGATGACTCGTTGCGGCTTTATCCTGATCCCAATGCGGATGCGCTGAAGCAGGCGATTGCCAGCTACTATCAGCTTAAGTCTGAGCAGGTGTTTGTTGGTAATGGCTCTGATGAGGTGTTGGCGCATATCTTTCATGGGTTGTTGAAACAGGATCGGCCCATTTTGTTTCCCGATATCACCTACAGCTTCTATCCAGTCTACTGTGGACTGTATGAGGTGGCGAGTGAGCGGGTTGCGCTGACGGATGATTATAAAGTGGGCCTGGAGAACTACTCTTCTGACAATGGTGGCATTATCTTTCCCAATCCCAATGCGCCGACGGGTGAGTTGGTGTCGTTGGCTGATATTGAGGCGTTGCTGAAGCGTAATAGCGGATCTGTGGTGGTGGTTGATGAGGCTTACATCGACTTTGGTGGCGAGTCTGCCGTGACGCTGGTTGATCGATATGCCAATCTGTTGGTGATTCAAACGCTCTCAAAATCACGTGCGTTGGCGGGTATTCGGGTCGGTTTTGCGCTGGGTAATGCGTCGTTGATTGAGGCGCTGGAGCGGGTGAAAAATAGTTTTAACTCCTACCCTCTCGATCGGCCGGCGATGCAGGGGGCGATTGCGGCGATAGAGGATCGGGATTACTTTGAGCGGAGTTGCCAGCGCATTATTGATACGCGTGAGGATGTGACGCTGAAGCTACAGCAGTTTGGTTTTCAAGTGTTGCCCTCTGCGGCCAACTTTATCTTTGTTCGACACCCTGAGAGAGATGCGGCTGAGTTGGCGGAGAAGTTGCGTGAAAAGGCGATCATTGTGCGCCATTTTAAACAGCCGCGAATCGAGCAGTTTCTACGCATTACCATTGGCACGGATGATGAGATGGCTGCACTCTGTTCAGCGCTAGCGGCTATTTTGTAAGTGAAGCTATACCAGCAGTGCGGCTGCGACGGGCCGCTCTTCGGCGAGTAGAATGTTGTAGGTTCGACAGGCGGCGGCGGTGGTCATCACCTCAATGCCGATGCCTTTGTTTGCCAGTGCGGCAAAGAGCGAGGGGGTGGGGAAAATCTGCTGTTTGCCGGTGCCAAGAATTAAAATCTCTACATCAAGCGCTAGCAGCGTATCGATGGCGGCCTGATCAAGCGCATTGGCTGATTGCTCTGTCCACCCTTCGATGGTCTGCTTTGCCAACACAATAATATTATCGGTGAAGATTTTACCCATCACTGTGACCTGGCCATCATCATAGGCTTGGATTGACTGACCACGATATTGATTAACTACATTAAAATTCATGGGCGCAAGATACCATAGTTATGCACTTTTCGCTGGGTGTCTGGTGCCGTTTACGGTTACAATATTCGATTCTTTGTCCGGCGTTCCGGCAGTTTGCTGTGTTCGTCTAAATTTAGCCGAGATCTTCAGAGAGTTATCTAGTGTCTACACCCGAAATGCATGAATTTCGCAGAATTCAACGTCTGCCCCCGTATGTCTTTAATATCGTTAATGATCTTAAGGCGGCGGCGCGAGCGCGTGGTGAGGATATTATCGATTTTGGGATGGGTAATCCTGACCAGCCGACACCACAACACATCGTCGATAAGATGGTTGAAGCGACTCAGCGCAAAGATACGCACCGCTATTCGATGTCGCGAGGTATTCCGCGTCTGCGCCGAGCGATTACCCGTTGGTATAAAAATCGTTACGATGTGAATCTTGATCCTGAGACACAGGCCATCGTCACGATCGGTTCTAAAGAGGGGTTGGCCCACCTTTCGCTGGCCACCATGGGGCCGGGTGATACGGTGCTAGTGCCCAATCCGGCCTACCCGATTCATCCCTATGGTTTCATCATCGCGGGTGCCGATGTGCGCCATGTGCCGTTGGTGCCGGATGGTGATTTCTTTGAGGAGCTGGAGAAGGTGGTCAATGAGTGTTGGCCAAAACCGAAGATGCTGGTGCTTAACTTTCCTGGCAATCCAACCACCCAGTGTGTCGAACTCGACTTCTTTCAAAAGGTGGTCGATTTTGCCCGTGAGAACAGTATCTGGGTGATCCACGATCTGGCCTATGCCGATATCGTCTTTGACGGTTATAAGGCACCATCGATTCTACAGATCGAAGGGGCGGAAGATATTGCGGTTGAGTTCTTTTCACTATCGAAGAGTTACAACATGCCCGGCTGGCGGGTCGGTTTTATGTGCGGCAATGAGACATTGGTCGCCGCATTAGCACGGATTAAATCCTATCTTGATTACGGCATGTTTACGCCGATTCAAGTGGCTGCAATTGCTGCGCTTGAAGGGCCGCAGGAGTGTGTTAAAGAGATCTGTGACATGTATCAGCAGCGTCGCGATGTGTTGTGCGAAGGGCTGTGTGCGGCGGGTTGGCAGGTTGAAAAACCAAAGGCGACGATGTTTGTCTGGGCGCCGATTCCTGACGCCTACCGTGCGATGGGTTCTTTGGAGTTCTCCAAAAAACTGCTGGCGGAGGCCAGGGTAGCGGTCTCACCCGGCATCGGTTTTGGTGAACAGGGCGATGGTTACGTCCGTTTTGGTCTGATTGAAAATAGCCATCGCACTCGTCAGGCGATACGTGGCATCAAAGAGATGTTTCGCAAAGATGGCATTATTGAAAATAAAACGTAACTATTCAGCGTGTTTAGATTTTGCCTCGATTTGAGGCAAAAGATGAATACGCTGAGTAGTTACAATAAATCTTCAGGAGATAACGTTTGAAACCGGTCAAAGTAGGTCTGTTGGGTCTGGGTACTGTCGGCAGCGGCACGCTTAATGTATTAACGCGTAATGCGGAAGAGATCGCACGTCGTGCGGGCAGAGAGATTCGTATTAGCCATGCAGCGGCTAAACACTATGACCCCACCGGGTTGTTGGGCCTGGACCAGGTGGAGGTGTGTGATGATGCCTTTGCGGTGGTTGAAAACCCCGAGGTCGATATCGTTGTTGAGCTGATTGGTGGTTACTCGCCCGCGCGTGAACTGGTGCTGAAGGCGATTGAGAACGGCAAGCATGTGGTTACCGCCAACAAGGCGCTGATTGCTATACACGGTAATGAGATTTTTGCCGCAGCACGTGAAAAGGGCGTGACAGTGGCCTTTGAGGCGGCGGTTGCCGGTGGCATCCCGATCATCAAAGCGCTGCGTGAAGGGCTCTCCGCCAATCGTATTGAATGGGTTGCGGGTATCATTAATGGCACCGGTAACTTTATCTTGACCGAGATGCTGGCAGGGCGTGATTTTGATGATGTACTGGCTGAGGCACAAGCGCTTGGTTACGCTGAGGCAGACCCTACTTTTGATGTTGAAGGGATTGATGCGGCGCATAAACTGACCATCATCGCCTCGATTGCATTTGGCATCCCGCTACAGTTTGATCGCACCTATACCGAGGGGATCTCGAAGATTGAGTCCCAAGATGTCAGTTACGCCGGCGAGCTGGGTTATCGCATCAAACATCTGGGTATCACCAAAAGAACCGATGCGGGCATTGAGCTACGTGTCCACCCCACGCTGATTCCTGAGCGTCGTCTGATTGCCAATGTTGATGGTGTGATGAATGCCGTCCTGGTGAAGGGCGATGCTGTTGGGCCGACCCTCTATTATGGTGCCGGTGCCGGTTCAGAACCGACCGCCTCTGCGGTCGTTGCCGATATTGTTGATATCGCCCGTGCGCTCACCTGTGATCCTGAGAACAGAGTACCGCATCTCGCCTTCCAGCCCGATGAGATGGCCGATCTGCCGATTCTCGACATGGAGCAAGTTGAGACCGCCTACTATCTCCGCATGCAGGTAGAAGATCAGCCCGGCGTGATGGCGCGTATCGCCACCGTGTTGGCCGATGCCGGTATCAGCATTGAGGCGATTAAGCAGAAAGAGCCGGAGCAAGGTGAGGGCCGCTTGCCACTGGTGATGCTGACGCATCGTGTACTAGAGAAACAGATGAACAGCGCGATTGCAGAGATTGAAGCGTTGGCGAGTGTTAATGGCCAAGTGACCCGAATTCGGGTTGAGCCGTTGGCTGGTTAACTTAATATTTTTTAAAGGGGTATCCACTCCATTGGCCTAATATGGCTGTAGGTGCACATTCATGTGCGCGTTTGCAGGTTTGGCTGGTCGCATAAATACGACCCTACACGAGACATAAAGTGTCTGAAGTGGAAAAAGGCCAATGAAGTGGATACCCTTTATTTTTTTTCACCACAGAGAACACAGAGTTCACAGAGAAGTTTGGATATAAGCGGCCGCTCAATGATGAGCGCGTTGCATCATTTGATTTTCTCTGTCTCCTCTGTGCCCTCTGTGGTAAATAATAGAACTGAATAGATTACTAATACCCGAGGAAGAAGCATGCCTTTCCGTACCCGATATACTGGTTTGATCAACAAATACCGTGACCGCCTTCCGGTAAATGACGACACCCGCCTGATCAGCCTGGGCGAGGGTAACACCCCGCTCATTCGTCTGAATAATATCCCCGGTATTCTGGGTAAAGATGTCGATATCTATGTCAAATATGAGGGGCTGAATCCCACCGGCTCTTTTAAGGATCGTGGCATGACCCTGGCGGTGACAAAAGCGGTGGAGGCGGGTAGCAAGGCGATCATCTGCGCATCAACGGGTAACACCTCCGCCTCAGCCGCAGCTTACGCCGCACGAGCTGGTATCACCGCCTTCGTACTGATTCCTGATGGTAAAATTGCCCTAGGAAAATTGGCCCAAGCGATGATGCATGGTGCCGTCGTGATCCAAATCAAAGGTAACTTTGATGAGGGGATGCAGTTGGTGAAAGATGTTGCAGAACATGCACCGGTGACCATCGTTAACTCCATCAACCCTTTCCGTCTACAGGGGCAGAAGACCGCCGCTTTTGAGATTGTTGAAGAGCTGGATTGCGCGCCAGATTACCACTGTCTGCCGGTCGGTAACGCCGGTAATATCACCGCCCACTGGATGGGTTACACCGAGTATCGTGATCATGGCGTGGTCAACAATGTGCCAGTTATGGTTGGGTATCAGGCTGCGGGTTCTGCGCCGTTCATGCGTGGTGAGATGGTCGATAATCCAGAGACCATTGCCACCGCCATTCGTATTGGTCACCCACAATCCTGGGACAAAGCCTGGAAGGTTAAGGAGGAGTCCAAAGGGTGGTTTGATGAGTGCAGTGATGAAGAGATTCTCGCCGCGCAGAAGCTGTTGGCCCAGCGCGAGGGCATCTTCTGTGAACCCGCTTCTGCCACCTCGCTGGCCGGTGCCATGCGTGATATCAACAGCGGCAAGATTCCAGAGGGGAGCAAAATAGTCTGTACCCTGACCGGTCATGGTTTGAAAGACCCCGATACCGCGATCAAACAGTCACAAGGGCCGATGCTCACTATCCCTGCTGAGCTTGAGGCGGTGAAACGCGCCATTCTTGACAATATGACGGCTGACTAAATGTCACTGTAGGGTGGGCACGTTGTTTGTGCCCACCACGCCTCCCAGCCCTCCATCGGTGGGTTCAACCCACCTACTTGCCTATGACCTCCCAGCCAGAACCATCAACACTTCATCTGCTACTGCCGGGGCTGTTTGGCCCGCAGAGTGGCCCTTGGCCTGAGCCAGGCATGGTGCATGGTCTGGCACTGCCGCATCTGCAAAAAATATTGAGCCGATCAAACCGACTGAATGTCGCCGGCGATGATTTTCACTCGACACTATTGGCACTGTTTGGTCTGCCTGCCGAAGAGGCGCCAATCGGTGCTTTGTGTCGGTTAGGCGATGGTGGCAAGGCGGACGATGCCTGTTGGTTGCGAGCAGATCCGGTCTATTTTCGTGCAGATCGAGACCGTTTGCTGCTTTTTGAGGGTCGTTTTCTCGATATAACTCGAACAGAAGCCGATGAGTATGCTGCGCTGTTTAATCAACATTTCGGTGATGATGGCTGGCGACTTGAAGCGCTGAAGCGTGATCGCTGGTATCTAAGCGCACCTGATATGCCAGAGGTTGAGCTGCCGCCACTGCATGATGTCTCTGGCCGAAACATTGACCCTTTTCTACCGCGTGGTGCCGATGGTGGGCCATTTTTTCAGTTGATGAATGAGATGCAGATGCTGTTTCATCAAGCTAACCCGACACAGCAGCGCAGCGCTAAAGGTATTACCGCAGTGAATGGTCTCTGGCCATGGGGCGCAGGCAGGTTGGGCGATATCCCCTATACCCAGTTTCGGCGTGTCATCAGTGATGAGCCACTCTCAATGGGGTTGGCTAAGCTGGCCTTGATTCCCTCAATGCCGCTTGATGATGAGACCGCACCTATGGGTGAGGAGGGGGCGATCCTGTGGGTTGAACCAGAGCTGCAACAGGCGTTGTTGACCGATGACGGAACGCTCTGGCGTGATGCCATCAGTACCATTGATGCTCGTTTGGACCAGCTGCTGGTCAAGCTACAGGATCGAGAGGTTGAGACGCTTTTTATCTACCCGTGCAGCGGCAGTTGCTTCAAAATTGACCGTGCGGCACTGCGTCGTTTTTGGCGGCGCAATCGATCACTGACCGACTGGGTTGTGGAGTAGGCGGGTGCGTGAGGGCATGATAAGCCGATATGCTGATCAGCTCGCCCGATTTCATCGTTCGTTATTAGTGCCGTCTGATCAGCAGACGCTGGAGTGGCGGCCAATAGTGATGTTGCTGACGGTGGCCCTCTCGCTGCTGTTGATGCACTACATGAAGTACGGTGCGGTATTGCATCAACTCTTGCGTGACCTGGCGCGAAAGGGTGACAGCATGGCGCTATTTGCCTCAGAGCTGTTGCGCAGTGACTTCTATCTGCTCTATCAACATCTTTGGTGGGGCGGCTGGCATCTGCTCGGTTATCTGCTGATTCCGCTGTTGGTGATTAAATGGCTCTTTCGAGACTCACTCCGTGAGTACGGTTTTACCTGGGGTGAGACGCACCGTTATCTGCTTTGGTATGGTGCGCTGGCGGGATTGATCCTCACCTTTGCCTGGTTCGCCAGTGCGCGTGCAGATTTTTCTAGCCACTACCCCTTCTATCGCCTCGCCTCTCGTAGTTGGTTTGATCTGCTTGCTTGGGAGTCGATCTACATCATGCAGTTTATCTGCCTAGAGTTCTTCTTTCGTGGTTTCATGCTCAATGCGGCCAAACGCACCTTTGGCCTCTACGCGATATTCATCATGATGCTGCCCTACCTGATGCTGCACTTTCAAAAGCCTTGGTTAGAGGCGAGTGGCGCACTCTTTTTTGGTCTTATTCTAGGCTACTTGGCGCTCCATTCGCGTTCGATCTGGGGCGGTGTGATGGTGCATGTCACCATTGCATTGGGGATGGATCTGATGGCGCTATTGCGGACAGACCGTCTGCCACAACACTGGTGGCCGATATGATGTTAGATCGCATGGCTTGGTTTGTGGTGACACTGAGCACACTGGTGAGTGCGCTCTTTATCGCCTGGAGCCTCTTTGTGAAGGTCGATTTTCTCTACCCGCTCTGGCATGAGGTGATGGAGCTGGAGCAGACCATTCAAACCTATGCCCCGAAAAACCGTTTTAGATCCGGCTTTGAGCAGACTGATAGCGCTGAACAGCAACGCCTCTTTAGTGGCATTGTGGCGTCGATTCATGATCAGGGCCGTGGGCTGGCAGAGCTGACCTACCACGACCCACAAGGTCAGCGGTTGGGACAGTTCCTCACCGAGGCGGAGATTATTCATCTACAGGATGTGGCGCGCCTCGTCATGTGGTTCCATCTGCTGGGCTGGCTGTCGATACTGCTGACGATGTTGCTACTCTTTCTACTCTACAAGCGGTGTGCGGAGAGGCCGACAATCAGAGAGTATCTGATTTCAGGTGGCGCGTTGTCTCTGCTGCTTGGCCTAGTGGTTTTTGCTGTCGGCCCCAAGGAGCTGTTCTATTGGCTGCATGCGGTGATCTTTCCCGATAACCATCAATGGTTTTTCTACTATCAGGAGTCGTTGATGACCACCATGATGCGTGCACCAGATCTATTTGCCTACATCGCAGTAGAGTGGATTTTGCTGACACTGTTGATTCAGAGCATGCTGCTAAGTGCGGCCAATGCGGTGGTTTCGCGCCGCTTCAATTTTCTCTAAATAACACCCCTTCATCGCCCTCTCAAAAGCTTGGTTTGACTCATATTCATAGCCAAAAATGGGCAGCCATAACCGCTGGTTCTCCATGCAGAGATAGAAAAACACCTTATCATGCCAGGGGCGTAGGCTCTGGTAAGCGTGCTTGAACATCGCTAGCTTGGTCTCCTCAGGGTAGGAGAGTTTGCCATCGCTCTCGGTCAGTGGCATCTGTAGGATTTTGCTTTTGAAGTCTCGCCCGCGAATCTGTTTAATGACCGATTTTATATAGGTCAAGGTGCCGAGTGATAGCAGGGCCACCTCTTCGGCTTTGAACTGTTTTAGCAGCTGCTCGAATAGTGTTGAATAGTCACGTTGCCAATCTTCATAACAGACCATCGGGTGTAGATGAAAACCAACAATGCTCCCCTTGTCTGCTACTTGCCGGGCGGCATTCAGGCGCTCCTCTAAGGTGGCCGTTAAGTGCTCCTCATGGGCGATAATGGTGGGCGTGTTGAGTGACCAAGTGCAGAGAATGTTGGCGGGTATATCGTTCTGCAACAGATAGCTGATGTTTTTTGATTTTGTCTTCAGCTCCAAGATTACGTTGGGGTGGCGACGGGCAAAGTCAAACAGTGCATCTAAGAGCCCATGCCGATTGCCCCACATCAGTGAGTCAGAGGATTGCCCGGTGCCAATGTGGTAGTGCCGCTCTGGGTCGATCTCCAGGGCTTGCAGCTTCTCGGCAAAGTGGCTATCAAAGTTGACCTGGTTGTCGTGGTAGAAGGATTGGATGGAGCAGTAACTACAGTCAAAACCACAGTTATCCACCGCATCAAGCGTGAGCAAATTACAGCAGCGGGTCTTTTCAGATGCAACAGGGCAGTAGCCGAGCCCCAGTTGGCTTTTATTATCACTACTACTCTTAATGCGATATTCGGTGGTGGCGGGTGAGACCGGGCTATCTGTGTAGCGAGTAGGTTGATCCTTTAGACGCTGCCATACACTCTTTATTGTTGTGATCAGATGGCGTTTGCGCTCTTTAGGTGACGGATGATTCTCCGGGATAGTTGGCCAGATGGCCTGCAACGGTGTTTCGCCCCACTGGTTGAGATCGATGCTGATCTCAACCAGTTGACGCAGTTCTTGCTGGGTAAATTGATAGCTCAAAGCCTGCTGGCTAATAAACGCC